>CACKBQ010000038.1 GCA_902598405.1 uncultured Pelagibacteraceae bacterium | reverse complement strand
TTTGATTGACTTGGAAGTGAGTAACCAAGAGAAATTAGTTTATTTCTTACGGCTTCCAAATCATCAGTTCCTAACACTATTCCCATCAAGCCCTCACCATCATTTTTAATTTTATTTTTAACAAGCTGTGCACCTAATCCATCTCCAGTTGCTGCCAAAAGTTCTAAATATGTATTTTGTAAATTGAATAATGAATTTGAGGTTCCCCACTCTTTATGATGACCTCTCCATGATGGGTTTATACCTAATATTTTTTGGTAATTTTGCTCTGCTACCTCAAGATTGTTCACAGCTATAATTAAGTGATCTAAAGACTTAATCATGTTTTTACTCTCAGTATTACCTTCAATTCTATTTAATTAAGTTCTTTTTGTAATTATAGTATTTAATATAAAATCATCACCCGCTCTTTTTTTAAAGTAATCAATAAAAATTTTTGGGTCGATAATTGGCGACTCTGGAGTATGAACTCCATTTTTATTAATTTTACCATCAATAAACATTTGGACACCAACTGTTAAAGGCAGTGAGGTTGCTTCACCCATAGAAAAACTATTAATATCACCATCAATTGTAACTCCAATTGATGTAAATTTATTTCCTTTTAAACCTTCTGCATAACCATAAATGCTAGGAAGATTTTCTTTTTTATAATCTACCATATCCGGACCATTTAGACTTTCAAGCCACGTCAAAATTCGTGCAGCAAAATTTTTGGTAATAATTTTCATATTTATTAAAAATCTAATAGTTTTTAAGATTGCTATAAAACTACTCTCAATACCATGCATTAAATTATAAGACTCTTTAATGTCCTGGTAATTGCTAGGAAATGTTATGGCCTCAGGGTGCCCAAAAATATATGTGCTTCTTTTTCCAATATCAGGATAATCAACCTTGATTTCTTCAAGAGGTTTTACCATTTCAAAATTACCATTTTTAAAAATTTTTACCTCTCCAATCATTTGCTCTATACCATGCACCATTGCAGCACTAACTCCCGATTGAGATGACTCACTTTCTGGTTTTGCGGCAGTCATATCCCAGCCTGTATAAACTTTTTTAACTTCATCAAGTTCAGATATTGCTATATGAGCCAATATATTTGTTAGTCCTGGACTTGCTCCAAGACCTATAATAGCTGTGATATTTGCCTTTTTTGCATCTTCATTCATTTGAAGCATCTTTTCGGTTGGTTCCCAATCATCGCAGATATCAAAGTAGTGTGTATTAGTTTGAATTGCAGCTTTGAGTATGGATTCTGCAAATAAAAAGAATGGGCCGGTCGTATTGACAACAATATCAACTTTTGACATTTCCGATTTCAGGGTTTCAAAGTCTCTGATATCTAATTTTAAACCTTCAACTCTATTATCAAAATGTGAAGCAAACTTTTTTGCCGATAAAGAGTTAACGTCTGCTACATAAATCTTTTCAATCTGTTTTATGTTGTGCAAGTATTGAACTGCATATCTTCCCATGCCGCCACTTCCACCTAATGCTAAGACCTTCATAAATTACTCCCACTCAATAGTACCACTCTTAGAAAACCCTTTAATATCAGTACTTCCAGGGCGATAAAATTTACTTAGTTGAAAGTTAGTTACTGAGTTTTGCCCCTTTTCTCTTATTTTCAGCTGTTTTTGATCCATATTAACTAAGCTAGTTGACCATTTTAAGGTTCTTTTTTATTCTGAAAGAATTTCTAATTGTCTTTTTTCATAAACCTCTTTAGAAATTAAATCTTTTTCGTAAAAGTCTTTCAAGTTTTTAAGTTTTCTCTTTAGATTCTTTAAGTTGTTCAGGATTTTCTTTCTTTACTTTTTCCTCTTTGACGACCGATTTTTTTGCTTTGTTTTCCACCATTTCCCAGCAACATCTACTCGATTAGTTGATCATTCAGAGGCCTAAAATTGAGATTTACTAGTTTCCGCCATCGCATTTGTCTATAGGAGTAAAAAATGAATGCGTAGATATAGATTGGTAATGTGAAAAGACCAGCATCGATAGAAACCTCATCTGTATATCGAGTTCCGCCTCCCTCCGATTCTAAAAAAATTAGATGATCCCAAGTTTTTGCTATAGAACCACTTCCATTATCTCTGAGAACCCAATGATCGGATTTTTGTGGAAATTCTATACCTATAATTTGTTTTCCGATGGGTAAAAAATGAAATGCGAACATTTTTATGGAGAACTGCCTCTCAACCCATTTTGACGAAAAGGAACTTGGCTCAATAGGATAGAATTTCATTAAGCCAGCCGACACATAATTGAGCAACGCTGGCGTCATTAAATAACTCTTAACTGTCTCTAAATCTGCTGCTAAATAGGTGCTGATTTTTAGCGTACGCATCATTCCCACTCAATAGTTCCTGGTGGTTTTGAAGTTGTATCGTATACAACTCTATTTATACCTTTAACTTCATTTATTATTCTTGTTGATACTTTACTCAAAAATTCACCTTTGAAAGGATAAAAATCTGCCGTCATTCCATCAACAGATGTAACAGCTCTTAATCCACAAACTTGCTCGTATGATCTATGATCGCCCATAACACCAACAGTTTTAACGGGCATTAGAACTGC
>CACKBQ010000037.1 GCA_902598405.1 uncultured Pelagibacteraceae bacterium | reverse complement strand
GGCAAATCCTTATTTGGCATTTTCAGCAATGCTAATGGCAGGGATGGACGGTATAAAAAATAAAATTGACCCAGGAAATGCAGCCGATGAAGATCTTTATGAATTACCAGAGGCAGAGGTTAAAA
Organism: uncultured Pelagibacteraceae bacterium; assembly: GCA_902598405.1. Classification (GTDB taxonomy): domain Bacteria; phylum Pseudomonadota; class Alphaproteobacteria; order Pelagibacterales; family AG-422-B15; genus CACNXQ01. The sequence goes on along the minus strand of CACKBQ010000037.1, from coordinate 2,694 downwards.
AATTGCCAACTGTTTGCGGTTCTCTTAGAGAGGCACTTGAGGCGGTTGACGAAGATAGAGCTTTTTTAACTGAAGGTGGAGTTTTTACTGATGACCAAATTGATGCATACATAGACCTGAAAATGGAAGATGTATATGATCTAGAACACTCTCCTCACCCTATTGAATACAAAAATTATTTTAGTGTGTGACAATTAGTTGAATTCTAAAGGGTGACCTTTGTAAATAAAATGCTATATATATTAAAATGGAATTAACAACAGAACATGAAGAATTAAAGAGATCAGCTCTTAAATTCGTTGAAGATGAAATCAACCCCTATGTAGACGAGTGGGAAGAAAATGAAATTTTCCCAGCCCATGAACTTTTCAAAAAATTAGGTGATCAAGGATTTCTTGGAGTAACTAAACCTGAAAAATACGGTGGGTCTGGATTAGACTATTCATACGGAGCAGTTCTTAATGAGGCATTGGCACATATTAAATGCGGCGGCGTTCCAATGGCTATTGGTGTACAGACAGATATGTCAACTCCAGCATTGGCGCGCTTCGGCAGTGAAGAAATATGTAATGAATTTTTAAAACCGTCTATTACCGGAGATCTTGTTTCTTGCCTTGGTGTCTCTGAACCAAGTGCTGGTTCTGACGTGGCTGCTATTAAAACTCATGCTGTTAAGGATGGTGATGATTACGTAATCAATGGATCAAAAATGTGGATTACAAATGGCACTCAAGCAGACTGGATGTGTATGCTTGCAAATACTGAAACTGACAGTAAGAATAAGCATTTAAATAAATCTCTTATATGTGTGCCCCTTAAGGAAAATGGCAAGAGGGCAAAGGGTGTCACAATTAATCGTAAACTAAAAAAAATGGGTATGCATTCGTCTGATACTGCTGAAATATTTTTTGACGATGTAAGAGTGCCGCAGAAAAATTTAGTCGGAGAAGAAGGTAAAGGCTTTATTTATCAAATGATGCAGTTTCAAGAAGAAAGACTTTATGCAGCTATTGCTGGCTATACTGGCTGTGAATTAGCTATTAATGAGACCATTAATTATACAAGACAAAGAAAGACATTTGGTAAGCCTATTCTTGACAATCAGATTGTTCATTACAAACTTTCCGAGCTGATGACGGAGGTTGAAGCTCTAAAGGCTCTTACATGGAAAGGAATTGAGATACATGTAAATGGTGGTGATTGTACAAAGCTAGCTTCAATGTCAAAGCTAAAGGCGACACGACTTTCTAGAAAAGTTAATGACGAGTGCTTACAATATTGGGGTGGAATGGGTTATATGAATGAGTCGCCTATTTCAAGAGCATATAGAGATGGACGTTTAGGTTCGATTGGCGGTGGATCAGATGAAGTAATGCTAGGTATTATTTCAAAATATCTCGACATTCTTCCAGGAAAAAATTAGTTACATTCTTGCAACGCCGAAAGTATTTGGCTTTAATTCTCTTTTATCACCATCACTGATGATGTTTAAGCATTCACCTAAAATCTTTCTTGTATCTTTTGGATCAATTATTCCATCATCCCATAATCTTGCTGAGCAAAATATTGCCTCACCTTCCTCACGGTACTGATCAATTATTTTCTGCTTCATGCCTTCAAGCATTTCAAGGTTCTCTCCGTAAATTTTTTTGGGGTCTTGACCTTTTCGTTCGGCGCCTTCAAGAGCTACTTGAGCCATTGTTCTAGCAGCCTGTTCCCCTCCCATTACACTCATTTTTGCATTTGGCCATGAGAACAAAAATCGAGGATCATAAGATCTTCCCGCCATTCCATATTCTCCCGCACCAAAAGAGGCTCCAATCCTTAGTGTTATTTTAGGAACGGTGCAATTAGTAACCGCCTGTATCATCTTTGATCCGTGTCTTATCATTCCTTTTGCTTCCTCTTTAGTTCCCACCATAAAACCAGTTATATTTTGAAGAAAAATTAGCGGCGTATTTGATTGAGAACAAATTTGTATAAATTGAGTAGCTTTGTTTGCACTCTCAGAAAATATTGGTCCATTGTTCCCTAAAATTCCGACTTTATAACCTTGAATAGTTGCATGTCCTGTTATGAGGGTTTTACCCCAGCCTTCTTTAAACTCTAAAAAATCAGAACCATCAACAATTCTTGCAATCACTTCCCGACAATCATACGGGGTTTTATAATCAACTGGAACAACCCCTGTTAACTCATCAGGTGAATAAACGGGCTCATCATACTCAGACTTTTGAGTAGAAATAAAATCATTATTCCATCCAATATTCTTCATGACATCTCTTGCAATCTCAATTGCATGTGCATCATCGTTTGCCATATATTCAGCAAGTCCGGAAACTGCAAAATGTAAATCTGCTCCACCAATTTCTTCGTCAGTAGCAATCTCGCCAAGCGAAGCTCTTAATAAAGGAGGACCAGCTAAAAATATTTTTGATCTTTCTTTAACTACAATTATATAGTCTGACAAGCCTGTCTGGTAAGCGCCACCTGCAGTTGATGAACCGTGAACTACGCCAATTGTCGGAATTCCCATTGCTGACATTTTAGAAAGATTGGCAAAACTTCTACCGCCTTTAATAAACATATCGGTCTGTCTCAGTAGATTTGCACCAGCACTCTCTATTAACTGAATAAAAGGTAATTTATTTTCAAAAATTATTTGAGCGCCTCTTAACGCCTTTTCAGTGCCCA
>CACKBQ010000036.1 GCA_902598405.1 uncultured Pelagibacteraceae bacterium | reverse complement strand
TTTAAATTCATCAAATTTTTTTAGAAATAATGACTCTGAAAGTATACATGATGCCATTTTATCTAAGCTAGAGATTAAAAATTTATCGATATTAATTTTAGATAATGAAGGAAATGTGGTGATTGACACAAAAGGGTATGATGTCGCTTCAGGTAGCATTACTCCAATTCCACTTATTGAGATTGAGGAGCTTGGTATATATTCTAATGATAATGAAATTTTGAATTTAGACAAAAAAAGTGCTGGGTTCAGGGATTTTCTTAATAATGAAGTCTTTTTTGAAAAATATAAAAATTCAAAAAAAGGAATAAAAAGTAGTTTTTCAGTTCAAAAAGAAAATAAAAAGTTAGAACTATTTTCAATTTTACCTGTGAGTCTAAATGACGATATCTATCATATAGTTGCTTACGAAGATAATACTGAAATTCAAAGGATTAATAATCAAATTAGGTTTAATGTGCTTTTGGCTGGCCTAGCTATTGCATTTAGTCTTATTATTTTTTCTTTTTTCTTAAATTTCATAATTCTTAAGCCAATAAAAAAATTAGCAAAAGCTGCTGAAAATGTAGATGCAGATGTAAAATCAAAACCTTTAATTACTGTTCTTGATAGGAGAGAAGATGAAATTGGTCAACTATCAAAAATTATAAACACGATGCTTAAAAACCTATATCAAAAAATAGATAATGCTGAAAATAATTCAGCTGATCTAATGCATGAGATAAGAAATCCACTTGCATCTATAAGAATGGCTACTGATGTAATCAATGACAAATTAGATGATGAGCAGAAAAAATTTCTTGATTTAATCTTAAATGATATTTCAAGAATTGAGAATATTATCACTGATTATTCATCAATGATTAAAGATGAAGTTAATTTATACAAAAGTCAGTCAAATGTTTTCAATATTAGGGAGCTTTTAGATGAGTTAATTCATAATTATAAAGAGAATGTTTCTAATAAATTAAATATAAAATTTATTTCCAATGAAAATCAAAATCTCTTGGTTAATGGCCAAAAATCTTTTCTTTATCAAGCTTTCGATAATATCATAATGAATGCCGCTTCATTTTCCCCATCGGGTGGAATTATAGAGATTGTATTGTCGTCAACGGATAACTATCTAAGTGTTTCAATTTTTGACGAAGGCCCAGGAATTAAGGATCCAAATATAAAAAGAATTTTTGATAGATTTTATTCTTTTAGAGACAATAAAAGCAACCAAGGTCATTCAGGTTTAGGTCTGAGTATTGCTAAGCAAATTATAGATGCTCATGATGGCTATATATCTGCGGACAACGTCATAGAAAGTGGAAATATAATGGGTGCTAAGTTCATTGTTAATTTACCATTGGCAGAATAGATGAAATATTAAGATTGATTAATGTTGTATATAACCTATATTTTATGATCTATGGCAAATGAGGATTACAAAGTAGCAGATATAAGCCTTGCAGATTTCGGCAGAAAAGAAATTTCACTTGCTGAAACTGAAATGCCAGGATTAATGGCATTAAGACGTGAATATAATGGAAAAAAACCACTTGAAGGTGCAAGAATTCTTGGCTGTCTTCATATGACCATACAAACAGCCGTGTTAATTGAAACATTAGTAGAATTAGGCGCGGATGTAAGATGGTCGTCATGTAATATATTTTCAACACAAGATCATGCCGCAGCTGCAATAGCCAAAGCAGGTATTCCAGTTTATGCCTGGAAAGGTGAAACAGAGGAAGAATATTGGTGGTGCGTAAGACAAACAATTGAAGGTAAAGAGGGTTGGAAGCCAAATATGATACTTGACGATGGTGGTGATCTCACAAGCTTAATGCACAAAGAGTATAATGACCTATTGAAAGAAGTAAAAGGCCTCTCTGAAGAAACAACAACAGGCGTACTTGCTTTAAAAAAAATGGAGAGCGATGGAACTTTAATGGTACCGGCCATTAATGTGAATGATTCAGTTACTAAATCTAAATTTGATAATCTTTATGGATGTAGAGAAAGTTTAGTTGATGGAATTAAAAGAGCAACGGATGTTATGATGTCAGGAAAAGTTGCTATCGTCGCTGGTTTTGGTGATGTTGGTAAAGGCAGTGCAGCGTCATTACGTCAAAGCGGCGCAAGAGTAATGGTTACCGAGACAGACCCAATTTGTGCATTACAGGCAGCTATGGAAGGCTATGAAGTTGTATTGATGGATGAAATGATCAAAGAAGCAGATATAGTTGTCACTGCTACTGGAAATAAAGATATTGTAACTGCAGACCATATGAGAGATATGAAAGATAGAGCAATTTTATGTAACATAGGTCACTTCGATAATGAAATTCAAGTTGATGCACTTAGAAATTATAAATGGGATGAGATCAAGCCACAAGTACACGAAATCACATTCCCTGACGAAAAAAGAATTATTTTATTAGCTGAAGGAAGGCTTGTTAATTTAGGTTGCGCTACTGGCCATCCAAGCTTTGTAATGAGTGCTTCATTTACAAATCAGGTAACAGCGCAAATCGAATTATGGAATAATTCAGAAAATTACGAAAAAAAAGTTTATGTTCTACCAAAGCATTTGGACGAAAAGGTTGCACGTCTACATTTGGAAAAGGTAGGAGCTAAGCTTACACAATTATCAAAAGACCAAGCTGATTATATTAGTGTAACTCCAGAGGGACCCTACAAACCTGAAGCTTATCGATACTAAATTTCATTATTAGTGTTAGAATTTATACATGCTCCTAACAAATGAGAGGGATACTCAACAGTTTGCCAGAAAATTAGTAAAGTTTTCTAAAGGCAATAATATAGTAATTTGTCTTAATGGTAATTTAGGATCTGGTAAAACCACATTCAGTAGGTATTTTATTCAAGAGTATTTAAAAGAAGCAAA
>CACKBQ010000035.1 GCA_902598405.1 uncultured Pelagibacteraceae bacterium | reverse complement strand
TATGTTATGACTGTTCTTTTAATAGAAATGGTATAAGTGTTAATAAAAAAATAAAGATATTAAATTGAATAACACTATTCATAGTTCTGATGATTTTGAAGGGATGCGAAAAGCAGGTAATCTTGCAGCATCTACATTGGATCTACTTGTTGAAAAAGTAAAACCAGGTGTTTCCACTGAAGAGTTAGATAATATTGCATTTGATTATATAGTCCGCCATGGAGGTCTTATTGCCCCTTTATTTTATAAGGGTTATCCTAAATCAGTTTGTACTTCAATTAATCACGTAATATGTCATGGAATTCCTTCATCAAGAATTTTAGAAAATGGAGATATTGTTAATATAGATGTAACAGTGATTGTTGATGGCTGGCATGGCGATACAAGCCGCATGTTTCCTGTTGGAAAAATAAATGCCAAAGCACAAAAATTAATTGATTGTACTTTTCATGCAATGCATGAAGGTATAAATGCTGCTCAACCTCATGCTACATTAGGTGATATTGGCAATGCCATTCAAACATATGCAGAAAAACAAAACTACAGTGTTGTTCGTGATTTTTGTGGTCATGGACTAGGAAAAGTTTTTCATGAGTTTCCAAACATTCTTCACTACGGAGATAAAGGTAAAGGTGAGAAAATTGAACCAGGAATGTTTTTTACAGTGGAGCCGATGATAAATTTTGGAAAATATGATGTTAGAATGTTAGGCGATGGTTGGACGGCTGTTACAAAAGATAAAAGTTTGTCAGCACAATTTGAGCACAGCATTGGCATTACCAACGATGGTGTAGAAATTTTTACAAAATCGCCTGCTGGGCTTGATAAACCGTAAATTAAAGATTAAAAACATACTTATATGATCCCTCGTTATTCTAGAGCCGAGATGACTGACGTTTGGAGCTCTAACTCTAAATTTAAAATATGGCTTGATATTGAACTCTATGCTTGCGAAGCCATGGAGAAATTAGGAACTGTTCCTAAGGGAACAAGTAAAAAAATTAGATCAAAAGCAAAGATTGATGAAAAGAGAATTGATCAAATTGAAAAAAAAGTGAAACACGATGTAATTGCTTTTTTAACAACAATTTCTGAATACGCGGGTCCACCTGCAAGATTTCTTCACCAAGGTCTAACTTCTTCAGATATTTTAGATACAGCCTTTAATGTTCAACTAAAACAGTCCTCGGTCATAATTGAGAAGGAACTATTAAATTTACTAAAATCATTAAAAAAGATTGCAATAAAACATAAGAACACACCTTGCATTGGAAGAAGTCATGGGATACATGCCGAACCCACAACCTTTGGAATTAAAATGGCATCTTTTTATGCAGAATTTCAAAGGAACCATAAGCGTTTTTTAAAAGCAATCGAAGAAATAAATATATGTGCGATTTCAGGTGCAGTTGGCAATTATGCAAATATTGATCCACGTGTTGAACAGCACGTCGCAAAAAAGTTAGGCATGAAAGCAGAAACTATTTCAACTCAAGTTATTCCAAGGGATCGTCACGCAGTATATTTTAATACTCTTGCGGTAATTGCAAGTTCAATTGAACGTTTAGCTACCGAGATAAGACATTTACAAAGAACTGAAGTTCTAGAAGTTGAAGAATTTTTTTCAAAAGGACAAAAAGGGTCATCAGCAATGCCTCATAAAAGAAACCCGGTTCTGACTGAAAATTTAACTGGACTGGCAAGACTGATTAGAGGTTATACGGTTCCTGCTTTAGAAAATATTACTCTTTGGCATGAAAGAGACATATCGCATTCAAGTGTGGAGAGAATAATGGCGCCAGATGCAAATATTATAATCGACTTTGCACTTTCACGAATGAATAATGTGATATCAAATCTTGTTGTATATCCAAAAAATATGAAAACTAATTTAGATAGATTAAAAAAACTGCCAATGTCAGAAGGTTTAATGCTCGCAATGACTCAAAAAGGTTTATCGCGAGAAAATGCGTACAAGATAGTTCAACGTAATGCAATGGAAGTATGGAAAACGAATACAGATTTTGAGGTAATACTTAACAAAGATGAAGAATTAAAAAAATACCTAAGCAAAAAAGAGATATCAAAAATTTTAGATTTAAAACACGCCGCTCGCAGAACTGACTATATTTTCAAAAAAGTTTTTAAGTAATTTAATTTGAATAGTAAATTGCAACTGCAAATAAACCAAAAATCAGCGCATAGGCACCTGCATAGTAAAATACGACATAATTAGAACGATCAATCATATCCACTAAAGAAGCTTTCTTTTTATTAACTGATTTTTTCTTTGTTGATTTCTTAACAATCCTTTTTTTTGTAACTTGCTTCTTTTTTTTGATTACTTTCTTTTTTACCGACTTTTTCTTTTTTTGGGCAAACTGATACTTCATAAAAAACTCTTATATGTTGTCTTTACCAATAATTTCTTCTTTTGCTTGAAGTAAAAATTGATCCATACTTTGTCTTAATTCGTCGTCTGAAATTGTAATACCTTTATCGTCAAAGTCCTTTCTAACCTTTCTGAAAACATCCATATCACCATCTTCTTCAAGATCTGATTTTACAACCTCTGCAAAATATTCTTCAACAGCCGGGCCTGATATGCCTAATTTTTCAGCTGCCCACACACCTAAATACTTATTTCTACGGGCTAATATTTTAAACTCTAGTTCCTGGTCACGAGCAAACTTACCCTCGAAACCTTTTTTTCTCTCATCAAGTTTTTTCATGATTTTTTGTACTTTTGAATGAATTTAATTTAATTTAAGCACTTATCTTAACAAATATTTTTATTACCTGCAATGAGATCATCTAAAACTTTATATGAAGGTAAGGCTAAAAAAATTATTAAAGGGCCTAAAAAAAACACACTCATTCAAATTTTTAAAGACGATGCTACAGCCTATAATAAAAAGAAACATAAAATTTTTAAAGGCAAAGGC
>CACKBQ010000034.1 GCA_902598405.1 uncultured Pelagibacteraceae bacterium | reverse complement strand
ATCAGGCGCGACAGAGATTTTTTTAATATGAACTTTCAGAATAGCTTCTCTGCCTAAGATATCTGGATTAGGAACAACAACCTGCCTGTCAAAACGACCTGGTCTTAATAGAGCCGGATCAAGTACATCTGGTCTGTTAGTCGCGGCAACCAAAATAATACCTTCCTGAGTATCAAATCCGTCCATCTCAACTAAAATCTGATTCAGTGTCTGTTCTCTTTCATCATTACCGCCACCAAGGCCTGCTCCACGGCTTCTACCAACAGCATCGATTTCATCAATGAAAATTATACATGGCGCATTTCTTCTTCCTTGCTCGAACATATCCCTAACTCGAGATGCTCCAACACCAACAAACATTTCAACAAAATCAGAACCCGAGATTGTAAAGAAAGGTACACCGGCCTCTCCCGCTACAGCTCTGGCAAGCAATGTCTTTCCCGTTCCTGGAGGGCCAATTAGTAGGGCGCCTTTTGGAATTCTACCGCCAAGTTTTTGAAATTTTCTAGGATCTTTTAAAAACTCAACAATTTCAACAAGCTCCTCTTTTGCTTCATCTATTCCAGCCACATCATTAAAAGTAACTTTATTTTTATTTTCAGTTAGTAATTTAGCCTTGGATCTTCCAAATCCCATTGCTCCGCCTCTTCCGCCCTGCATCTGACGCATGAAAAAAATCCATACACCAATAAGTAAAAGCATTGGGAACCAGGAAATTAGAACTCCAAGAAGTGATGGATAGCCGTCATCTAGTGGTGCAGCTGAAATATTTACACCTCGATCATTAAGTCTATCAACGAGTGTTGGGTCATTAGCGGCATAAGTTTTAAAAGATCTACCATCTTCAAAAGCTCCATTGATATTATTACCTCTAATAATAACATCTTTGATCGACCCAGCTTCAACTTCATCTAAAAATTGTGAATATGTTAAATCAACTGTGTTTCTATCACCGCTGGTATTGCTAAATAAATTAAAAAGTCCAAAAACGATTAAAGCAATAAAGAGCCATAAAACTATATTTCGTAAATTCATCATAATAAAGATATTGATATTATTAGATAATTACTATTTTTCAGCATACAAGAAAATATATCAATAAAATTTAACATTATATTCAATAGCTTAGTCTAGTAATGCTCGATAGATTTTGTCCAATTTTTAGAAATTGCCAAATTTTCAGTCTTATTAGGTTTAGCTATGTCGCTCTCTGACTGAATATTTACAACTCCCTTCTGCCCAACAAATGTGCAACTATTTAAGGTACGCTTAAAACTTTTTTCTTTCACAATTGAATTTATCAATTCTTGTATTGATCGTGATCTAGGCACTTTATTGCTTTTTCCAGCAAATCTGCACAGTTTCACAAGCACTCTATGTTGGATTTCTTCGGGCAAGTTTATAAATTCCTTAGACCTAAAACTAATAATTTTCTTTTCATTAAGTTTAACTTGTTCTTCTAAATAATTGCTAACTGCAGTATTAATTGCGTTATTTGCATTTTTTAAATTCTTTAAAACGTTTTTAAACCTAACTTTACTGAGACCTTCTTGTATTAATTGTTGAGATAGCTTCCGAATACGAGACCTATCGTACTTATTATTATAATTTGTTCTGTCGTTTAAATAGGATTGCTTTTGCTCTGATAAATACTGAATAAGGGATTTTTTTGAGTACTCGAGTAGCGGCCTAACTAAAATTAATTTTGTATTCTTATATCTAGATTTAACTTTTAATGATGAAAGACCTTTTATCCCACTGCCCCTCACTAATCTCATTAAAAAATTTTCTATTTCGTCATCAAGATGATGGGCTGTTAATAAGAATTTAATTTTTTTCTTGTTACAATATTTTGATAAGGCCTCATATCGAAGTGTCCTCGCCTTAGAGAGGGTATTAGAGCTGTTGATCTTTTTTTTTAATTTAGTTGAGTAGAAGTTAATTTTATTCTTTTTTGCAATCTTTTCTAACCATACAATTTCTTTTGATGACTCTGCTCTAATTCCATGATCAATACTTAATACAGTTAAATTAATATTATTATTTAATGCATATCTATTAGACAAATGCATGAGTGCTAAACTATCTGGACCGCCAGAAACTGCTACGGCAATATCTGAATTAACTCGAAGCTCTCTCATCTTTGCTTCGAAATCTTGATTAGTTATTTTTACGACTTTTTTATGATTAATTGGCTTAACTAATTTCACAGCCATTTTTTTCAATTTCTAATTTACCCCTGTCTAATACAGCAGTATTTGCATTTGGATAGGTATCCTTTAATTGTATAAAAGTTACACACCCTTGTTCCTTTTGGTCCATATTAACTAGAGATATTCCGAGTTTTAGAAGCGCATCTGCGGCTTTCTTTGAATCTGGATAAACTTGATATAGGCTTAAATAATTTTTAGCTGCGTCTTTATAATTTTCTCTAACATAATATGTTTCTGCTAACCAAAAGTTTGCGTTGCTTAAAAGGCTGGAGTCATTTCCGACAGTCATAAACTCTTGAAATGCTTTTTCGGCAAGTTCATAGTCACCTTGCTTGAGAAGACCCATTGCATATTCATATTGACCTTTTTCATCTCCTTCAGGTAGTACCGCTAGTACAATTTCTTGTTCTTCAAAAGCGACAATATTGTCCTGAGAAATGGTATTTATTATTTCTTGCTCTTCCTCTTCATCAACATTTTTGATTTCAAATGGAGAAGCAGACAGCTCCTCTTCCGAAGACATATTTATTGTTCCAAGTGACTGTGGTTCCAAATTTAGCCCCTCACTTGTGTTATCTGCTAGATTATTAATTTGTGTTTCATTATTGGGTAAGGTCATAGATAGTTGATTTTTCTCAATACTTTCAGTTTTAGAATTTATATCGATAAACCTAAATTCAGTATCTTCTCTAAATGTATTAAAATTATTTACTGTAGATTGCATTGTAAATATCATTTCTTCAATTTTTGCTGTCAGTGATTGAACTTCATTTTGTAATTCAGCTATCTGGATAGATTGTTTTGTTATAATTGATTGGTAATCATCAAGACTAACATTATTACCAATACCAGACGTCGTTTTGCTAAATGTTGCCTTTTC
>CACKBQ010000033.1 GCA_902598405.1 uncultured Pelagibacteraceae bacterium | reverse complement strand
TACAGGATCATCTTGAAACTTATTTACAATATGAGTGTACAAAGCCCGTTACACTTTACACATCATATAATCCAATAAGAATGGCATTCATAGGGATAGAGTGGTTTATTTTTAAATCTGGAGTGGCAGCATATTCAAACTTAGAGACAGGCGGCTTCGTGAGAAGTAATGATATGGTTGATTATCCTAATATTCAGTATCACTTCTTTCCATCGCTTGTATTGGATCATGGAAGACAATCTCCAAGCTCTCATTCTTTTCAAGCGCATGTAGGGCCAATGAGGCCAACAAGTAGAGGACATGTCAAATTAAAGTCAAACAATCCCTCAGCTTCACCCGCTATACAGTTTAATTATATGCAGACAGAGCATGATTTAAAAGAAATGAGAGATGGCATTAAAATTGCAAGGGAAATTTTTCATCAAAAAGCTTTTGATAAATATCGAGGAAAAGAAATTAACCCTGGAATAAATTCAAGCTCTGAGGGTGATTTAAATGAATTCATTAAAAATAAAGGTGATACTGCTTATCATCCTTCTTGTACATGCAAGATGGGAAAAGATGAGTTATCTGTTGTCGATGAAGAGCTCAAAGTTTACGGGATTGAAAATTTAAGAGTTGTAGATGCTTCAATAATGCCAAATATCATTACAGGAAATCTCAATGCAACAACTGTAATGATCGCTGAAAAGGCATCTGATCTCATACTTAAAAAAGAAACTTTACCCGATGTAGAGACAAGTTTTTATAGAGCAAGCTAGTAGTTAACTACTTTTTCTACTTGATTATTTGATAAATTCATTACCTCAATACGACCCTCACAAATAATAGCTAATTTGTCCTCACTTAGAGAGATAACTTTAGTTTTTTCACCCACGAGATCACATTTTTTTTCAATATTTATATCCTTCCCAGAATTATCAGTGGAAGTAAAAAAATCAATCTTGTATGATCGCTCAATAATAGTAGTAATAACAATCGTGGTACCAATTAAAATTACAATTCCGAGAAATATAACTATAAAAAGCATAATTTTTTGGTACATCGTTACCTCATAATGTTCTATCAATACAAAGTCAACCATAAGAAGCAAGTAGGTCAACGTATAGACAAATATATTGCTTTAAATTTGAAAGAATTTAGTAGATCTAAAATAATTCAATTAATAAAGTCCTCCAATATTACAGTAAATAATAATATTGTAGATCCTGATTATAAGATCTCATTAGGCGATCATATTTCAGTAAATATACAATTAGCAAATGAGACACCAATAATTGGTGAGAACATAAAGTTAAATATTGTTTATGAAGATAAGGATTTGATAGTTATCAATAAACCTGCAGGTATTGTAATGCACCCCGGTGCTGGAAATAAGACAGGTACAATTGTTAATGCTTTGATCAATCATTGTGGAGATGAATTAAAATTTGTCGGTGATGCTCAAAGGCCAGGAATAGTTCATCGAATTGATAAAGATACGAGTGGACTAGTTGTAATAGCTAAAAATGATTTTACTCACAAACATTTATCTGACCAATTTGCTTCTCACTCTATCGAAAGAGTTTATATTGCTGTATGCTGGAACAAAATCTCACCAGCAAATGGAAAAATTAAGTCACTCTTATCTAGAAGTAATAGGAATAGAACAAAAATGATGAGTTCTGTGAGTAGAGGTAAGGTTGCTATCACTCATTACAAGACACTGGAAAATTTAAAGAACAAAAAAAATCAAATTGTTGCTACAGTATTAGAATGTCGCCTAGAGACCGGAAGAACTCATCAAATAAGAGTGCATCTAACAGAAAAGGGAAACCCACTCATAGGAGATCGTATTTATGGGCGATCGCCTCAAAGTAAACTAAAATCACTTTCAGAAAACACAGTTCAATCGATTAAAATGTTGCCAGGACAGGCTCTGCATGCGCAATCTCTTGGATTTCTTCATCCTAAAAAAGAAAAAATGCTTCATTTTCAGTCTGTTATACCGGATTACTTGAGCAAATTGGTAAATTCAATTAAAAGCTGATCATTGATTTCTAGAAAAAAGTAACCATATTTTGGATATGAGCAAAAACTATAATTTACCAGCATTGTCCAATGAAGGTAGCCTCGGTCATTATCTTCAGCAGATCAAGAAGTTTCCTATGCTTACAGAAAAGCAAGAAATCAATCTTGCTAAGAAGTGGAGAGATGAAGGGGATACGAGTGCAGCTCATGCACTTGTTACAAGCCATCTCAGACTCGTTGCCCGAATAGCGATGGGTTATCGAGGATATGGACTTCCTGTTACAGAACTTATATCTGAAGGAAATATAGGTCTGATGCAAGCAGTTAAAAAGTATGACCCAGATAAAGGTTTCAGATTAGCGACTTATGCTATGTGGTGGATTAGAGCTGCTATTCAGGAGTATGTACTTAAATCATGGAGTTTAGTAAAAATTGGAACCACCGCCGCTCAAAAAAAACTATTTTTTAATCTTAAGAAACTTAAAAATAGACTAAGTGACTATAGTGAAGGATCACTTAAACCTCATCAAGTTACAGAAATTGCCAATCAATTAAATGTTTCTGAAAAAGAAGTTTCGGAAATGGAAGGAAGAATTTCTGGAAATGATTATTCCCTTAATGCAGTGGTTAGTGCAGATGGTGAAGAAGAATGGCAAGAATGGCTAGTTGACGAAGATGCGGATCACGAAGTCAAAATAGCTGAGAAAGAAGAAGTTTCAAAAAGAAAAGCTCTTCTCAATAAAGCAATTAATGTATTAAATGATAGGGAAAAGCATATTATACAAGATAGGAAATTATCTGAAACTCCTAAAACTCTTGAAGAACTCAGCAATGAGTACAACATCAGCAGAGAACGAATTCGACAAATAGAAGAAAGAGCATTTCAGAAGCTTCAAACAGAAATGTTAAGTCTCGCAAGAGATACTAAATTAATTCAGGCTTAATTAAATAATTTATTTATTAGTATTGTATCCTCACGTCTAGGGCTAGTGGAAATTAAATCTATCTTAGTCTTTGTGAGCTCACTAATACGATTGACATACTTTTTTGCGTTTTCTGGCAATTCATCGAAGCTGTTTATGCCAGTTGTTGTACTCATCCATCCTTGAAAGGTTTCATAGATTGGCTCTATAGTCTCTTGATCTTGTTCAGAGCTTGGATAGTAATCTATTTCTTTTCCATTTAAATTATATCCTACACACATTTTAATTTCATCAAAGTGATCTAATACATCGATTTTAGTAAGAGCAATACCTGTTGCTCCCGATTGAGTTAAAGCTTGACGAACTAAAACTGAGTCAAACCAACCACATCTTCTCTTTCTATTTGTCACTGTTCCAAATTCATGGCCAATTTCTCCAAGTTTATTGCCTATTTCATTGTCTTGCTCTGTAGGAAAAGGACCATTCCCAACTCTCGTCGTATATGCTTTTGTAATTGCAAGGATATGATTAATAACTTTTGGATTCAATCCACTGCCAATAGATGCATAACTAGCGTGAACATTTGATGATGTTACAAAAGGATAGGTTCCATGGTCAATATCTAAAAGAAATCCCTGAGCTCCCTCAAATAAAATTTTTTCTTTGCCGCTGTTTATTACGTTAGTTATGTCATTTATTGTTTTTGCAAAAGGTTTGGCATATTCCCCTAATTCATATATTTCACTGACTACTTCTTCTAAATTGTATTCATTCAATCCAAAACCTCTCATTATCGCATTATGATGATTGAGTAAAATTTCAATTTTCTTTTTTAATTTTTCCT
>CACKBQ010000032.1 GCA_902598405.1 uncultured Pelagibacteraceae bacterium | reverse complement strand
CTCATTGCACCACTTTGATTTGCAGCATAAGAATAAGATCCATCGGCATTGATTGTTACTGTTCCGTAAGTCGTAGTAAACGCTTGTCCAACTGTTTTAGTCGTGCCACTGCCTGACTCCTGTCCTGTTCGTATCGCTGTAATAGTAAAATTACCTGGAACATCATCAGCGTCATCATCTGTATCATCATGATCAAGTTCTTGTGCATCACTCGTACTTCTCGAGATAGATGAACCAGCATTAACCGCATCTGTATCATCAACGGCAGTGATATCATCATTAATACCAGTCACCGTAATGGTTAACGTTGCGGTACTGGCATTCTTATCAGCATCGTCTTTAACAGTGTACGTGAAGACATCGGTCGCTGTATCACCAGGATCAAGGCCATCAGCTGCTGATTGGTTTGCAACATATTCATAGCTACCATCAGCTGCCATAGTTAAAACACCGTATGTTCCAGTAACAGCTTGTGCAGCATTACCACTATTTCCGGTCACGCCGTGAGAAATGCCTGTTATAGCTAAACTCTCAACGTCGTAACTTGCGTTGTCATCGTCATTACTGATTACACCAGATGCATCATTAACTGTTAAAGTGGCATCTTCGTTGACTGCACCGGTATCATTAACGGCTTGCGGGCCAACTCCAGTTACTGTGATGACTAAATTTGCTGTATCGGTTGTTCCCGCTCCATCACTTACGGTATAAGTAAATGTATCGGTTGCAGTGGCATCAGCAGCAAGTAAATCTTCACTTCTACCATTTGCAACATAAGTATAACTACCATCTGAACTCAAAGTCAGAACACCATAGGTCCCATTTAACGCCTGACCAACTGTACCGCCCGAAATTGCAGAAACTGATAGACTTGAACTAGCATCAGCATCAGTATCATTTGATAATACGCCGCTTCCCGCGCTAACAGTTAGGGTTTTATCCTCATTGATAGCGCCTGCATCATTAACGCCTACTGGATCATCATCGAGACCTGTTATAGTAATTGTAAGAGTTGCCGTATCTGAGTTAACATCATCATCATCTTTAACTGTATAAGTAAAAATATCTGTAATAGTGTCAGTTGCATCTAGTGCTTCTGCTGCTGCAGTGTTTGCAACATAAGTATAACTGCCATCAGCCGCGACCGTGAGCGTACCATATGTTCCAAGAACACCTTGAGCAGCGTTACCACTGTTTCCAGTAGCATTTGAACTGACGTTGGTAACAGCGAGACTTTCAGTATCACCACCTGTATCATTTGCAATCACACCTGCGCCAGCATTTGCTGTTAAAGTTGCATTCTCATTAACACTGCCAGTATCATTGCTCGCACTTGGACCTACTCCTGTTACTGTTATTGCAAGTTCAGCAGTGTCTGTATCATTTGGACTGCTAGAGTGATCTCTAACTGTATAGGTAAAATAATCAATTGCTGTTGCACCTGCCGCTAACGCATCTGCTCCACTTCTGGTTGCGGCATAGCTATAGCTACCATCTGCAGCTACAGTTAATACACCATACGTACCATTTAGAGCCTGTCCGATTGTGCCTGCAGTTGTTCCACTGGTTGCAGACTCTCTTCCTGTTCTGATTGCAGTGATGGTAAAGCTTCCAGATGCATCATCGGCATCGGGGTCTGTATCATCGTGATCTAATTCTTGCGAATCCGAAGTGCTTCGATTAATTGTTGCATCTTCATTCACAGCATCTGTATCATTCACAGCTGTTATCGGATCGTTCACTCCTGTGATTGTTATTGTAAGTGTTGCCGTATCATCTCCACCATTGTTATCAATTACAGTGTATGTAAATGTATCTGTTACAGTATCGCCTGGATCAAGAGGGTCTGCAGCATCTCTATTTGCGACATAAGTGTAGCCACCATCTGCACTCATGGTTAGCTGTCCGTATGTACCATTTAGAGGTGAATCAAGAGAACCGCCAGATATTGACCCTACTTCAAGCGCATCTCCGTCAGCATCCGTATCATTTGCTATAACGCCACTGCCCGCAGTTACTGTAACGGTAGCATCCTCATTAACAGCGCCAGTGTCATTATTCCCAACGGGATCCTCGTTTGCAACTGGAGCTCTTGTGATGATACGAATAAAGTCACCTTTATAACCGTTTTTAGTACCAATTCGAATGGTCTTGTTGCTGTTTGATATTTCAAACCAGTCACCGTTTCCTTCTTGTCCAGGAGCATTATCATTCTTGTATTCTAACTCCCTCATGCCAATTTTATCTGAACTCATTGTTGGGTATGTAGCACCAGACTTTGATATACCGGTCATTGCGATCGTATTGGATGGATTTGCAAACACACCAAGAATTTCATTATCAAAAGTTACTTGACCAACCCTACTGCCCGTTCTTCTCGAATTGTTATTTGTGAAATCGTTTGAGAAAAGCATATAAACATGAACTGGATTACTTGTGCTTGGTGTAAATGAGCTCGCTGCTCCAGAGACATCAAAATTTAATGTTCCTGCACCACCTGTAACGCTAGCTCTCTCTTGAGATAATACAAATCTAAGTTGTCCACCTGGGTCCTGCTGACCATCACGGTTCGTGCTGTCGTTGCTCCACCGCGCTTCATAGTTTGTTGCTGAATGGACAGCTACAACACTTGAATTGATTGAGTCCACTCCATACGCATCAAGTGCGTGGTCATAATCTGCTACTGTTATATTTTTAGTCTCAATAATGCCAGTATGCTTTTCAAGATCCCAGTCGCCTCCTTTACCTGTTACATCGTCTGATGCTGCTACATCAGCGTCAGTAATTTCAGCAATTTGTTTGATTAAAATCTCACCGCTTTCATCAGCTGCAATGTTACAACCATAGAATAGAATATCGCCATCAGCACTTAAACTTGCGCCAATGTCTTTTAGAGTTTGTTTGTACTCGTCTAATGTTTCACTGTTTAAAATTGCATCGCCAAATGCAATCTGACCAATACTGCCGTGACCAATGACATGAACGCCATCAATATTTTTTTCATCAGCAAGAATATTTTGCATCTCTTTAAAGCCATCCACATCACTTTGAATGATGTGTACTTCAGTATTGTCATCAAAACTTTCAATTAAAACTTCAATGTCATCGACTGCACTGTCAATGAAGACGAATTGTTTTGTTCGTGTGTTTTGATTAATGCTTTCACGATTTACAAACGGAAGTTTTGTGTTTTGATCGGTTTTAAAATTGTTTTCTTTTGTTTTTTTATCTAAATCAGTTTTGTTCGCATTTGCTAAATCATCAATGGTATCAATTGCAGTTGCAACTGCAGCTCCGTCGAGCATCATACGCGGTTCGAGTGCCTGAATTAGTTTTTTGGTCATGTTAATTTATATAAATAAAATTTAGTAATTTATTGATAAATATACCTTTTCTGTATACAGCAGTAATGCTACTAAATGTAGCAAGATCGCAAAAAAAACCCAAAATGGGCGGTTATGTATACACTGAAATTACTAAAGTTTGGTATTACTTGCGCCGGATACGGTTACCCGTTAAGACAGTATCTTGGTTTTTATAAAAACAAATAAATGGTCAACCCAATAAAAAAATTATTTATAGTTTTCATATGTTTGGCGCTCGTTGCTTGTGCGCGATCTCCAAGAGTAATTGATGCAGAGTCATTAAGCGTTTCAGTTGCTGAAGAATTTGCCGAACTTGAAATTGATGAATCTTTAAAAAATATTGATTTACACACTGCAATTGCAATTGCTGTCAGAAACAATCGCGATTTAAGGTTAAGTGTTATGGAGTCTGCTCTATCACAGAGTCAAAGAGACTTGCAAAAATTTGATATGCTTCCTGACATAGCACTCAGTGCTGGTTATTCTGAATTTACGGAACTTCAACC
>CACKBQ010000031.1 GCA_902598405.1 uncultured Pelagibacteraceae bacterium | reverse complement strand
TTTCTTAAATTCATTTAAGTTATGAATCACCGTAGAACTAAAAAATGTATCTTTTTCTATTAAAGGCTCATATACTAATAAATTTAAACCTTTCGCATTAAGTCTTTTCATTACACCTTGAACAGCACTCATTCTGAAGTTATCTGATCCTTCTTTCATGGTAAGGCGAAATATTCCTATAGTCTTATCTTTTTTTTCATCAACTAGATTAAATATGCTCTTTGCAATTTGATCTTTACGAGTTGTATTTGCGTCTACAATGGCTCGAATAATATTATTCGGAACCATATCATAGTTCGCTAATAGCTGTTGCGTGTCTTTTGGCAAACAATATCCGCCATAGCCAAACGATGGATTATTATAATAATTACCTATTCTTGGATCTGAAGACACGCCTTTAATTACATCAAAAGTAGAAATATCATGCGCTTCGCAATAACTGTCCAATTCATTGAAAAAAGCGACTCTCATAGCTAAGTAAGTATTTGCAAAAAGCTTAACAGCTTCAGCTTCAGATGATTTCATTAATATTACAGGAATTTCATCTTTTGTTTTTTCTGCACAATCTAAAAGCAAATTAGCAAATTGCTTTCCAATTTCAGACTTATCACCAACTACTATTCTTGATGGGTATAAATTATCAATTAATGCCTTTCCCTCTCTTAAGAATTCTGGGGAAAAGGTGATTGATTTAATGTTATACCGTTCACGAGCCTTAACAGTATATCCCAAGGGGATTGTAGATTTTATAATAATCTGAGTATCTATTTTTTTTCTTGAAATTTCTTCTATTGAATTGTCTACAGAAGATGTATCGAATTGATTATTTTTTTCGTCGTAATTGGTTGGTGTACAAATAATTGTGAAATCAAAGTTTTGATTATCGGGAATTGAACTATCAACTTTAAATATTGATGGATTTTCTCTTAAAAATTTTTCTATATCGCTATCTTTTATTGGAGATATACCATTCTTAATTTTATCAATTTTATATTGATCAATATCAATGCCATATACCTCGTGACCTTTCTTCGCAAATAGACAAGCTAATGAAAGGCCCACATACCCAAGGCCGAGAACCATAATTTTCATGTTTTAAGAATAGGTTTGTTAAACAGATTTAACAATGATTAAAAATATTAAATTAGATGAAATGACTTTTTCACGTTTAGTAGACCTGGCAATGTCCTACTCTCCCATGCCTTAAGACAAAGTACCATCGGCGCTGGAGCCCTTCACGTTCGAGTTCGAAATGGGATCGTGTGTAACCTCTCCGCTATAATCACCAGGTCAACAAAACGTGAAATCAATACTAAAAAATTTTTCTTCTATCTATTATCTATAGTGTCGCTTGCTTATGACTAGTTTGTTTCTAGTACATAGAAAATCAAGCCGATCGAGTTATTAGTATCAGTTAGCTTCATGCATTACTGCACTTCCACACCTGACCTATCAACGTGGTGGTCTACCACGACTCTCATGGAAGAATTCGTTTCGAGGGAGGCTTCCCGCTTAGATGCTTTCAGCGGTTATCCCGTCCGTACTTGGCTACCCAGCGATGCCGATGGCACGACAACTGGTACACCATTGGTACGTTCACTCCGGTCCTCTCGTACTAGGAGTAACTCCTCTCAATTCTTCAACACCCACGGCAGATAGGGACCGAACTGTCTCACGACGTTCTAAACCCAGCTCGCGTACCACTTTAATCGGCGAACAGCCGAACCCTTGGGACCTGCTCCAGCCCCAGGATGTGATGAGCCGACATCGAGGTGCCAAACACCGCCGTCGATATGAACTCTTGGGCGGTATCAGCCTGTTATCCCCGGCGTACCTTTTATCCGTTGAGCGATGGCCCTTCCACTCAGAACCACCGGATCACTATGACCGTCTTTCGACTCTGCTCGACTTGTCAGTCTTGCAGTCAGGCAGGCTTATGCCATTGCACTCAACAGCTGATTTCCGACCAGCTTGAGCCTACCTTCGCACGCCTCCGTTACTTTTTGGGAGGCGACCGCCCCAGTCAAACTACCCACCATACACTGTCTTGGATCCAGATAATGGACCTCAGTTAGATATCAAAAATTACAAGAGTGGTATTTCAAGGACGACTCCATGAAAGCTGGCGCCTCCACTTCAAAGTCTACCACCTATCCTACACATGTAATTTCTAATACCAATGTAAAGCTATAGTAAAGGTGCACGGGGTCTTTCCGTCTAACCGCGGGTACTCCGCATCTTCACGGAGAATTCAATTTCGCTGAGTCTACGCTGGAGACAGCGGGGAAATCATTACGCCATTCGTGCAGGTCGGAACTTACCCGACAAGGAATTTCGCTACCTTAGGACCGTTATAGTTACGGCCGCCGTTCACCGGGACTTCAGGTCGTAGCTTGCACCACTCACTTTAATCTTCCGGCACCGGGCAGGCGTCAGACCCTATACTTCGCCTTGCGGCTTTGCAGAGTCCTGTGTTTTTAATAAACAGTTGCTACCCCCATTTCTGTGCCACCCACATCTGGTTGCCCAAACATAGGTCCTCCTTCTTCCGAAGTTACAGAGGCAATTTGCCGAGTTCCTTCAGCATAGTTCTCTCAAGCGCCTTGGTATCCTCTACCTATCCACCTGTGTCGGTTTCGGGTACGGTCTATGATGAGGCTATTTCCTGGAACAACTTCACTGCCTATCCAATCCATATAAGGATAGACAATTTACGTCATCCGTCACATCTCATCTGGTCAAGGAATATTAACCTTGTTCCCATCGACTACGACTTTCGTCCTCGCCTTAGGAGCCGACTCAACCTGCGCGGATTAGCCTTGCGCAGGAACCCTTGGATTTTCGGCGACAGAGTTTCTCACTCTGTTTGTCGCTACTCATGTCAGCATTCTCACTTCCGATATCTCCAGAAGCTCTCGCGAGTCTTCCTTCAACAACGTACGGAACGCTCCGCTACCACACAATAAATTGTGTCCAAAGCTTCGGTGTATTGTTTAGCCCCGTTACATCTTCGGCGCCGGATAACTTATTTAGACCAGTGAGCTGTTACGCTTTCTTTAAAGGATGGCTGCTTCTAAGCCAACCTCCTGGCTGTTTTGGTCGTCCGACATCCTTTCCCACTTAACAATAACTTGGGGACCTTAGCTGTTGGTCTGGACTGTTTTCCTTTTGACTACGGACCTTAGCACCCGTAGTCTGTCTGCCATACATTACTCATCGGTATTTGGAGTTTGGTTGGACTTAGTAAGGATCTCTCCCCCCTTGCCCATCCAGTGCTCTACCCCCGATGGTATTCATATGACGCACTACCTAAATAGTTTTCGCGGAGAACCAGCTATATCCGAGTTTGATTGGCCTTTCACCCCTAACCACAAGTCATCCAAAGACTTTTCAACGTCAACTGGTTCGGTCCTCCAATAAGTGTTACCTTATCTTCAACCTGCTCATGGCTAGATCACTCGGTTTCGGGTTTAATCCAAAGTACTGTCGCCCTATTAAGACTCGCTTTCGCTACGCCTACACCTTATGGCTTAAGCTTGCACTTTAAACTAACTCGCTGACCCATTATACAAAAGGTACGCCGTCACCCTTACGGGCTTCGACAGCTTGTAAGCATTCAATTTCAGGATCTATTTCACTCCCCTCGTCGGGGTTCTTTTCACCTTTCCCTCACGGTACTAGTTCACTATCGGTCACACAAGAGTACTTAGGCTTGGAGGGTGGTCCCCCCATATTCAGACAAGATTTCACGTGTCCCGTCTTACTCGAGAACATTAACTGTCATTACCCATACGAGACTATCACTCTCTATGGTTTACCTTTCCAGGTAATTCTGGTTGTACAATTAATGCTACTGGCCTGGTCCGCTTTCGCTCGCCACTACTTACGGAGTATCGGTTGATATCCTTTCCTCCAGTTACTTAGATGTTTCAGTTCACTGGGTTCGCTTTACTAACCTATGTATTCAGTTAGCAATAACTCAAAAGAGTTGGGTTTTCCCATTCGGAAATCTTCGGATCAAAGTGTGTTCGTCACTCCCCGAAGCTTATCGCAACGTACTACGTCCTTCATCGCCTTTGTGTGCCAAGGCATCCATCAAATGCTCTTAAACGCTTGATTATTCTATGTACAAAAAACAAACTTATAGTTTTTTGTGACACTTAGATTTGAATTCTCAATAAAATTTTAATTTAGTATTGATGTCACTTCACGATGTAAATGGAAAAGCTTAAAACTTGGTGGAGCTGACCGGGATCGAACCGGTGACCCCCTGCTTGCAAAGCAGGTGCTCTCCCAGCTGAGCTACAGCCCCAAGAGATACCACGTCATGGTGGGCCTGGGTAGACTCGAACTACCGACCTCACCCTTATCA
>CACKBQ010000030.1 GCA_902598405.1 uncultured Pelagibacteraceae bacterium | reverse complement strand
TTGCTGAAGCTTTCAAGGCTTTACCTGATGGATTGTTTCAAGTTGTAACAGGTGAAGCTGCAGCTGGAAAATCATTGGTTGAACATAAAGATACGCACATGGTTGCATTTACAGGAAGCGTTCCAGTTGGGGTAAGCATTGCCTCTAAATGTGGTGAACTTATGAAAAGATCATTAATTGAAAATTCAGGAAATGATCCTTTTATAGTTATGCCGTCAGCTCCTATGGATATTACTGCACGAGCGGCTGCATTTTCTGCTTATATGAACTGTGGACAAATATGTGTTTCAGCTGAAAGATTTTTTGTGCATGAAAAAATTCATGATGAGTTTGTTGAAAAATTAATTGAAGAAACAAAAAAAATTAGAGTTGGTAATGGTCTTGATAAAGTTGATATGGGACCTATTGTTTCATCAAAAGAGAGAGACCGATACGAGAATGTTTTACACAAAGCTTTAGATGAAGGCGCAAAAGCAGTTGAGGGTGGAGGGCGACTAAGTCAGTTTAATAAAGGCTGGTTTGTTGCACCAACTGTGCTGGTTGATTGCAATGATGAAATGAGCATATTCAACAATGAAAGCTTTGGTCCAGTAGCACCAATTTGTAAAGTATCTAGTTTTGAAGAGGCTATGGAGAAAGCAAATAACTCTAGATATGGACTTGGTGCCAACATTTATACAAAAGATTTATCAGAGGGAATTCGTGCTTCAGAACAATTTCAGGCAGGAATGGTTTGGGTAAATGCACCGTTGCTTGACAATGATGCTGGCCCTTTTGGGGGAACAAAACTCTCTGGTATGGGTCGACAATTAGGTGCGGAAGGATTAGAGACATTCAGAGATACTAAGACTGTGATGATTGATCCTGATTGTCAGCCACAAGATTTCTGGTGGTTTCCTTATTCAGATGAAGAAATGTTTAAAAAGTAGAATTCACTTTTATAAAATAATATTTATTTTTCTTCATGTCTTAGTGTCTTAACGTCTTCCCTCTGTATCTGATCCAGAGCTTTATGAATTCGTAGGTTGGATGTGCTTCCATCAGCTTTACGGATCGTAATAATTGTTTCTTTTGGTGGGCAATTTGGTTCATGACAGCTTAGTTCAGCAATGCTTACATTAGTATCTTTATTTAATCTAAATTTCTCTATGATTAGATTTTTTAAGTTTTGAGTAGCACTTTTATTTGATTTTTTTTTCTGGAACATACCCCCCATTTTACTGCTCCCAAAGAGGTGACCATAAAATTTGGCCTTTTGAATCTCCGACTAATATATGAGATCGATCGGGTGAAATACTGATATTTGATACTTCTGATCCTGTAGGATTTTGAATGAGGACGTCATTTGGATGTTCTGACAATTCTGAGAGAAGAACCATGCCATTTCGAAATCCAGCAAAAACTGCTTTCTCCCCTGGCAATGATTCAACAAAAGTTGCGTTTTGTTGACCACCACTTGCAATACAAAGGGGCTTACGTCCTTTTGGACCCTCCTTACCATCGAATGGCCAGCATATAGCTTCTTTTGCACCCGCTGTTACTAGATAAGGGTTGTCCCCGGCCCATGTAAAACTTTTTACTTTTGACGGGTAACCTGACATTGCAAAACTTGCTTTATCTCGTATTCGCCAAGCATGAAGCTCATTTTCTTGCATTGTTGTCACCAGATACTTCCCATCTGGACTAAACCCAACTTTACCGTGTGAACCTTTCCAAGCAAATTTTGATGATTTCCATTTGTTTTTTTCTAATCTCCACAAAGTTACTCCTCCATAACATGAGACAGCAATTCTCCTTCCATTTTGATCAATTGCGATACCACCTATAGTACTTTGATGCTCTAGTATTTTTGGCTTATCATTTTCACCTGACCAGATGTAGACATTTTTTCCAGACGAACATAAAACCATACTTTCATATGCCGCTACATTATCTACCCAACGCGTTCCAAAATTGTAAACTTCCTCGACCTCAGCATTTGTCGAAATTTTTAAAAAACGACCATCTTGCCCGCCTGTTATGACCCCATCATTACTTGAAGCTATGCTTAGAATTGCACCAGAGTGCGCTTGAACTTCTAAGGGATCATTATCTGGCCAAAAAAACCTTATTGATCCGTCTCCAAATCCAACTGCAATAGCATTCTCAATTGAAACTGCACCTGTGACAGGAGCCCCTGTTTCAAAGACCTTTCCATTTTCTTCAAAGCGGGATTTTTTTACAAATTCGTTATTCATCTAAAAACAGAACTAATCTGATTTACAACTTTCGAAACCCTCTTTCAAATTCATAGTCTCTAATTTGCGACCAATAAATACAACCCGCGAATTTCGAATACTTTTCTCAGGCCATGGACCCATAGGAGATGCATCCATGAGCATATGAACTCCTTGAAATACGTAACGATCTTTTTCATTCTTAAAATCAAGAATGCCCTTTGATCTAAGAATATTTTGACCATGCGTCTGTAATAGGTTTCCAAACCACTTCTCAAATTTTTCTAAGTCAAGCGGAGTGTCAGAAACAAAAGAAACACTTGTTACATCATCATCGTGTTCATGATCATGATCAGAATCCAAAAAATCAGGTTCAACCTCTAAGACGCGATCAAGACTAAAAGCATTAAGACCAAGAATTTCTTCAATAGGTGCAGCACATCTATTTGTTTCAATAATTTTTGTATAAGGATTAATTTTTCTAATACGATCCTTAACTCCTGTAAGCTGACTTTTATCGACTAAATCAATCTTATTGAGCAGAACTACATCCGCAAAAGCGATCTGCTCTTCTGCCTCGTGATGTTCTCCGAGTTGAGTACTAAGGTGGACAGCATCTGCGACAGTGACAATAGCGTCTAATTTAGTTCGATCTGCAACATCTTGATCGACAAAAAATGTTTGAGCTACGGGCGCAGGGTCAGCAAGTCCAGTTGTCTCTACAATTATTGCATCCAGCTGATCTGCACGCTTCATGAGACCTCCAAGTATACGTATTAAATCACCCCTAACTGTGCAACAAATACATCCATTGTTCATTTCAAAAACTTCTTCATCAGCATCAACTACGAGATCATTGTCTATTCCTTGCTCACCAAATTCATTAACAATAACTGCATAACGACGACCATGTTGCTCAGTTAAAATACGATTCAATAAAGTAGTTTTACCAGCACCTAAAAAACCTGTTAATACTGTTACAGGTACTTGCGATGTATTAGTTTCCATAAATATTTATTTTATTAAGAGTGTTATCAAATTTACATTTATATTTATAAGAATACACGATTAATTACCAATCAAAAAAACCATGAACACCCGTCTCACCACGATAATATTCAATTTTGTTAGCAGCCATCTCATAACCTACTATGGCAAGATCTTCTATATTTTGATTTTCAATTTTCATTGTTCCAGTCACATAAACAGGTTCCCACCACGCAAGTCCTTTCCATGGATTTTCTGCCTCAACATAAACGAGTTGGTTTGGTGCTGGTGGCGGTACATGAATACAAGCTCCAATATAGGGAACTAATAAAAAAGTATTCACACCACGGCCATACATATCTAATGGGAGGACATAACCTGGTATTTTTACTTCTTTATCTACCAAGCTTTTATTGAACTTTACTTCTCCGGGACTGAAAACAGAAGTCCATGGAATTAAATCATCCCAATCTATTTCCTTTGGTGAAGCGTAAGAAAAAAGAGGTATAAGCAAAAAAATTAATATTAATAATCGAGATAGTTTTATCATACTTTAATAGACATACCGTCATTGATGGAAAACCAGTATGCTCTTACCGCTGGCAATAAGCTGACAATTATTGAAGAAATTATAAACATGATGAAAACATAAATATCTCTCAAAGTAAAAAATTCAACATTTACCAAAATCCCGTAATTATAATCAATCCATGGCTGAAGTATATTAAGCGTGCCAAATAAAAGTATAACACTAAGCATTATGCTTAATAGCGCTATAAATATTGCCTCTAGCATCAATAAACCCATTACTATACTGGGAGAGGCGCCCATGGCCCTCCATATTGCCATTTCTCTTCTTCTTTCATTTAAGCTTGAAAACATAATAGCGGCCATACCAACTAGCGTTGTGAATATTACAACAATGGATATTCCAAGCAGTAAATTTTCCACAACCCCTACCACACGCCACAGTTCTTGTAACGCAGCGCCTGGCAAAATTGCTGTCATAGCCTCTTCGGGATATTCATTTACCCAACGTTGGAGATTAAAAATGGAAAGTTTAGATTTAACTCCAACTAATACTGCTGTGATATTTTTTGGAGTAAGATCCATTTTTCTTATTTCTTCAATTGGAGTCTGCTGTCCGGGAATCTTGGCTCCGGTTGACCAGTCAACATGGATTGCTTCAATAGCCGCTAAACTGACAATCACAGTATTATCTACTGGCGTACCTGTCTTTTCCAATATTCCTGAAACTCTAAAAGGTTGATCATCATGATCTGAGAATGATCTCAAACCATGAGATACTATAAGCGGTGTGTCAATTGAATAGTCTAATTTTTCAGCTACGCCTGCCCCTAATACGACATCATAGAGGTCCTCAAATAAATTTCCTTTTTGAATATTTATTGATTGTCCT
>CACKBQ010000029.1 GCA_902598405.1 uncultured Pelagibacteraceae bacterium | reverse complement strand
GATGTTGCTTATGCAATCGAAAAAAAAGGTAAAATGAGCTTCAAAGAGTCAACTTTAGTTGAAACTAAAAATAATCAAATAAACATTATACGCGAAGGTTCTTTGTCTAAAAAATTAATTAATAAAGAATTTAAAAATTTTAACAAGAAACATTAATTAAGCATCTACGAATGCATTAAAAGAAAAACACCGTCTCTCACCATCTCCTCTAAAAGGGTGGACATCATGCATTAAAAAAGAAGGGAAAATATACAAATCTCCTACCTTGGGCTTAAATGTTTCACGGTGCTTAACTAGCGGAGGGCTGTTCCTGGGCATAGAAACACGGCCATCAAAAAATGATATTAAACCTGCTAAATCTTTTTCTTTATTTAATCGTATAGACGAGGGAATTTTTAAATAACCCACACCGCTGATGTTGCCTCTGTGTAAATGAGGTGGATTAAAATCCCCTGCATACTGACTTACTATCCAAGCTCTTTCAATTTTAATTTTCTTAACTTTTATATTTAATGTTTGCTTATAATAATCTTTTATTGAATTTATTATCTGTTTTTCTATTCCAGCTTTTAAAATTTTATTTGGTATTTTAAACTGCTGTTTCATACTTCCTATGAGCCTATGATCATAATCATACTTTTTAGATAAGGACTTATTTTTTGACACTTGATCTGAAAACTTGTTTAAGTTTGTAACTGTTCTCGATGAGAGCTTTGTTTTGCCTATTGTTGGTCCAAATGGTTTATATATCTTCATAATTTTTTCTGGTGCGCCCGGAAGGATTCGAACCCTCAACCCTCAGATCCGAAGTCTGATGCTCTATCCAGTTGAGCTACGGACGCATCTATATTATATTTCACGTACCATGCTTTTTCTTAAGATACTAGAGAAATTAGGACGAAAAAAAGTTGTGATGGACAGAGGCCCTTCACACCCAGAATATCATTTAGCAAAACCATGGACAGCCAGGTATTATTTGCTATTTAGAAAAAGACCAAAATGGTTTCCTTTCAATATACTTATTCATCATATTTTAGATAATGATCATGGAATTGGGCTACATAATCATCCCTTTCCATATATTACAATTATTTTAAGTGGTGGTTACTGGGAAACAAACATCAAAGAAGAAAGAAAATGGCGTGGAAAATTTTATATAGGCTTTAGAAGTGCTGATAATTTGCATCGGGTTGACTTAGAGCCAGGCATTAAGCCAATTACAATTTATATTGCTGGTCCTTACGGACTAAGAAAAAAAGGAAGAAGTGAATACGGAACTTTAAACTAATTTTTTTCTAAGTTGCGTTCTGAGTTTACGATCTTTTTTTAAAACAATTTCCCTTTTCATTGCGTCTGATTTTGACTCAAAAATCTCTTTATACAAAAGTTTCCATTTGCTACCTCTAGTGTATTTTGCACCTTTTGAGGCGTTATGAGCCCTTATTCTTTTATCAATATCATTACTCCAACCAACATATGTTCTAGGCTTAGGATTGGTTGTGCCAATGATATACACATAGAATTTCATGATTCTAAACATAATAATTGTAATTAGTACTTAATTAAATATAGTATCTTTAAATAAATAGGAGAAAAAGCATGCGTACTACTCTTACAGTTTTAGCTTTCAGTTTTATGATTTCAGCTTGTACTACATTACAAAGTATAAATGAAACCATTAAAGGTGATGGCGTTCCTTATATTCCAGGAATATAAATATTAGAAGCTGGCCCTTTTTTAGGGTCAGTTTTCTTTTTTTTGTAATAATTAGAAAAAAAAGTTAATTAGTCAAAGCGCCTACTTAAATTTTATAGTTTCCAATATGTATAAAGTTCAAATTTCTGGGACAGGCCTATACACTCCTAAGGAAAAAATCTCTAATGAGGAATTGGTACAATCATTCAATAAGTATGTTGATGAATTTAATGAAACAAATTCAGAAGATATTAAAAATGGAAAAATCCAACCATTGGAAAAATCCAGTGCTGAATTCATAGAAAAAGCATCAGGTGTTAAATCAAGATATGTACAAAATAAAACAGGAATTCTAGATACTTCTTTTATGAGGCCTAAATTGAGAGAAAGGTCAGAAGAAGAATTATCTAATTTAGCTGAAATGGGGGTCATTGCAGCTAAAGATGCGATTAAAAACTCAAATATAGATGTAGATGATATTGATGCAGTAATTGTAGCTTGTTCAAATCTTGAGCGTGCCTATCCAGCGATTTCAATTGAAATACAAAATGCTTTGGGTATCAAAGGTTTTGCTTTTGATATGAATGTTGCATGTTCATCAGCAACTTTTGGAATTCAAACTATATTCGATATGGTAAAGTCTGGAAGTATAAAGTCTGCTATCATGATTAATCCTGAAATTTGTACCGGACATTTAAATTTCAGAGATCGAGACTGTCATTTTATTTTTGGAGACGTTGCGACTGCAGTTATTTTAGAACGTCTTAATGATGAAAATATCAAAGAAAACTCTTATGAAATAATTGGTACGAGATTATTAACTAAGTTTTCAAACAATATAAGAAATAATTATGGCTTTTTAAATAATTCATCGCCTGATGGCGTTGGTCAGTCAGACAAGTTATTTCATCAAAATGGACGAAAAGTATTTAAGGAAGTTGTTCCAGAAGTTTCTAACTTGATTAAATCTCATTTAGAAGAAAATAACTTATCGGCCAATGATCTCAAAGGCATGTATCTTCATCAAGCCAACGAGAATATGAACATTTTAATTTCAAAGTATGTATTGGGAAAAGATGCCCCAAAAGAGTTAGCACCTGTAGTTTTGGATGAATATGCAAATACAAGTTCAGCTGGTTCAATTATTGCCTTTCATAAATACAATAAATCATTAAATAAAAATGATTTAGCAATTATATGTTCATTTGGAGCTGGTTATTCAGTTGGAAATGTAATTGTAAAAAAGATAGCTTAAAAATTTGGCTCTTTAGAAAATAATCTTCTCACCATTGGTTCGAAATGATCTAACGGGAAGGACTCATAATTAGGATCAAAAGATTTTTGATCCCACTTTTCACAGAAGTCGACCGCATCTTGATAGTATGGGTGATCCTTAAATTTATCTCGTGAATTTCTATCTTTACCTAAATGATGAGCATAATAATATTCTTGAAAAAGCCCATGATGCAACATAATCCAATGAACCTTTTCAGAAACATACGGTCTTAAAACAGCAGCTATGAGCTGACTGTGATTGTAAGGCGCAAGACTGTCTCCTATATCATGCAACAATGTAGCAACAATCATTTCTTCATCTGCCCCATCTTTTTCAGCCCTGGTTGCTGATTGCAAAGAATGCTCGAGTCTTGATACTTGGTACCCGTCCACTGAATTATCTAAGTTTTTTAATGATTCTAAAATTCGATCAGGAAGTTCATTTACATAGTTTTTTTCATATTCAGCCAAAAGTTCATAATCTTCTTTTGACCCTTTTTTCATTTCGGTAAACTTGACTGTCTTCATTCTACTTCCTTGGAGAGGAGTTTATATTTACTTTCGGCAGAGTCATGGTCAATATACAGCCCTTGAAGCCACCGACTTCCTTCAGATGTATTGTAGCTTCTTCTTCCATGTAAAGTTCTGTAATTATTCATAATTAATAAGTTACCAGGCTCTAAATGAAATTGTAATATATATTTATCTGAATTGATCATTTGATGCATAACTCTTTTAGCAGCATAAAATTCTTCCAAAACCTTTGGCTCATCGTAAAATACAAAGTCTAATCTATTACTATATTTTATTTGTTTGAGTTCTCCTCTAGCACTTAATTTTATAATTTTTCCAGTTTTTTCTAAAATAGCTTCATTATCTTCAAATTTATAATTTATTAGAGTATTTACTAGAATATTAAAAGCTTGTGGATTTTCTTTTTTTAGATCCTCTGCAACTTTGAAACCATCTACAACTGTGGAGTCTCCGCCTTTGCAACTGTTTTCAATACAAAATAAAAATTGAATTGATGGTACTGGTTTTCTGTAGGGATTATCAGTATGCGATTCTAATTCGATGGATGTATAAGCTAAGTCATTAGGTTGTTTTTGTGACCTCACATTAAATAGCTTTCCAAAATTAGTTTCTCGAATAAACCCAATTTTTTCAGCAAATTTTATAACTTCTCCATCCTTAGCTGGCAAATCTTCGACTACAACGTAGCCATACTGATGATAAAATTTTAAAATTTCAAACAATTGCTGACTTTCGTTTGCTCCATAGGCAAAACTAAATTTTTTTAACTCAGCATCATTTTTATTCCAATAAATCTTTGGCGGTAGGACATTTGATCTTGTAATTTCTGTTATTAACTTATCTAAACAATAAGTTGCACTATGGTTATCAGAAAATTCTACAAGCATTTTGTTATCTGCTAGCAGCTGAGCATTCTTTATTTGCAAATCTGGTTTTATCTTTTCAGGATCATATAATCTTTGAAAAGAATTTTGATCAACTTCTCCTTTTTCAGTTGATCGTTCCCGTATCCACAAGGGATGTATTTTAAAAATTTCCTCTTTATCAAATACTCTTAATTCTTTTGAGTCAAAATCTAGCTTCATATTTGAAAATATATGATTAATAGTCTAATTCTTCAATATTTTCATACTCTGCAAGACATTCTGGATTTGCAAGAGCCTCCATATTTTTAACTTTTTTACCGTTTATAATATCTCTTACAGTCAATTCAGCTATCTTACCGCTCCGAGTTCTTGGAATATCAGTAACTTGAATAATCTTTGCGGGCACATGTCTGATAGAGGTTGAGTTTTTAATATTTTCCTTGATATCAGCAACTAATTTATCATTTAGATGACTTTTGGCTTTAAGAGTTATAAATAAAATAATTCTGACATCATCATTCCATTCTTGCCCAACCACAATCGATTCATTGATATCTTCTAGTTTTTCAACAGACCTATATATTTCTGCAGTACCAATTCTAATACCTCCAGGATTGAGAGTTGAGTCGGAGCGCCCAAAGATTATGAAACCCTTATTTGCTGTTTTGATTGCATAGTCACCTTGTGTCCAAATATTGGGAAATTTTGAAAAATATGATTTTATATATTTTTCTTTATTAACATCATCCCAGAACCCAATTGGCATTGAAGGAATTGCTGATTTGCAGACTAGTTCTCCTTTTTGCTGAGTACTAACCCCATCTTCATTAAATATATCTACATCAACTCCTAAACATTCACATTGAATTTCTCCTGAAAATACTGCGCCAGTTGGATCTCCTCCAACAAAACAAGAAACAATGTCAGTACCGCCACTAATCGAGGCTAAATGTACGTCTTGCTTAATATTTCTATAAACATAATTAAAACTCTCACTAACTAGTGGTGATCCAGTGCTTAAAATTGTTTTTAATTTTGATAGTTTATATTTATTTGAAATTTGAATTTGGCTATTTCTTAGCGCATCAATAAACTTTGCACTTGTGCCAAAGCAAGTAATTTCCTCTTCTTCCGCCACTTTAAAAAGTGAGTCCTGATGTGGAAAAAAAGGAGACCCCTCATAAAGAACAACTGTTGCCTTAGAAGCAAGACCAGAAATAAGCCAATTCCACATCATCCATCCACAAGTAGTAAAATAGAAAAGCTTATCGTTTTCACAAATTTCACAGTTAAGTTGTTGTTCTTTCAAATGTTGGATTAATGGACCTCCTGTATTATGTACAATACATTTTGGTTTTCCAGTTGTACCGCTGGAATACAATATATACATTGGGTCATTAAACTGACATCTTTCAAAAGAGAGCTCACTCAATTCTCTATTGTTTTCTTCAAAAAAATTTAATTTTTCATCGATGAAACTTTTGTCTTTTTGAGAATAATCAATGCATATGGATACTTCCAATGTATTAAGCTTACTCTCAACATTTTTTATTTTTTCTAAAATTTTAAATTTCTTTCCTCCATACATATAGTTGCTGGAATAAAATAAAATTTTGGGCTCTATTTGACTAAACCTATCTAATATAGCCTGTTCACCAAAATCTGGTGAACAAGAAGACCATACCGCACCAATTGAATTTACTGCAAGAAATGAAATCAATGTTTCCGCATTATTAGTTACAATGCCTACAACTCTATCACCTTTTTTAACACCGATAGATCTCAAATATTTTGCGACTAAATTTACTTTATGAATAACTTCTTCTTTGCTGTAATATTTTTTAAATCCAATTTCATTTACATAGAGTATAGGAATAGAATTTAAATTATTAATGATATTTTCACTATAGCTAAGCTTTAAGTTTGGAAAAAATTTCTTGTCATAAATATTTTCACTTTCACTAATAGCAGGGTTTTCATTGCCACTATAGCTTATATCTAAATAACTCAAAAGACTCGTCCAGAATAAATTAGGCTTTGCTATACTCCAGTTGAATAAGGAGTCATATTCATAATCAAAATTTATTGAGTAACTTTTTTTGAGATAAGAATGGTATTTGACTAAGTTCGATTGTTTTCGTCTTTTTTCGGAGGCTTGCCACAGTAATTTTTCCATAAATTTTACTGCTTTGAATTAGATTTTAAGCAATATGTAATGCTTTTGTTTCAAGATAATCTTCAAGTCCCATATCACCGCCTTCGCGGCCGTTTCCAGACTCTTTATAACCGCCAAAAGGAGAGCCATAGTTATAACCGCCTCCGTTTACATGTACACCGCCAGCTCTCAGTTGTCTTGAAACTCTATCTGCCCTTTCGGTGTCGCCTGTTTGTAAATATGCGGCAAGTCCGTAAGGTGTGTCATTAGCTATTTCAATAGCTTCTTTTTCATCTTCAAATGGAATTATTACAAGCACGGGGCCAAAAATCTCTTCTTGAGCTACTCGCATGCTGTTATTAACATTTATGAATATAGTTGGTTTAGTAAACCAACCTTTTTCTAACCCCTCAGGTTTACCCAGTCCACCAACAAGCA
The DNA here is from genome assembly GCA_902598405.1 of uncultured Pelagibacteraceae bacterium. Classification (GTDB taxonomy): domain Bacteria; phylum Pseudomonadota; class Alphaproteobacteria; order Pelagibacterales; family AG-422-B15; genus CACNXQ01. The sequence continues at coordinate 59 of CACKBQ010000029.1, read as the reverse complement.
GCTCGGCACCTTCATCTATTCCTACCTGAATCATGTTTTGGACTCTATCAAATTGGATT
>CACKBQ010000028.1 GCA_902598405.1 uncultured Pelagibacteraceae bacterium | reverse complement strand
TTTTAGAAGTGTCTTAGAACAAAACGGACTGAAGGGCATGATTTGTTATCCTTCACCGACTCTGAAGTCAATTGAAGGATGTACTGCTAATAGAATGCAAAAGATCAGTGATGCAATAGAAGCATCCGGTCCCTTCAGTGAGGAAAGAAATACCTTTTCAACTTCTATTTTTGCTGACAGCCATCAAATTCATTTTGATCAAGAAGGCAGAGTCATCATACCCGATGGACTAATCTCTATTGCAGGTATTATTGACCAAGTTTCTTTTGTAGGTATGGGTGAAACATTCCAAATGTGGAATCCTGATACGTATGATTCTTTCAAAAAAGAAAAAAGTGATAATGCAAAAAATAATTTAGCAAATCTCAAATGGAAAAATGAATAACTAATGAAAATAGGAGGATAATTTCATGGTTTTAAATTTAAGTGTTCCAGAACTAAAAGAGCTTAAGCCAAAGATAACAGTATTTGGAGTCGGTGGTGCAGGCGGTAATGCAATTAACAATATGATTCAATCCGGATTATCGGGAGTTGAATTTGTTGCAGCCAATACAGATGCACAAGCTCTATCTAAATCATTAAGTGATTCAAAAATGCAATTGGGTGTTCAGGTTACCAAGGGATTGGGAGCTGGTTCTCATCCTGATATCGGTAAATCCTCAGCCGATGAAACTAAACACGAAATAATGGAAAGACTTGAAGGCACAAACATGCTTTTCATTACCGCTGGTATGGGTGGCGGTACTGGTACAGGCGCCGCTCCAGTGATAGCGCGTGTTGCTAGAGAATTGGGTATACTTACTGTAGCAGTTGTTACTAAACCATTTCAATTCGAAGGTGCTGGAAGAATGAGAATTGCTGAGCAAGGGCTAAAAGAGTTAGAACATTTAGTAGATACAACAATTGTTATTCCAAACCAAAATTTATTTAAAGTTGCTGATGAGAAAACAACATTTGCCGATGCATTTTCAATGGCTGATGATGTATTGCATGCAGGAGTAAGAAGTATTACCGATTTGATGGTCGTACCGGGATTAATCAACTTAGACTTTGCTGATGTAAAGACAATCATGAATAATATGGGACGCGCAATGATGGGCACAGGTGAAGCGTCTGGCGACAATAGAGCAATAGAATGTGCTCACAATGCAGTTACAAATCCACTGCTTGATGACTACTCTTTGGATGGAGCCAAAGGATTATTGATCAACATAACTGGTGGAACTGATTTAACATTGCATGAGGTTGATAAAATTACAAATGAGATAAGAGAACAAGTTCACCCTGATGCAGACGTAATTGTTGGATCAATCTTTGACGAAAATCTTGAGGGTAAAGCTAGAGTTTCTGTTGTTGCAACTGGGTTAGAACCTCATGACAAGCCATCAAAGAGAATAATTGATTTACAAGTAAATAATAGTTCAACAGTTTCATCAATTCCAGCAGCTCAAGTGAATGGAACAGGATCTATTCATGCTTCAGCTCATCAAGAAGATGAAATCCACAAAAATTCTGATCCATATATGTACATGGATGGCTCAGATGAAAAAGACTTAGGCTCAATGAATGATGAAACAACAATTGTTGAAGAGGAAACTTCTGAACCAGAAATGATTGCTGAGCCTGAAGTTGATCCAGAGCCAATTGAAGAGCCAGAAATGGAAGTTACTGAAGAAGAGGTAATTGCTGAGCCAGAAATGGAATCAGAGCCAGTTTCAGAACCAGAAATGATTGCTGAGCCTGAAGTTGAACCAGAACCAATCGAAGAGGCAGTAATGGAGCAGGAAGAGTCTTCTCAAAGTATTATGGATTTAATACACGCAAATAGGGAAAATTCAGATAGCGATTCGCCTGACTTATTTAGTGACCAAAACGTGCATCAACTGGATGAAACACATAATTCTATTGAAGCTGATGAAGAATTAGAAACCGATCAAGATTTACTTGAAATTCCATCTTTCTTGAGAAGACAGAGTAAATGACAAATAAAGAACTTGGCCACAGGCCAGTTCTTATTGAAGAGGTTATTGAACAATTAGGGCCAAAAGACAATGAAACATACATCGATGCAACATTTGGATACGGGGGATATACAGAGAGAATCCTTCAAAGCTGTGAATGTAAAGTCATTGCAATCGACAGAGATCCAACAGTCAAAAAACAAGCTGAAAGATTTAAAAAAAAATTCGGCAGTCGGTTTTCTTTTGTACATTCTAAATTTAGTCAGATTGATAAAATTTTCAAAGAAACAAAAGAAAAAGAAATTAACGGTTTCGTATTTGATATAGGAGTTTCATCAATGCAACTAGATGATGCAAATAGAGGGTTTTCATTCATGCAAGATGGCCCCCTAGATATGAGAATGAGTCAGGATGGCCAAACAGCTTCAGACTTAATAAATAAAAAGGACAAAGATGAGCTTGCTGATATCATCTATCATTACGGAGATGAGAGAAATTCAAGAAAAATTGCAAGAAACATAGAGAAGAACAGAACTCAAAAAAAAATTGAGAGTACGATTGAGCTTGCAGAAATAATTAAAAAATCGTTTCCTTCAAAATATTACAAAAAACACCCTGCAACGAAAACATTCCAGGCTATTAGAATTTTTATTAATAATGAAATACAAGAGCTTCATGCTGGTCTCAACCAAGCTTTTAATTTACTAAGTGCGAATGGGAAGATATGCGTGGTCACATTCCATTCAATTGAGGACAGGTTGGTAAAGAATTTTACAAATAAAGTTTGTTTAAGAAATAAAAAGACCAAATTAATAAAACCATCTTCCAAGGAAATATTAAGTAACCCAAGATCTCGTTCGGCAAAGCTTAGAGTCATTAAGCGTGAGCGATTAAACTTTAATTATATTCCGATATCTGAGTTAGGATTTGAATTATGATAAGTGCTTTCTTTAAAATATTGTCCGTTGCTATTTTGTTAACCGGATTACTTGCAATTATGGTTATAAAAAACATTTCAGCCGAAAAGCAAAAGTATATTAATGAACTTGAATTAACACTTCGAGAAGAACAAAAGATAAATGAGCTTTATAAAATTGAGTGGGACCATTTAGTCTCGCCAATGAATATTAAAAAAATTTCAGAAATGATTATTACTAATGATTACGAAAAGTATTTTGTTGTATTAGATAATGAAGATATTGAAGAAAATAATGAATTATTTAATGATGTTATTGAAGTTTATGAAACATCAACAATTAATCAAAATTTGGCAAGGTAAATTCCGTGAAAAAAAAGCGGAATACTGGCCGAAAGAAAATTGATATATATCAAAAGAGTTTTTCATTTACACACAGATACAATAAAGAAAAGTTTGATTTTGAAAGATTAAAGTCTTTAAAGAGTAATTTTGCTCTTAAAATAAATAATCGTTTAATATTGTCAGCGATTGTTTTTAGTAGTTTGTTTTTGGCAGTAACAATCAAGATGATAGAAATTAATTTACTTTACACCGAAAAGGGAAATTATTTTGTTGAGAATGTTGAGACAAAAAGGGGAAATATTCTAGATAGGAATAATACCTCTCTTACAGCAAATTTATTAACATCCCATATATCTGTAAATCCAAAAGCTGTGTACGATAAGAAAAAATTTATTAGTAAAGTCTCAGCAATAAATAATAGGTTTTCCGCAACTGATCTTGATAAATTGGTATCTGAAAAAAAATTCTTCTGGCTTGATCGAAATGTTGAACCCTTAGAATTACAAAAGTATATAGATTTAGGTGAAACTGGAATTGAATTCAGAGATGCTTATAAAAGAAAATATCTTCACAGTGAACTTTTTAGTCATTTAGTTGGAAAAGTTGACATTGATAATACAGGCGTATCTGGACTAGAAAAATCTTTTAATAAGTTTCTTCAAAATGAAGAAAATAATGATTTGATATTATCTTTAGATACAAGAATACAACACATTGTTCGCGATGAAATACTAGCTGCTATGAAACTATATAAAGCAACTGGTGGCTCAGGACTCATAATGAATGTCAATAATGGAGAAATTCTTGCCATGACATCACTTCCAGATTTTGATCCCAATACTAAAAATGCGAATGACAATGATAAGTTCAACAAAAACACATTAGGTGTATATGAGTTTGGTTCAGTGATGAAAATATTTACTGCAGCAATGGGAATTGAGGAAAAAATTTTTCAGCCAAATACAAAGTACGAGATTGAAAATCATATTTATATTGGAAAGCACCGTGTAGAGGATGTTCACAGGCCTTGTGAGATAAAAATGTGTTCTGTTGAAGAAATATTTGTTGAGTCATCAAATATTGGAACGATAAAAATGATTAGAGATATTGGTAAAGAATTACAGCAAGAATATTTGTCTCAACTTGGATTACTTCGTCAAGTAAATATTAGAATACCAGAAAAAGCAATTCCAATTGTTCCTGACCCATGGAGAACAGTTAATACAGAGTCAATCTCTTACGGTTATGGCCTTTCAGTATCACCATTGCATTTGGCTGTAGCTACATCAGCTGTAGTAAATGGAGGATATTTAATTAAGCCATCTCTAACAAAATTAGGAGATGATATGCGATATGAAAATCAAATTTTTTCAGAAGAGACCAGTGAAATTATGCGTTACCTTTTAAGCCAAGTTGTTGCAAAAGGGACTGCCAAAGAAGCCTTTAACAAGGATGCTGATAAAGCATACACAGAAGATGGTAAGTTTAAATATTTGGTTGGAGGTAAGACAGGCACATCTCACAAAATAGACAAAAAATCCTACACAAGAGAAAAGTTAACTACTTTTATATCGGTACTACCCATACACAAGCCTAAGTATGTAGTTCTTATCTCATTAGACGACCCGAAAGGGATTAATAGAGAATATGGAGAGCCATATAATACTTGGAACTGGAGTGATGCTGGGTGGAATGCGGCAAGAGTTTCAAGACAAATTATTGATAGAGTAAGTCCTATTTTGGACATAAAGGCAAGATACATACCTAATGAAAATATGCTCATTAATACTTCTCTTTGATAAATGCCAAATCACTCCCTTCTAGAAGAAATTAAATCAAAGAAGATAAAATTTAATGGAGTTTCATCAGACTCGAGATCGATAAAAAAAGGAAATATTTTTTTTGCAATCCCTGGAAATGAAATAGATGGATCTAGGTTCATAAATCAAGCAATTAAAAAGGGTGCAGCAGCTATTGTTGTTCCATCATATAGCAAAGAAAGATATCCCAAGAATACGACAGTGATAAAGGCTAAAGATATTAGAAAATCACTATCGCTATTAGCATTTGAAATAAATAAAAATAATATTGAAACAAAAATTGCAATAACTGGAACTAATGGAAAAACATCTGTTGCATATTTTTTAAGTTATTTACTGAGAATTTCAGGAAAGAGTGTAGCTACTATAGGTACTTTAGGAAACTCTGTATTAAAGAGAAATAAATATAACCTTACTTCACCCGAACCGATTGATCTTTCAAAGCAATTAAAAAAGATAGGTCAAAAAAAAATAAAATATTTAGTTATGGAAGCATCAAGTCATGGCTTACATCAAAGCAGATTTTATGGAATAAATTTTGATGTTTGTGCGTTAACAAATATATCACATGATCACCTTGATTATCATAAAACTATAAACAATTACATAAAAAGTAAAATGATCCTTTTCAAAGATTATATACATAAGGATAGTAAATTAATTATTAATTCAAAAACGAAATACATTAAAAAAATAAGATCAATTTTAAAAAAAAATAAATCCGTTAAACCATTATATTTTCAAGCAAATAGAAATTATAAAATTATAAAAATCCTCAAAAAAAATGATATTCAACATGTAAAAGCAATAGTGGGCAGTAAGCGAATTCTTTTAAAGTTTAAAAATTTTCCAAATTTTCAGATAGAAAATTTTATATTTGCAATTTCAATTTTGAATTTAATTGGATTTGATCCTAGAAAGCTATCAAAAAGCAGTCTTAATTGCCCTTCGGTATTAGGAAGAATGGAATATGTTGGAAGAACAAAAACAGGTGGAAAAGTTTACGTTGATTTTGCACACACGCCTGATGCTCTTAAAAATTCAATTGTAGAGTCAAAAAAGTTAGAGACATCAAACGTACATGTTTTATTTGGTTGCGGTGGAAATAGAGATAGAAAAAAAAGACCGCTAATGGGTAAAATAGCTTCAAAATACGCTGATAAAGCAACAGTCACAGATGATAATCCAAGATATGAAAATCCAGCAAGGATTAGAGAGGAAGTGATTGGAAATTTAAAAAATATATCTGAAATTGGTAATAGAAAACAAGCCATAAAAAAAGCTATTAGCGAATTAAAAAGAGGCGATTTGCTTCTTATTGCCGGCAAAGGTCACGAAAAATTTCAATCCATCATGGGAAAAAAATTTCCTTTTGATGATGTTAAAATTGCTAAAAAATATCTACAGAAAAAATGAAAAAATTCATTACTACTGCTGAAATAAACAAATTATTTGGGACCAATATTGTTTGTAAAAGAATAACTGGCGCATCTATCGACACACGGTCATTAAGAAAAGGTAATATTTTTTTTGCAATTAAAGGCTTAAATACAGATGGTCATAAATATTTAGTAGAAGCCGAAAAAAAAGGTGCATCTATTGCTTTTGTTCATAAAAAAGTAAGAGGCATAAAAATACCTCAAATTAATGTTAAAGATACGTCTAAAGCACTCCTTAAGCTCGCAACAAAGTACAGAGCACAGCTAAAAACACAAATTGTGGGTATTACAGGTAGTATTGGGAAGACTGGGACAAAAGATGCAATAAATTATTTGCTTAGAAATGAGAAAGATATTTTTTGTTCGCGTAAATCATTTAACAATCAATATGGCCTGCCTCTCGAATTACTAAATATGCCACGGTATACGAAGTATGGATTTTTTGAAATAGGCATGAATCATTCAGGAGAAATAAAAAGATTAGTAAAGGTATTGCAGCCACAAACAGCTATTATTTTAAATGTTGAAAATGTTCACCTTGGTAATTTTAAATCTTTAAAAGAAATTGCATTAGCAAAATCAGAAATATTCACTTCAACAAAAAGTATAGAAAACTTAATTATTAATAGAAATTCTAA
>CACKBQ010000027.1 GCA_902598405.1 uncultured Pelagibacteraceae bacterium | reverse complement strand
GAATTGCGGTGGGAGCAAACTCTCTTCCAAAAAATGCTAGTGTTGAAGTTGCATCAATATTTGAGATTCTGAAATAATGAAATCTTTTCTTGATCGTCCGATTGCCCATAGGGGGCTTCATGATAAAAAATTAATCATTGAAAATTCTTTGGAAGCATTTGAAAATGCAATGGAACACAGCCTTGCAATAGAATGTGATATTGTCTTATCTAAGGATAAAGAAATTATAGTATTTCATGATTACGATTTAAAAAGGATGTGTGGAATAAATTCTAATATTAATGATCTAAGTACAAGCGAAATAAGAAAACTAAAGCTTTTAGGCACAGATTGTAAAATACCATCACTCGATGAGATGCTGCATTTAGTAGATGGCCAAACACCTATTTTAATTGAAATAAAATCTGGTTTTAATCCTGAAATTGAAGAAAGGTTAATCGAAATAATTCGAGCTTACAATGGGGAAATTGCTTTGCAGTCATTTGATTATAAAATGTGTGAATGGTTTAAAATCAATGCTCCATTTTATAAAACAGGCTTAATAACTAGTAATGATAACATCGATTTTAAAGAGATTTCTCATCTCGACATTAATTTTTTAGCGGTTGATGTAGAAAAAATAAGTATGAGAAATATTCAAAGTGTAAGGAAGAAAAATATTCCACTATTAACTTGGACAATTAATAATGTGGAAAAGTATAATTTGTCAAAGAAGTTTGCGGATAATATTATTTTTGAAGATATACATAATGAAATTAGTTAAGAGTATAAAATATCTCGATAAAATCCTAAATCGATATAGAAGCGATGGTTTTAAAATTCACTTAACACCCACAATGGGAGCTCTACATGCAGGACATTTAAAATTAGTAAAGGAGTCAAAAAAACTGAAATCAATTGTTGTAGTTAGTATTTTTGTTAACCCTACACAATTTGGACCAAAAGAAGATTATAAAGATTACCCTAGGACGCTCAAAAATGATCTTAAAGTTTTAAAAAAATACGGTGCTGATATTGTCTTTACTCCAATACAAAAACAAATTCTCTCTCATAAAACAAAACATAGTTGTCCACAGTTTGCAATTGAGAAACGACTATGTGGTAAATCAAGGCCAAATTACTTTCCAGGTGTAAAAAATATTGTACTTAAACTTTTTGATATAGTACAGCCAGACGCGGCATTTTTTGGTGAAAAAGATTATCAACAGTATTTAGTAATTAAAAAAATGACTGAGTCATTAAAATTAAATACAAGGATAATATGTGTTAAAACTGTTAGGGATAGAAATGGGCTTCCACTTTCATCAAGAAATAGCTACTTAAGTGGTCAGGAATTTAAAATTGCTATTAAAATCAACAAATTGCTTAAAAAATTACCCCCGTTGATCAGAACTAAGTTAAAGATTAATAAAATACTTAATCACACAAAAAAAGTCCTGATAGATCATGGTGTTGATAAAATTGATTATCTGACTGTACTAAATGATGATCTCTCTATTCGAAAAAAAATAAATGATAAATCAAGAATATTTATTGCGGCTAAAATAGGAAATACTCGCTTAATTGACAATATAAAAATCTAAAATAAATAAATTGAAGCGAGCCCTAGAAAAGATAAAAATCCAAATACATCAGTTATTGTTGTTACAAATACACTTGATGCCAAAGCGGGATCAATCTTAACTTTATTAAAAATATATGGAATTAGGAAACCGAACAAACCCGCAGATAAAATATTTATTACCATTGCTGCTCCAACAATTATAGATAAACTAAGATCAGAAAACCAAATCCAAGCAGCAAACCCTGTTATAATTGCAAATAATATTCCATTTAATACTGATATCGCAATTTCTTTGAAAAATACTTTTCGTCTATTGTTATCAACTAATTCTTTTGTTGCGATAGCTCTCACGGTTAGTGTCAACGTTTGAGTTCCTGCATTACCTCCCATTGATGCAACAATTGGCATTAAAATCGCCAATGCTACCATCTTCTCAATACTGGCATCAAACAGACTTATTACATAAGATGCAAGAATTGCAGTTAATAAATTTAGAAATAACCATATAAATCGTCGCTTCGTGGATCTTCCAATGGATTGGTTCATCTCACTTTCTGAAACGCCACCCAACCTCAAAATGTCTTCTTCTGCTTCTTCTTGAACAACCCACACAATATCATCTGCCGTAATTCTTCCAATTAATCTATTTTGATCATCGACAACTCCAGCTGACACCAAAGAGTATTGCTCAAAGAAAAGTGCTACTTCTTCTTGATCCATAGATGCCTTAACAAATTTTGGGTTTTCTTCTAAAATTTCATTTAATTTTGTATCTCTACGTGACTTCAGAACTTTAGAAACTGAAGCGCTCCCCAACGGTTTATTGCTTGGGTCAACAATAAAAAGTTCATAAAATTCATCGGGTAAGTCAATTTGTTCTCTTAAATGATCAATGGCCTGCCCTACTGTCCAAAAGCCTGGCATTGAAACAAATTCTTTTTGCATTCTTCTTCCAGCAGTATCTTCAGGGTAATTAAGACTTTCTTGTAAAATTTCTCTCTCTGTGGGGTTTACTTGGTCTAAAATTTTCTTTTGAGCTGCTGGCTCCAAAGACTCAATGAGGTTAATTGCATCATCTGTCTCCATCTCACTAATGGAGCGAACTACTTTAGTATCCTCTAATTCTTGAACTGTTTCATCAATAATAGTGTCATCTAGCTCAGCAAGAACATCTGTATGGCGGTCTTCACTAAGATTATTAAGAATGTAAGATCGTTGCTCTTTACTAAGAAAAGTAAAGAGATCAGCCAAATCTGCTGGATGAAGAGGCGAAATAATATTGGTTAGTTTATCTTTTTCTTTGTTATTGCAAAAATTTATTACATCATTAATTAATTTATTATTAAATGTAATATTCTCATTTTGAGGAGGTTCATTTACAATATTATTCATAATAAAAACATGTACATCAATTTAGGTTATTATCCAGAAAAACATGGAAATTAAGATCGATAATTCAGCTCAAGACTACTTAAAAAGTCTTAAATATATGGAAAATAGAGTGAATGAAATAATTAAAAACCAGAATGACGAACTTGCTTGGCTCTTAAGTCATCCAGCGATATATACATCAGGATCTACTGATCACAAAAGTGACCTTCTTAATAATAATAAAATACCTGTAATTAAGACTAATCGGGGAGGAAAATATACTTATCATGGCCCAGGACAAAGAGTTATCTACCTTATGATCAATTTAAATAATAGAAAAAAAGACATTAAGTTTTTTGTAAATCAACTTGAAAAATTGATCATAGAAATTTTAAGTAATTTTCACATTGTTGCAGAAGCAATACCTGATCATCATGGAGTATTCGTTAAAAAGGATAATGGTCAACTCTATAAAATTGCCAGTATCGGTCTAAAGGTAAAAAAATGGGTTACTTACCATGGTTTTTCAATAAATATAAATCCAGATTTAAGTCACTACGAAGGTATCAAACCATGCGGAATGAGTAGCAAATTTGTCACTAGTTTTTCAGATTTAGGTTATAATATAAAGAGTGAGGAAATTGATAAAACAATTGAGAAAACTCTAATTAAATATTTTAATTAAAATGAACTTTACTTCTGTAAAAAATAATAAAAAAACTATCAATCTCAAAAATAAAAATAAGAACTATGAAGTAAATGCTCAATGGCTTTATGAGCATAGTACGAACAGCGAGATACGAGATAATTATACTAATCAACTATTAATAGAAGCGGCGGAGATAGATGAACATTTATACGTTAAATCAGCCAAAATAAACAAAAATGTTTTACAAATTCAATTTTCAGATAATTCAAAACATTCGTATCAATTTGACTATCTCTACAATCAACTAGAATCTGAAGAATTCAAGTCCAAAAAATGTTTATGGAATAAAAAAAGTATTAAAATTCCAAAATATAACTTTTTGCTAATTAATGAAAAAATGTTATCTGATATTTTATTATCTGTTGAAACATTTGGTTTTTGTTTAGTCAGAAATATTCCAAAAACTAAGAATGGTTTAAATGAACTTATGAAACTTATTGGGCCAGTTAAAAAGACAAATTGGGGTGGTATTGCTGATGTTAAAAACATAAAAAAAGCCTATGACTTAACTATGACAACAAGAGCACTCGAGAACCATACTGATAATCCATATCGCTTCCCTACACAAGGTTATATTTTTTTACATTGCATAGAAAACGCCTCAATAGGTGGAGAAAATACAATAGTTGATGGTTTTAATGTTGCAAAAATTTTGCGAGATAGACATAAACAATTCTTTAATACGCTTACAACTTTCAATACCTTTTTTAGATATAAAGATGAAAATGCCTGGTTAGAAAATAAATGTAGGCTGATCGATTTAGATGATATGAATAATGTAATACAAGTAAGGTACAACAATAGAACTGAATTAATTCCATTCGATAAAAATAAAAAAATAGACGATTATATTAATGCAAGGAGAAAGTTATGGGAGTTAATTAAGGATAAAAAAAATAATATTCGCATTAAACAACGACCAGGTGACATGTTAATTTTAGATAATTATCGTGTATTGCATGGAAGGGGTGCATATAAAGATACTAAAAATCGTCGCTACTTTAGACAAGGCTACATGGATAGAGATATTTTTCAGAGCAAATTAAAAACTTTGGCTATTTAGAAAATAGAATAAGCTCCTCATCAGCGCCCACACTATCACCTGGCTTTATTAGAACTTTATCAATTACGCAGTCTTTTTCACTTTTTAAGATATTTTCCATCTTCATGGCTTCAATGATTAGCAATTGATCTCCACTTTTGACTTTTTGTCCTTCAGATACGTCTATTGACTTGATTAGACCAGGCATTGGAGAAATTAATTTTTTTGATAAATCTTCTAATTTTATTTTTGGCATAAGCCTTATGTAAGTTTCATGTTGCTTACTTATAACTATGGTCTGACATCTACAATCATAGTAACTGACATCCGAAGAGTTAAGGTTTACAAGTTTATTTAATTTAAAATACTCTATTTGCTGATTTATACTTACCTGACATAACTTCTCATTTAGCTTTATAGAAGTTTCAATTTCATACTCTTTTTTTTCTATCTTAAAGATTCCATAAAATCTTTCTTTTTCAAACTTAGATTCTGTAACTTTGAGGTTAAGAAAATCTTCTCCTACCTTTATTACAAAATCATTTGAAGTTAGTATCTTGCTTTGTAATTGGAATATAAATAAAAGCTGGGCAAAAATTGCAATTCTGTGTTTCTTATATTCACTTAAATTATGATTAGAATAGTAACCCTTAGGGAATTTTTCTTTGATAAAATTTGTACTTATTTTGCCGTTTCTAAATTTTTTGTCATCTAAAATTGAAATCAGAAATTCAATATTATTTTCAACTCCTGATAAATAGTAACTTTGCAGTGAATTGATCATTAAATCTATTGCAGTTGCTCTATCCTTACTATGAACCGCGAGCTTTGATATCATAGGATCATAAAATAAAGAAACCTCAGATCCAGGATTTATTCCTGTATCGTTTCTGATAATTTGATCTTTATCCTCAATTTTTGATGGCTCTATATATTCAGTCACTCTACCAATTGAAGGTAAAAAATCTTTAGTTGGATCTTCGGCGTAAATACGAGACTCAACTGACCAGCCTTTAAGGTTAATATCTTTTTGTGAAATATTTAACTTTTTATTATCTGCGCAATAAATCATTTGTTCAACCAGATCTACGCCTGTAACAAGCTCAGAAACAGGATGTTCAACTTGAAGTCTTGTGTTCATCTCGAGAAAATAAAAATTTTTGTTAGCATCTACTACAAATTCTACGGTTCCCGCTGAGTCGTATTTAACTTCCTTTGCAAGGGTTAGAGCTTGTGCAGCCATTTCATTTCTCATTTCTTCATCTACAAATGGCGATGGGCACTCCTCAATAACTTTTTGATATCTCCTTTGAATTGAGCATTCTCTCTCACCTAAATGAACTTGATTTCCATGTTTGTCACAAAGAATTTGTATCTCAATATGTCTTGGTTGCTCTATATATTTTTCAATAAACACACGATCATCACCAAAGCTTTTCTTTGACTCACTCTTTGCAGCATTAAAATTTTCTTCTAATTCAATATTTTTTCTTACTATTCTCATTCCTTTACCGCCACCTCCAGCAGATGCTTTTAGTAAGACAGGGTATCCAATTTTATTTGAGATTTTTAATGCTTCTTTTGAGTTTTTTACCGGAGCGGTATGACCGGGTATTACGTTTAATTTAAGTTTTATTGCAAGATTTTTAGACTCAATTTTGTCTCCCATTTTTTTTATAGCATTAGGATTGGGTCCAATAAATTTTATTTTCTCATTAGCCAGTCTTTTAACAAAAGCTGCATTTTCAGATAAAAATCCGTATCCTGGATGAACTGCGTCAGCCTTTGATTTTTTTGCAATATTAATGATTTTATTAATATCTAAATAAGATTCAGCTGGCTGAGAGCCCCCTATATGGTAAGACTCATCTGCCTGTTTCACAAACAAAGAGTCTTTATCAGCATCAGAATAAACAGCTACCGTATTGATATTCAACTTTCTTGCTGTACGTATAACTCTGCACGCAATTTCTCCTCTATTCGCAATTAGAATTTTTTTAATCATTAATTATAATGGTATATTATCGTGTTTTTTTAAGGGAGAAGATAATTCTTTATCTTTAAGATTTTCAAGTGCTGTCGCTATACGTCGACGTGTTGAATGTGGTCTTATTACATCGTCTATAAATCCTCTCTTTGAAGCAATAAATGGATTTACAAACTGATCTGTATATTCTTGTGTTCTCTTATCAATTTTCTTTTTATCCTTAATTTCATTTCTGAACAAAATTTCAGTAGCTCCCTTTGCACCCATCACTGCAATTTCTGCACTTGGCCATGCATAATTAATATCACCCCGCAAATGCTTTGAAGCCATTACGACATATGCACCACCGTAAGCCTTACGAGTTATTATTGTAATTTTGGGAACAGTTGCTTCAGCATAAGCGTATAAAAGCTTGGCACCATTTTTAATAATACCATTGTGTTCCTGTGATACTCCTGGCAAGAAACCCGGTACGTCAACAAAAGTTACAATTGGTATATTGAAACAATCACAAAATCTTACAAACCTGCCTCCTTTTTTACCAGAGTCTATATCAAGACATCCTGCCAAAACTAAAGGCTGGTTTGCCACAAATCCCACTGTTCTTCCTTCAATTCTACCAAAACCAGTGATAATGTTTTTTGCAAAGTCAGGTTGAATTTCAAAAAAATAGTTATTATCAACAACTTTATTGATTAGTTCTTTCATATCATATGGTTTATTTGCGTTTTCAGGAACAAGGGTATCTAAAGAGTAGTCTGGACTTAGGTCTTGAAAACTATCTTTAATATTTTTAGATTTCTCCCGATTGCTTGAAGGCAGCAAGTCAATAAGACTTTTTACTTCTTGTAGTGTTTCAATATCATTGTTGAATGCTCCATCAGCTACAGAAGACTTTGAAGTATGTGTTTTAGCGCCTCCCAATTCCTCTTGCGTAACATTTTCTT
>CACKBQ010000026.1 GCA_902598405.1 uncultured Pelagibacteraceae bacterium | reverse complement strand
ATTGCATTCTCCTTTGAACGATATCTTTTTCTAATTTAAAATTTGGGATACCATAAATTAACAATCCACCAGCTCTGTCGTAACGATCATAAACATGAACCTTGTAACCTTTTTTTCTAAGCTCTTCTGCCGCAGCTAGTCCTGCCGGTCCTGCACCAATTACACCTATGCTATTATCTTTTTCTATCCTCTTTTCAACCTTGAGAGGAGTAATCCATCCATTCTCAAATGCATTATCTGTTAAATATTTTTCTACTGAGCCAATTGTTACGGATCCATGTCCTGATTGCTCGATTACGCAATTACCTTCACATAATCTATCTTGTGGACAGATCCTACCACATATCTCAGGCATATTATTTGTACTTGATGAGATTTCATAAGCCTCTTCCAACCTGTCCTCTGCGGCAAGCTTTAGCCAATCAGGTATATGGTTATGAAGTGGACAGTGAACTGTGCAATATGGAACGCCACATTGAGAGCATCTGCTAGACTGCTCTTTTGCGCTATTTTTAATGAAATTATCATAGATTTCTCGAAAGTCTTTTTTTCTATCTTTTGATAACCTCTTATCAGGGTACTCTTGATTTAGATCAGTAAATTTAAGCATAATTTTTAATTATGTCATAATTATTGACATATATAGAATCTCATTAATAATTTGAGTTGATTTATATCAGTCTAATAATATATTAATAGTCATACATTATGACATAAATAGAACTTTTGCTTGCCTATTTGGCGTAAAACTCTATTTTTTCATATCTGTTATGCATATTTTTCCTGTTATTATTTTAGCAATTATTCAAGGAATTACTGAATTCCTACCAATTTCAAGTTCAGCTCACTTGCTTATTACTGCAGAAATGATGAATATAAGAGAAAATTTATCTCTCGATATAAGCCTTCATTTAGGCACTTTGATGGCTGTATTGATCTATTTTAGAACTGAGGCACTTAACTTCTTTAAATTCATAATGCCTTTCTATTCGTCGAACAAAATATCTAAAACAAAGATAAATCAAAATTTGATCGTTGCATCATTACCTATAATTTTAATTGGTGGCCTAGCTTATATGTCAGGTTTTGCTGAAATCTTCAGAGATCTTCATTTTATAGGTCTATCAACTATAGTCTTTGGTTTAGCGCTTTATTTTGCGGATATCAGATCTAATGAGGAAAGTCTTAAAGTGGATAATCTATCTTTTAAGAAATCTCTTGTTGTTGGTTTTTTTCAAATTTTCGCGATTATTCCAGGTGCTTCAAGAGCAGGTGTTGCTTATACGGGTTCAAGAATAGTTGGCTTAAATAGGATAGAGGCTGCAAAATTTTCAATGCTCTTATCAATACCTGTAATACTAATATCAGCCTCAATTCCTGCTATTGAATTAGCGAATGACTCAATTGCAATAAATTTTTTGTATTTATTTTCTGGTTTTATTATTTCTTTCATTACTGCATACTTATCAATAAGTATATTGCTAAATTGGGTAAAAAATAATTCGATGATACCATTTGTAATTTACCGAATAATACTTGGAACAATAATTTTGATTTATTTCACTTAAACAATCAAATATATGTACTTACAATACTTCTTGGCGAACTTGGTTCAATTCCTAATTTTTCTAAATTAAATTCAGTTTTAGAGATGACGTTATCTTTTCTTAGAAGTTTTACTTGATCAAAAGTTATAAGTGGAGAGGGTAAGGGCAGCATCATAAACGCAATAAAGTTCGCAAAAGACAATGGTACTGGAACTATTAGTCTTTTAATTTTTAAAGTGTCTAAAATTAATTGGTATATTTCTTTTAAACTCATTTTTTCCGGTCCACCAAATTCAAATATCTTACCATTATATTTATCATCCAAAATAAGTCTGTTTATAGCTGTGGCGATATCTTTAACATAAACACATTGATATTTATTATTAGCGAACAACGGTACAACTGGTAAACTTTTTAATAATTTAGCTTGAACAGAAAAGAAACCGTCGCCAGGTCCAAAGACTATTGATGGTCTAATTATGATTGTGTTGGGGAAACTTTTTTGAATATTTTTCTCTCCCAAGCCTTTTGATTGTTGATATTTTGAGTCGCTTTCGATATTAGCTCCAATGGATGAAAAATGGATAAATTTCTCAACCATATATTTTGCAGATAAATCTGCGATATTTTTAGGCCCTAAAGAATGACAATTTTCGAAAGATTGACCACCAGAACTATCATTTAAAACACCTACAAAATTAATAACAACATCAGAGTTTTTTATATATGGCTCAATTGTGTGCTTAAGCATAATGTTGCCTTTTACAATGTCTAATTGTTCTATTGGCGCCATCATTCTCAAGTGACCAGCCAAATGAGGATTTCTGCATACAATTTTCAAATTGTGGCCCTCTTTGAGAAGTTCTGAAATGCAATATTTAGCTAAAAACCCAGATCCTCCAATTAATGTAATCTTTTTTTTCTTCATATTTATCAAATATACCTTTATGTACTGTTTTGAAATAGAATAAATCTTTAACAATGCAAACTATTTTACATAAAAATGATTTAAGTGACGGCATTGAATTTTCAGATATTATAGCAACTGATTGTGAAATGATGGGACTGCAACCAAACAGGGATCCTCTTTGCTTGATACAGCTTTATGATGGAGAAGGTGATTGTCATTTAGTACATTTTGTAGACCAAAAATTTAATTCTCCAAATCTTAAAAATTTGTTAGCTAGCGATAAAACTTTCATTTTTCATTATGCTCGACACGACATGGCTGCAATCAAGCACGATTTAAATATCATGATAAAAAATGTTTATTGCACAAAGATTAGCTCAAAAATAGCAAGGACATATTCTCAAGGTCATGGCTATAAAGATTTATGCAAAGAATTACTTAATATAGATATTTCAAAAAAACAACAATCAAGTGATTGGTCAAATCCAAATTTATCAAAAGAACAAATAAATTATGCAGCATCTGATGTTTTGCATTTACACGGTATAAAGAAAAAGTTAGACGAAATACTAGAAAGACAGAATAGAAGAAAGCTTGTACAAGAATGTATAGAATTTTTGCCTACACGTGTTGAGTTAGATTTGAGAGGTTGGAATAATGATATATTTTCACATTCCAGTTAATAAATGAATAAAAGCAAAATCATTAGTGATGGAAAGGAAGTAATTAGCACCGAGTTGAAAGGTATTAAAAAACTCAATAAAACAATTGATTATAATTTTGATAAGGCTGTAAAAACTCTCTCTAAAGTCAAAGGAAGAGTAATTGTTACTGGAGTTGGAAAATCAGGTCATGTAGCAAGCAAAATATCGAGCACAATGAGTTCAACTGGAACCCCATCTCAATATTGTTCTCCAACTGATATGAGTCATGGGGACATGGGAGTAATTTCAAAAAAAGACGCTATCATTGTGATATCTAATTCAGGCAATAGTAACGAATTAACTAATTTGATAAATTTCTCTAAAAAACACAATATACCTATGATAGGAATATCTTCTAACTCTGATAGTGAACTCATTAAAGCTTCAAATATAAGTTTAATATTACCAAGTGCTACGGAAGCATGTTCAATTGGATTAGCTCCAACCACATCTACAACAATGGCTCTTATAATAGGAGATGCATTATGTGTTGCACTTATGAAGTTAAAGAAATTTAAAATGTCAGATTACAAAAAACTTCATCCTGGGGGGTTCCTTGGAATACAAATGCTTCAGGTTAAAGATATTATGCATTCTAAAAATAAAATGCCAGTTGTATTAGAAAATGCCAGTATGAAATCTGTACTAATTGAGATGACAAAAAAATCGTTTGGCCATGTGGGAGTGAAAAATAAAAAAAATCAATTAATCGGAATAATTACTGATGGCGATTTAAGAAGAAATCTAAATAACAAATTTTTTGACCTTAAGGCAAAAATGATTATGACGCCCAAACCAAAATTAATTGAAAAAGATTTACTTGTAGTTGATGCGTTGAATACTATGAATAAAAATAAAATTACATGTCTGTTTGTTGTAAACACAGATGAGAAAAAATTGCCAATAGGAATTATTCATATTCATGACTGCTTAAGATATGTTAACTAAGAATTTATTTCCTAAGTACCCTATTTTTTTTCTAGCATATCTGTTTTTCACAGTTACATTGTTTGCAAACAACGAATTAATTATTGAAATAGATAACCCAAAATTTTCAGAAAAAGGATTAAGTGATAAAATATATGAAATTAAAGCAAAAAGAGGTCTCAAATCGAATAATGATCTGGAACTTTTTACAGTTGAAGGCAAATTTAAAACAGAAAAAAATGGAAAATGGATTTATATGGAGGCAGAAAAAGGAAATTTTTCACAAACAAATAATTTTATAAAATTAGAAAGAAATATTGTTTTTTATACTAATGAGGGTGAAATCATTAAGTCTGATCAAGCTACATTTGATATGAAAAATGATATAATTAAACTCAGTAAAAATGTAAGTCATGAAAGTGCCGAGGGATTAGTGATTGCAGACAGCAGTACAATTACTAATAGTTTTAATTCAATTCTATATGAAGGTAATGTTGTATCCACATTTAAAAATCAAGAAAATGATTAAATTTATAGAATATCTAACCTTTTTTTTTCTTGTTCTTATAGTTAATAGTTATGCACTTGAATTAAAAATAACTTCTGACTCTCTCAAGGTTGATCGTGATAAGAAAATTTCTATATTTTCAGGAAATGTATTTGCTCAAAATCAAGATATACAAATTTGGTCTGGAAAATTAATTGTAAAATTTAATAAATATGAAGATGAAATTGAACAATTAAACGCTGAACATGAAGTTAAAATTATTAGGCAGGATGTAACTGCTACTGGAGAAAAAGGAGTTTATTTCCCTAAACAAGATACCCTTAATATGTATGGAAATGTGGAAGTATTTCAAGATAATAATTTTGTTACGTGCGACGAATTATTCCTAGATATAAAAAATTCGATAAGTATAATGAAAAGTGCTTCATCTGAAAAAGTTGAGGCATTTATAATTGACAATTAAACAATATTATGTCCCTAAAACCAAAGCTAGTCTCATCTAATAACGGTCTGATTGTTAAAAATCTTAGAAAGTCACTTTCCCAAAAACAAATAGTTAGAGATGTAAGTTTGAAACTTGAAAGAGGAAAAACTATTGGTTTATTAGGTCCGAATGGAGCTGGTAAAACTACAACATTTTATATGATAATGGGCTTGATCGATTGTGATGGTGGTGAAATATTGCTAGATAATATTCCTCTCACTTCTTTACCAATGTACAAAAGAGCAAGATTGGGCATTGGTTTTTTACCTCAACAGCCATCAATCTTTAGAGGAATGTCTGTTGAAGACAATCTAATGTCCATTCTAGAAACTCAAAATTATCCAAAGGATCAAAAACAAAATACATTAGAAGAACTTTTGACTGAGTTTTCCCTAACGCACCTTAGAAGGGCAATGCCCCATATGCTTAGTGGTGGAGAAAGAAGACGAACAGAAATAGCGAGATGTCTTTGCTCGAATCCAAGTATTATACTTATGGATGAGCCAACGGCTGGCGTAGATCCGATTGGAATTGATGACATAAAAATTTTAATCAAACAATTGATGAGTAAAAATATCGGTGTCTTAATAACAGACCATAATGTAAGAGAGGTATTAGATATTTGTGACTACTCATACGTAATGCACTCGGGTGAAATAATTGCTGAGGGAGAAAGTAATGTTATACTTGGCAACAAAGAAGCTCGTAAATTTTACTTAGGTGACTCTTTTAAATATTGATGGTGGAGCTAGTCGGACTTGAACCGACCACCTCGTCACTGCCAGCGACGCGCTCTCCCAGATGAGCTATAGCCCCAACTATTGTTCTTCAATATTTTCTGGATCGTTATCATTAATATCTAACTCATCAACTTCATCGGAAATAACTTGAACATCGCTCTCAGAATCCTCAAGACTAATAGTGTCTTCATCAATTGCATCATCTATCTCGATATCTTCAACTTCCGCTATGGACTCTGAAGCATCACTTCCGACAAGATTATTGTCTACAACTGTGTCAACCTCATCAGTAAAGACTTGTTTCGTACTAGAATTTACTGTATCCACAACGGGATCAATATACTCAGTTCCACAATTAGGACAAATAGCGGGTTTTCTGTTAAGATCATAAAATTTAGTTTCACAGTTTGAACAAACTACTTTTTTTCCCCACTCGACTTTTGGCATAGACAAACCTTAAACAAATTTATGGTATAAAATTTTGATACAACTCAAAAATAAATAATATATAACCTTAGACTAAGCAAATAAATAGACAATACTAAAGTGGTAAAATTTAAAGGTTCATTAAAGATCTCAGGCGATAAGTCAATCTCACACAGGGCACTCATATTGTCTTCTATGTCAACAGGTGTAACAAAAATAACTAATTTACTAGAGTCTGATGACGTAATAAGAACTTTAAAAATATTGAGAAGATTGGGAATAAGAATTATGAAGGAAAAAAGCTGCTGGTACGTTTATGGAAATGGTACTAATGGTTTTATCGAGCCAAAGGGATATCTTGACTGTGGAAATAGTGGAACTACTGCTCGGTTGATGATTGGAGCTGTTTCTTCAAACCCAATTAAATGCACATTTATTGGTGATGACTCCCTAAGTAAAAGATCTATGTCAAGAGTGACGAAGCATCTGGAAAAAATGGGAGCAATTATTCACATTACAAAAAAAGACTATTTACCATTAATGGTATCAGGGAGTGAAAAACTCTTACCTATTAAGCATAAAATTCAAAAAGCATCCGCCCAAGTTAAGTCAGCTCTTATTCTCTCAGCTCTAAATATTCATGGGAAGACAAAGATTATTGAAACTATACCTACAAGAGACCATACGGAGAGAATGCTTAAGTTTTTAGGAGTTGATTTTAAGATCAAAAAACTAGGAAATAAAGCTACTCAAATTGAATTAAATGGGCCATACGAAATCAAACCAAAGAATATTGAAGTGGCAGGCGATCCTTCAAGCGCCTCTTTTTTCATTGTTGGAGCATTAATAACACCGAAATCAAAAATTACGCTTTACAATGTTATGTTAAATCCATCAAGAACTGAGTTTTTAAAAGTACTGAAAAGAATGGGAGGAAAACTAAAAATTAAGAAAACAAAAAAGAATTGTGGAGAAGATATTGGCAATATAACAGCAGAGTTTAGTAATTTAAAAGGGATCAATATACCTTCTAATAAATCAGCATTTTTGATAGATGAATATCCAATTTTATCGATTGCCGCTTCTCAAGCAAAAGGCAAGACGGTAATGAAAGGTTTGAATGAATTGCGACATAAAGAGAGTGATAGAATTAAGAGTATTATCTATAACTTTAAAAAAATAGGTTACAATATTAATGATGAAAATGATAATTTATCAATTATTGGAAAAAAAATAAAAGTTGAGAGAGAGATCAAGATAAAATCATTTAATGATCACAGAATAGCAATGTCATTTTCGATTTTAAATATTCTTTGTAATAATAATTTAAAAATTGATAATAAAAAATGTATTAGTATAAGTTATCCAGATTTTGAAAAACACTTAAATTATCTAATATAAGTAATAAATGGTAAAAGTAATTGCAATTGATGGCCCAGCATCAGTCGGAAAATCTACTTTAGCAAAAAAAATTTCTGAATTTTATAACGCTCCCCTTCTTAGCAGCGGCAGACTATACAGGGCAGTTGCTTTAGAAATTATACAAAATAAAATCAAGATTAACGATAAAAATAAAATAATTAGAATTGCAAAGAAATTAAAAAGTGAAGATCTCAATTCTAGCTGTTTGTTTTCAAGTGAAGTTGACACAATTGCATCAAAAATATCTTCTAGAAAATACCTCAGGAATCATCTAATTGGTTTCCAAAGAAGTTTCCCTGAAAAGTACGGAAAAAACAAAAAATTTGTTATTGTGGAGGGAAGAGATATAGGGACTGAAATATTTCCAATGGCAGAATTCAAAATTTTTATGTGGGCGGATGCAAAAATAAGAGCCAAAAGAAGATATAAACAAATATTAAAAAAAGGCCAAAAAGCAAGCCTTGTGAGAATTTATGATAAAATCAACGCTCGTGATACAAAAGATTTAAATAGAAAAGTGGCTCCGCTCAAACCGGCTGTAAATTCGGTATTGCTAGATACAACTTATCTTGATATAGAACAGGCTTTTAGTGTTGTAAAACACATACTTAAAAAGTGATTATATGAAACATACACCTTTAGACGAAATCAACTCAACTGAATTTGATTCACTACTCGCTGAATCAATAAGCAACTCAAAATTAAAAGAAGGTTCAATAATAAAAGGTACCATTACAGAAATTGAGAATGACTCAGTAATAGTTGATATTGGAGCAAAGGTTGAAGGTAGAATTTCAAAAAGAGAATTCGCATTTCAAAAAGATCAAAAAGAATTATCAATAGGCGATACTATTGATGTTTATTTAGATAAAATAGAAAACCACAATGGCGAGTGTATTCTTTCTCGATCAAAAGCTAAGTCAAAAGAAATATGGGGTGAAATTGAAAAGTCATTTGAGGCAGGAGAGCTAGTAGAAGGTATTATTACTGGTAAAGTCAAGGGAGGACTCTCATGTGAAATAGGTGTAACTGCTTTTTTACCTGGAAGTCAAATCGATACACGTCCATTAAGAGATGTAAGTCATCTAATTGATGTCCCACAAAAATTCAAAATATTAAAAATGGATCTCAAAAGGAATAATATTGTTGTGAGTCGTCGCGCTGTCCTTGAGGAAATGCATAAAGAGGTTAGGGAAGAAAGATTTTTACAACTTAAGCT
>CACKBQ010000025.1 GCA_902598405.1 uncultured Pelagibacteraceae bacterium | reverse complement strand
GATATTTTTTTTCTCAAAATTACATACTGCTATAATTTGTTTTTGAAGAAGCTCTTCAATTGAATAGTTTGTTATTTGAGCTGAACTTTGTTTAATACCAACTCTTTCACCAAAATCTATTTTCAGCACATAAGCTGGTTTTCTCGCCTTTTCGTTTATTTTTACTTCTAAAATAGTACCTACTAAGATCTCAATTTTTTCAAAATCTTCATATTTTACAATGTCTTTCATACTTAATTAAGCCACATTGGCAGTTTTTATCTCCTCAAAATTGAAGATTCAAATTGTCTTTTCACATTGAATTTGTATTTTGCATTCATGTCAAGTTTTGATGATACAAATGAAATGAAGTCTTTTGTTAAAAAAGCCATGTCTATTCCTTTGCTTGAAGAAAATCACGAAAAGGTTTTAGCAAAAAAATGGATCAAAAACAAAGATGAAAAGGCATTGCACGAACTAACTCAATCTCACATAAGATTGGTTATTGCTTTTGCTGTTAAGTATAAGAACTACGGTCTTAATTTAAGTGACCTTATTCAAGAAGGAAACATAGGTCTTATGAAAGCTGCAGAAAGATTTGAATTGGACAAAGAAGTTAGATTCTCAACTTATGCTGGATGGTGGATCAGGGCATCAATTCAAGACTTCGTTCTAAAAAATTGGTCATTAGTAAGAATCGCAACTACCTCTAAACAAAAAAGTCTATTTTTTAGTCTCAGAAAATTAAAACAGAAAATTCATCAAACGGAACATGGATCAATCGATTTTAGGACTGCGCAAGGCATTGCTAATGATTTAAATATCTCAACTTCTGATGTTATTAAAATGGACAGCAGAATTAGTCAAAACGATAGTTCTCTCAATCACAAAATTAATGACGAAAGTGAAAGTGAGTTTATGGAACTCATTGAAGACGAAGATGCAAGACCTGATGATAAAGTATTTGAAAAAGATCAAGTAAACTTTAAAAAAGACTTAATAAAACAAACTTTAGAGATACTTGATGAAAGAGAAGTAAAAATAATTAAGGATAGACATCTGTCAGAGGAAGTTAAAACACTTGATATACTGGGCAAGGAGTTAAAAATTTCCAAAGAGCGTGTAAGACAGATAGAAAAAGGCGCGATGATGAAGATGAAATCGTATATATCAAATTCACAAAAGAAAGAGTTCCTTTTTTAATTTATCATATCGGTAACGTATTCTCCAATAACAAGTGAAGAGGTCAACCCAGGTGACTCCATTCCAAATAAGTTAACAAGATTCTTAATACCATGTGTCTCTTCTCCTTGAATTGAAAAGTCACTTTTACCCTCACCTTTATTCTTAAGTTTTGGTCTTACACCAGAATATCCAGCTTTAAGATCTTCAATTTTAATTGAGGGAATATATTTTATGACATCATTATGAAACAAAACCTGTCTATCTTTTTTTACTTCATAATCAATTTCATCTACCCATTCAACATCAGGTCCAAATCTAACTTGCATTCCTAAATCTAATCCCAAATGCAAACCAAGACTTGCATCATTTGGTATCGGGTAAATTAGATGACGAATCTTTAGGTCTTTCCCTGTTTCGAAATAATTACCTTTGGCGAAATATGTTTTGGGAATATACTTTTTATCTAAGGGTAGAATATTATTTGCAATATTTTCAGCGTTTAGACCAGCAGCATTTATTATAACTGACGACTCTATAATTATTTCCTCTCCATCACTAAGAACAGTAGAACAATATTTCTCACCATGAATTTCAGTACGTAAGAATTGTGAATTAAATACAATATTGCCAGAGCTATCCTCCAATTCACCAAGATAAGACCTCATGAGAGAGTTTTGATCAACAATGCCTGATGATGGCACGAATAATGCCTCAATACATTTTACTAAAGGCTCTTTGCTGGTAACGTAATTTCCTGTTACTCTTTCTATTCCTTCAACGCCGTTATATTCTGCTTTGGAGAAAATTTCCTCGAGTTTAGGAATTTCATTGGAAGATGTTGCGACAATGAACTTTCCTGTATTAATGTGAGGTACATTAAATTTTTGACAATATTCATACATTCTACGATTTCCATCGGCACAAAATTTAGCCTTCATTGAATCCTTGTCATAATAAACACCTGCATGAATTACTCCGCTGTTTCTTGAACTGGTAACAGAACCAAAAGTATTTTCTTTTTCCAATACAATGACTTCACGACCTTTGGCGGCAAAACTTTTAGCTATGGCTAATCCTATAACCCCTCCACCAATTACAAGCACATCTACGAAGTTAGTACTCATTAGATATTTTTAACCATTAATGAAACTTTTTTTGTATTATTTTCAGTAAACTGAAAGCCTACATTCTTATAATTTAAACTTTCATGAAATTTTTTAGAGATTGGATTTGGTGGCTCTATGTTAAATTCGCATGCAATCATATTATATTCATCTAGTGAACTTTCGAGATCGAGATACAGACTTTTGCCTATACCCAATCCTCTATATTTACTCGATATAGCAATTCTATCAATGTATGCAAAGTCACTATATCTTTCTGTAAACCACTTATAATTTAAACTCTGATAATCAAGGCCAGATGGTAAAACAAGTAAAAACCCGCAAATATTATTATTATTATTGATAGCTACCTTAAAATAAGTTTTTTTTTCATAAAAATTTAAAAACTCTTTATGTGATACGGAGTTCACGGCAGGTATAGCATCTTCATTAATCAAAATTATATCTTTTATATCATCAATAGTGGCATTTCTTAATTTAAACATCACAAGTAACTTCATAACTATTTTTATAAATTTCTGGCATTCTTACTGGCCTAAAATTAATAAGACTCACACACGCATAGTCAACATTTGATGTAAAGACAGTTTGATTTTTTGTAATATTTATAATTTGAAAAAATCTGCTCAATCTAATTTTTTTATCAGTTTTAGTAATCCATGTTGAAATTGCAATTTTATCATCAATGAAAAGTGATCCAAAAAAATTATTTTCACTCCTAATAACAACACAAGCACATTGATTCTTTTTATAAGTATCAGGAGTTATACCTAATTTTGCAGAATGATCCCAGCTGACATGTTCACACCAGTTCAAATATACTTTGTTGTTAACATGGCCAAGAATATCAATGTCATCACTGGCAACTTTAAATTCCAAGATATGTGGATTACTATATTTCCAGCTAAGATTGTTTAAATTCAACTTAAATTCCTCTTGGTAATTTAAAACTTATATTTTCTTCACCTGCACCAACTTCTTTAACGTTAATTTCAAATGCTTCTCTAAATTTAGAAATAACATCTTGAACAAGTATATCCGGGACAGAGGCTCCTGAAGAAAGGCCTATAGTTTGATGATTTTTATAATTATCAATATTTAAATTACTTGCATTTTCTAATAGCACAGAAAGATCACATCCAGATTTTTTTGCTACTTCAACTAAACGATTTGAATTTGATGAATTTTTTGATCCTACAACAATGAAAGAGTCGCATTCATGAGCATAGTCTTTAATAGCATTCTGCCTATTTGTTGTTGCATAACAAATATCCTCTTTAGGCGATGATTTTATATGAGGAAACTTTTTCTTTAGGGCATTTATAATTTCCTTCGTATCATCAACAGATAGTGTTGTTTGAGTTACATATGCAAGTTTATCTTCATTTTCAAACTTCAAATTTTGAATATCATCTATATTTTCTATCAACACAATTGCGCCCTCGGGTAATTGACCAAGTGTTCCCTCTACCTCTGGATGATTTTTATGACCAATTAAAATTATTTTGTAATTTAGATTGTAAAATTTTATTGCTTGAACATGAACTTTTGTAACCAATGGACAAGTTGCATCAACTACATATTTATTCATTTGTTTGGCCGTATCTAAAATATTTTTTGCTACACCGTGTGCTGAAAAAACCAGAGGTTTATCAATAGGAGCATCGTTGATATCCTCAATGAATATTGCGCCTTTTGCTTTTAGATCATCAATTACATGCTTGTTATGAACAATTTCATGTTTAACGTAAACGGGAGGTCCAAACTTTTCTAAAACTTCGACTACTGTATCTATTGCTCGTGTAACCCCGGCACAAAAGCCTCTCGGCGAAATAAGTAATATTTGTTTATTTTCTTTTATATTCATTGTCTTATATTACTTTACATATAGATCTAAACTTATGAATTTTGAAGCAATAATAGAAAAATACACAGTCAGTATTTTGGACCACAGAATTAAGACGCTTATTGCTATTTTATTACTAGTTTTGGTTGCAACTGCTGGAGCTCGATTTTTGGAAGCACCATCTGGATATAGAGGTTTTGTTGAGAGTGGCCAGCCAAATTACCAAGATATTCTAAATCTAGAAGAAAAATATGGAATGATAGACACATTGTCATTCGTTATTAAACCAAACAACGGCGATATTTTTCAAAAAGATGTCATTCAATTAATACATGAATTAACGGAAGTGTCTTGGCAAACACCTTTTTCTTCAAGAGTAAGTTCATTAACAAATTTTCAGTATACGACCGTAGATGGTGATGACATTAATATATCTGACTTCATAAGCGATACTGACTTGATGGATGAAAACAGTCTTCAGGAATTGAAATCTTTAGCGCTTCAAGAAAGAACTATAGTAAATTTCATATTGTCTGAAAGTGCTAGAGTATCATTCGTAAATATAAGTCTTGATGTACCTGAAGATACAGGTTTTGAAGATCCGATCGAATTTGCCAATGAGCAAAAAGCGTATTTCAATACCAAATATCCAGATATTTTCGTAACAGTTGCTGGTTCAGCAATGTATTCAAATAACTTTCAAACAACAGCAAGATCAGATGCAACTTCAATGTATCCGGGATTTTTGGCACTTATTATTATTCTGTCATACATATTATTAAGATCTATTACGGCTTCAGCAATTTCATTAATTGTGATTTTTTTATCTATTCTACCATCAATGGGAATGGCCGGATGGCTTGGTTTTGAAGCACAGCCGCCATTGATTATTGCACCTATTTTGATTCTTACTATAGCCTTAGCGCATGCCATTCATATTTTGTCTATTGCATTAACAAATATGAATGAAGGAATGGATAAGAAAAAATCAATTGTCGAAAGTATGAAAATTAATTTTACTCCAGTATTTCTTACAAGCTTTACTACTGCAGTTGGAGTGGCGGGAGTCAATTTCGGAAAAATTCCTGCTTTTAGTGAAATGGCAAATACTGTTGTTATCGGATCTACTTTCAGCTTTATTTTATCTGTAACAATACTACCGATAATTTTCATGCTTATGCCCATCAAGACCGATGGAAAATCCTCAGTGGTACTAAATGCTCTGAGTAAATTGGGTGATCTAATTTATAGATTTAAACTTTATATAATTACATTTATAGGGCTTGCCTCCTTATTACTTATTAATCTCATTCCTAACCTCTATTTCGATGATGATTTTGATAGTTATTTTGACAGAGTAGATGACTGGGTTGAGGTAAAAAATATTGTTAATGATGAATTTGGCAGCTCCTTTTTTATATTTGCAAACTTGTCATCAGAAGAAACAGATGGAATAACAAGTCCTGAATATCTGAAAAAAATTGATGAGTTTGCCAGATGGCTTGAAACACAAGATGAAGTTGTTACTGTAACCACTGTTTCAGACATTATTAAAACATTAAATAAAAATATGAATGGAGGAAATAATGAGTTTTATTCAATCCCAGATAATAAACCTCTTAATGCTCAATATCTTCTCATGTATGAATTTTCTGTGCCATATGGAATGGATTTAAAAAATCAAATGACTGCAGACAAATCAGAGTCAAGATTATTGATTAGACTTAATATGGCTACTTCAAAAGAATCCATAGAATTTAATGAAAGAACTGATGAATGGATTAAAAATAATCTTCAAGGATATCAAACGGATGGGGTAGTCGGTATACCTATAATGATGCCATATGTATATCAAGAAAATACAAATGGCTTAATGAGAGGGCTTTTATTCTCATTTTCATTCATCGTAATTGTTATTGGAATTACACTTAGAAGTCTGAAGTTGGGATTGATTAGTATAGTTCCAAATGTTGTGCCGTTTATTCTGTCTTATGGAATACTTGCAATTTTTACAAACATCGTAACTTTTAGTCACACTTTATCTATTTTAGTATCTTTAGGACTAGTCGTGGATGCAACAATACACTTTCTATCCAAATATAAAAAGGCTGAGTCACTTAATTTAAATGCTTCTGACGCAATTCAGTATTGTTTCAAGTACGTAGGTTTTCCTATTATTGTTGCATCAATATGTTTATTTAGTGGCTTTGCATTCCTACTGCAGTCTAGTTTCCAAACAAATTTTATTTTAGGTGGTATGTGCGCACTCATTATTCTTATCGCGCTAATAATTGATCTATTCTTATTACCTGCATTATTGTTAATATTTAGAAGAAGGAATGTGGTATAATTAAATTATGAATAAATTCTTATTAATCTTATTTTTTGTGATGTTTGTTAATACCAACCTTTTAAGTGAGGATAATTTTGAAAAAGGTTTGAGAATCGCAAAAGAGTCTTATGAAAGTACCCGTGGTTATGTTGATAGTGAGTCTGATCAACTGATGATACTTGTTGATCCAAAAGGAAATGAAGTGATAAGGGAGATTTCAGGAAAAACACTAGAGAACGATGATCCCAATGATGGGGATAAATCTATAATATTTTTTAATAAACCTAAGGATGTTGAAGGAACGGTAATGCTTTCACACACTCATGTAAATGACGATGATGATCAATGGTTGTATTTGCCTGCTTTAGGTAGAGTGAAGAGGATCTCATCTAGTAATAAATCGGGATCTTTTATGGGTAGTGAAATAGCTTTTGAAGACTTCTCTGGGAATGATTATAGAAAGTATGAGTGGGAGTTTATTGGAGAGGAAGAATATGAAGGAGAGATTTGCTATAAACTTGTTTCAATACCAAAGTATAAAAATTCTGGTTATACAAAAAGAATTGGTTTTACTGACAAGTTGCTGAGACCAAGAATGATAGAATACTTTGATAGGAAAGGTGAATTGTTGAAAACATTATATTTTGAAGATTATCAACTGTATAATGATAAAATCTGGAATGCTGACACTTTTAGAGTTGTGAATCATCAAAATAAAAATAAAACTATTTACAAGTGGATCAATCGTGAACTTAACGTTGGAATTAATAAAAAAGACTTTGAAAAATCTAGTTTGTTGCGACTAGCAGATTAATAAGTGATTTATATAAAAATTTTAAACTTTGCTTTAATTGTTACTTTTATCTTTTCATTTAATGTAAATGCCCTTGAATACAAACTATATGGACTAGTCCAGCCTGAATTTTCAATATTTACAAATGGTGACGGCAAACATCATCAATCAAAAAATAACTATTCTTTGTTTACCAAAGGTAATTTTATCTCCTATTTGGACGAAAGGGATGCGAAAATAACTATCAGCGCAATTGCTAGGTACGATGAGAAAGATAGTGAAAGACGTTATATTGATTTTCAAAAATTGAAATATGAGCAGTATTTTGAAAACTATACTTTTAAAATCGGTAATGAAATAATTTTTTGGGGAGTAAACGAAAGTTTTAACATTATTGATATAATCAATCAATCAAACCTCGCTGAGGATATGACTGGCACTAAAAAGCTTGGCCAACCTTTGCTTTCACTAGCTTATGATAATAATTATGGAACAATTGACCTTTATTTAATGCCTTATTTCATTGAGAGAAAGTTTCCCAGTAAAAATGGTAGACCCAGACTTGCCCTCGAAGTGGATCAAAACTCAATAACTTATGAGTCATCTTCTAAGGAACAAAAGTTAGATTTTGCCCTAAGATATTCAATGGTTTATGACGATTATGATATTGGTATTGCACATTTTCATGGCAATAATCGCGCACCGCAACTAAATATTAATCCTTCAACTCTTAAGTTTAATCCCCACTATACAACTCTCTCACAAACCAGCCTTGACATTCAAGCAACAAAAGGTGCTTGGCTATATAAATTAGAGGCCTTAAGTGCAAAAGATGGGAACGAGAGACATCTAGGTGTTGCAGGAGGCTTTGAATATACTTTTTACGGAATTAGAGATTCTCAAAGTGATCTTGGCCTTGTCATCGAATACTCTTTTGATGATAGAAATAGTTATCCCTTTAATAATGACAGCGTTGCAGCCTTAAGATGGACTAAAAATGATATTAATTCGACATCTCTTTTAGCTGGGATGTTTATCGACATGAGAGGAAATTCAAATAGATTTATTGCTGAATATGAGCAAAGAATTAATAATAATGTAAAATTGTTTATTGATGCTACATTTAATGGAAGCATTGACAGTCAAGACTTTACATATGCTTTTGAGGAGGATTCAGTATTTTCAATTAAGTTAGCAAGGTATTTTTAGACTCGAATTTCTCTGCTATTTATTTTATTGAAAGAATCTTGATCTAAATTTAAATATTTTTTTTCATCACCTGAAGCAAAGTAAATAGGATCTTTAATTTTTGTTGGGTCGTAACCGTCTTTTACTAAATCAGTTTTTTTATACTTGAATGTCCCAGTTTTTTCTATTTCTGGACTTATCCTAATAAATACTGGCACACTATAAGCTGGCAATTGCTCAGTCAGATATTCATAAAGCTGCTCTAATTTAAATTCATCATTTACAACTAAAGAAGCCATTCCGGCTCTGCCGTCTTGATTTGGTACTTCAACTCCATAAACGTTGACTTCATCAATACCTTTATACGCAGAGATGGCTTCACTTACTTCATTGGTTGATACGTTCTCTGATTTCCATCTAAAAGTATCGCCTATACGGTCAACAAAATAGTAATATCCCTGCTTATCTTTTTTAAGCAAGTCCCCAGAAGAGAACCATCGATCGCCTTTTTCAAAGACATTCTCGAGAATTTTTTTCTTAGTTGCCTCTTTGTCTGTATAACCTTCAAATTTACCTGTGAACTTATCATCATCAGGTATAAATCCAATCGCCTCACCGGCCTCACCGTCTTCACATTCTATGCAAAACCCATTCTCATCTCTGATCACTACCTCATTTTCTACATCGAATTTAACCACTTTAGTTGGTAATACACTTTTTAAATACGGGGGTATTCTTCCGATTGAACCGAACTTACTATCAACATTTGTTAGTGAAATATTTCCCTCTGAGGCCCCATAAAACTCAACAATCCTATCAATACCAAATCTTTCTTGAACAATCTTCCAAACTTCAGGTCTGAGACCGTTACCATAGATGCCTCTAATTTTATGCTTTGTTTCGTATTCACTTTTCTTAGTGGCTACTAAATAACGAAACAGTTCTCCTATATATGTAATTACTGTTACATCATGTTTAACACAATCTTCCCAAAAACTAGCAGCTGAGAATTTCTTTCTCAATACTAATGTGCCACCAGTACAAAATGTCGAACCAACACCAACAACTCCACCCGTTGCATGATAGAGTGGTAAGACCATGTAAGTTTTATCAGTCGGTTTCATATCAAGTGAAAACATTTGTAGACCACATCCAACTAAAAATTTTTGATGGCTGAAGTTTGCGGCTTTAGGCATGCCTGTAGTTCCACTTGTATAAATATAAAATAGTGATTGACTATTTGATAATTCTTCTCTCAAAGAAGTTTCGGGTCTTACTTTACTGTTTTCAATTTGCGAGCCATCTAAAGTTTCATAACCTTGAACATCCTGACCTGCTACATAAACATCTAAATTGCCTTCAATATATTCTTGAGCTGATGCAAGATTTTCCATTAAGTCAGAACTTATGATCAGACTTTTACTTTCTGATTTTTTAATGCAGTGAGCAAGCGATTTACTCTTTATATTATTGTTAAGACAAGCAACTGTAACGCCTATCTTCGCAAGTCCAAACCATGTAAATATATACTCAGGTTTATTTTCCATCAAAAGAGATATTACATCTCCCGTCTTATAACCTTTATTAATTGCCCAGTTTGCAATCTGGTTCGCTTCAGCATCCATCTCACGATATGTGTATTTCTTGTCTTCAAACTCGATGGCAATATTGTCAGGAGTTTTATCAACCTGCTCCTCCATAATATCAGCTACAGTTGTGTATTTTTTTTTGTCGAAACTTCTTGATCGTCCAACTAATTTTAAAAAAAACTTAAAATAACTAAATTCTCTTGAAACTGCACTTACAACACTCATTTTAAATACCTAATTTATTCAAATATTCCGTAATTTTTTTAGTTATTGGCCCGTTTTTAAAAGAACGGTTGTTAATTTTACTAACTGGCCGCAAACCCATGCTATTTGTAAGAAATATTTCACTTACATTGGAGAGATTATTCAATGATATGCTTCTAACTTCAACCTTTTTCTTTTCTATTAATAAACGCCTTACAGTCCCATCTAAGGCACCATCATTGATTGGAGGGGTAAAAATTTTATTTTTTTTAACAAAATAAATATTTGAGCTTGAGCAGCAGCAAATTTTGTCACTTTCGTTAAGCATTAATGCGTCATCATATCCATTTTTCTGCGCAATGAGCTTTGATTGGATATTCTCAAAATAATTGTTTGTTTTATTCCTAGATAACAAAGAATTTGAGAATCTTTTGATTTTTGAAACTTTAAGTTTCACTGGCTTTATGGTTGTATGA
>CACKBQ010000024.1 GCA_902598405.1 uncultured Pelagibacteraceae bacterium | reverse complement strand
GCTCACGGCACAATGTTTGGTATTGGAAATGCACGGCTTCCTCTTCCACCAATGTTAATGTTTGATAGAATAACAAAAATTACTGATAGTGGTGGTAAATTCGGTAAAGGTGAAATTGTTGCTCAATTGGACGTAACACCAGACCTTTGGTTTTTTGATTGTCATTTTGAAATGGATCCTGTGATGCCAGGATGTCTCGGCTTGGATGCAATGTGGCAACTGGTTGGATTCTATTTGGGATGGATTGGTGAACCTGGACGTGGTAGGGCGCTAGGCTCAGGTAACGTGAAGTTTGCTGGTGAAATTTTAAAGGACTCAAAATTGGTTGAATATAAAATTGATATGAAAAAAATAATAAAAAGAGGTGTTATTGTAGGAGTAGGAGATGGAGTAGTTGAAGTAGATGGTAAACAAATATATTCAGCTGAAGGGTTGAAAGTAGGATTGATTAAATAATGAGAAGAGTTGTAATTACAGGCCTTGGAATCGTATCGTCTCTTGGTAATAATAAAGATGAAGTAAAATCATCATTATATAATGCCTCGTCTGGTATTTCTTTTGACCAATCACAAAAAGAAATGGGTTTTAGAAGCCATGTAAGTGGCCAGATAGATCTAAATTTAGAAGAGACTATAGAAAGAAAGTTTCTTAGATTTATGGGAGATGGAGCAAGCTATAATTATATTGCTATGAATGAGGCCATTGAGGACTCCGGACTTAATGAAGATGAAATATCGAATAATATGACAGGTTTAATTATGGGATCAGGCGGACCATCTACCAAAAGCTTACTAAGAGCGTTTGACATCACTCGAGAAAAAGGTCCAAAAAAAATTGGTCCTACAAGCGTTCCAAAAGTTATGTGCAGTACCAACTCTGCAACTTTATCAACGTATTTTAAAATTAAAGGCATAAATTATTCAATAAGTTCAGCGTGTTCTACTAGTGCTCATTGTATAGGGAATGCTTTTGAAATTATACAAATGGGAAAACAAGATCGTATATTTGCTGGAGGTGGTGAGGAATTAGATTGGACTTTGTCAGCACTCTTTGATGCAATGCCTGCTTTATCTTCAAAATTTAATGATCAACCTTCAAAATCTTCAAGGGCTTTTGATAAACATCGTGATGGTTTCGTAATTGCTGGCGGAGGCGGAGTAGTCATTTTAGAAGATTTAGAAACAGCGGTAAAAAGAAATGCCACGATATATGGAGAGATAGTCGGTTATGGAGCTACATCGGATGGTCATGACATGGTTCAGCCATCAGGAGAAGGTGCAGAAAGATGCATGATGATGGCAAAAAAAGATATTAAAAAAATTGATTACATTAATGCTCACGGGACATCAACACCTGTAGGTGATATTGCTGAATTAAAAGCAATTAAAAATGTATTTAAAGATGATTTACCTCTTATCAGTTCAACAAAATCTTTAAGTGGGCATTCTTTAGGCGCAGCTGGTGTTCACGAGTCAATTTACACTTTATTGATGATGAATAATAATTTTGTTTCAGAATCTGCAAATATTGATGAGTTGGATGAAGAAGCAATTGGAATGAATATTCTAACTTCACGTCATGATGAAAAAATTGATACCGCAATGAGTAATAGCTTTGGATTTGGCGGTACAAATGCATCATTAGTGTTTCAGAGGTTTGAAGAATGAGTTTACTTCATGGAAAAAAAGGAGTGGTTATGGGTGTTGCTAATGACCATTCTATTGCTTGGGGAATTTCAAAAAAATTATTTGATGAAGGCGCTGAGCTTTGTTTTACTTATCAGGGAGACTCCTTACATCGAAGAGTGAAGCCTTTAGCAAATTCAATTAAAAGTAATTTTTTGATCGAATGTGACGTATTAAAAGAAGGATCAGTAAAAAAATCATTTGATGAAATTAGAAATCATTGGGGCGAAATTGACTTTGTATTACATTCAATAGCATTTTCTGAAAAAGAAGAATTAAAAGGAAAATATTTGAATACATCACGAAATAATTTTTCAAATACTATGCTTATTTCATGTTTTTCTTTTACAGAGGTAGCTCACGAAGCAGAAAAGCTAATGAAAAATGGTGGTTCACTTCTAACACTTACTTATGATGGATCTCAAAAATATATTCGGAACTACAACGTAATGGGTGTTGCAAAAGCTGCTCTTGAGTCCAGTGTGAGATATTTAGCTGCTGATCTTGGCCCTTCAAACATTCGGGTCAATGCATTATCAGCAGGACCAATGAAAACACTTGCTATGGCTGGTATTTCTGGTGGCAAAGATATGATGAAGTGGTCTGAAAAAAATTCTTTAATGAATAGAAACATTGATTTAGAGGATGTTGGAAAATCAGGCCTATACTTACTGAGTGATTTATCTTCCGGCGTAACAGGTGAAACACATTACGTTGACTGTGGCTATAATATTGTAGGGGTTCCTAAAGAAATTTAATTTTTTTCTGTTAAAAGAGAAAACTGTTTTGATATATTACCTTTTTCACGATCAATCAAACTTGTGGGGTATTCGCCTGTAAAACAATGATCAGTAAATTGAGGTTGATCAGGATTTCTGTTCTCATAACCCATAGCTCTATAAGTACCCTCTAATGATAAGAAAAATAATGATTTAGATCCAATAGTTTTACTAATCTCTTCAATACTATTTTTTGATGCGATAAGTTCATTATAGTCTGGAGTATCTATACCATAAAAATCAGGATGCTTTATCGGAGGGCATGCTATACCTAAATGTACTTCTTTCGCACCTGCATCATAAATCATTTTAATTATTTTTTTAGCTGTAGTTCCTCTTACAATAGAGTCATCGATTAAAATAATTTTTTTATTTTTAATGAAGGACACATTAGCGTTATGTTTAAGCTTAACACCAAATTGTCTAATACTTTGGGATGGCTCGATAAATGTTCTTCCAACATAGTGATTTCTAATTATACCTAGTTCAAATAGCATACTTGACTGCTGTGCATAGCCGAGGGCGGCTGGAACACCTGAGTCAGGAACAGGCACAACTGTATCTGCATCAACATAATGTTCTTTTGCTAATTCTATTCCAAGATTTTTTCTATAAGTATAGACTGTGTTTCCTCCCAGCATACTGTCAGGACGAGAGAAATAGATTCTCTCGAAAATACAAGGTCTTTCAGCAACTTTTGGGAAAGGTCTTATGCTTTCCATCCCTTTTTCTGAAATTATTATTATTTCTCCATTCTCAATTTCTCTGACAAATTTTGCACCAATAATATCAAGAGCACATGTTTCTGAGGCTAGAACTGGGGCCCCATTAAGGTCGCCAAGAACTAAAGGCCTTATTCCATAAGGATCTCTTACACCAATGAGTTTCTTGTTTGTAAGAATAACAAGTGAATAGGCTCCATGGATTTGAAATAAAGCGTCTATAAGTTTATCGACTATTTGCTTTCTCTCAGACTGCGCTACTAATTGCAAAATTGTTTCAGTATCAGATGTTGATTGAAAAATTGATCCACGACTAACAAGTTTTTCTCTTAAAGCTGAGGCATTTGTAAGATTTCCATTATGCGCGCATGCAAATCCACCTGACATTAAATCTGCATACAACGGCTGAATATTTTTTAAAATTGAATCTCCAGTTGTAGAATATCGAACGTGACCAATTGCATTGCTGCCCTTCAACCTATTAATCACCTCTTGTTTATTAAAGTGATCCCCAACAAGTCCTGGTCTTCTAACACCGTGAAACTTTTCTCCATCAAATGAAACTATTCCTGCACCTTCTTGACCACGATGTTGTAGGGCATGTAATCCTAAGGCTGTGAGTGTAGAAGCGTCTGGGCTTCCAAATATACCAAATACACCACATTCTTCATGAAGTTTATCTTCTGAAGTATTGATGTATCTCATTAACGAAACCTTTTTTAGATTTCAGCATCCTTTATTGATAATTTTACTT
This sequence comes from uncultured Pelagibacteraceae bacterium, assembly GCA_902598405.1. Taxonomy (GTDB): domain Bacteria; phylum Pseudomonadota; class Alphaproteobacteria; order Pelagibacterales; family AG-422-B15; genus CACNXQ01. The sequence continues at coordinate 6,807 of CACKBQ010000024.1, read as the reverse complement.
TGCCTTTATCAAAACCGATTACTTTAACTTTGACTATATCACCCTCACTTACAACGTCAGTAACTTTCTCAACTCTCTCTTCAGAAAGTTGTGAAATATGGACAAGTCCGTCTCTTTTTCCAAAGAAATTAACAAATGCACCAAATTCCATAATTTTGACAACCTTGCCCTCATAAACCTGACCAATTTCAGGCTCTTCAATAATTGAGTTTATTAATTCAATTGCGGCCTGAATTGACTCATTATTTGTTCCGGCTATTTTTACATTACCGCTGTCACTGATATCGATTCTTGCACCAGATTTTTCAATAATATCTTTTATGGTCGCTCCACCTTTTCCAATGATTTCGCCTATATTATCTCGTTTGACTTTCATCATCTCTACTCTTGGTGTATAGGGTCCGAGCTCTGTTCTTGGAGAGTCTAATGCTTTATTCATTTCATTTAAGATATAATCTCTTCCACCTTTAGCTTGGTCGAGTGCTTTTTCCATAATCTCATATGTGATTCCAGTTATTTTGATATCCATCTGCAATGATGTCACACCCTCTTTGGTACCTGCTACTTTGAAGTCCATATCACCTAAGTGATCTTCATCTCCAAGAATGTCTGATAAAACAGCAAAGTCATCACCTTCTTTTATTAATCCCATTGCAATACCTGAAACAGAGTTTTTTATTGGAACCCCTGCATCCATTAATGCAAGAGAAGACCCGCAAACAGTGGCCATTGATGATGAACCATTGGACTCTGTAATGTCAGATACTAATCGGATTGTATAATCAAAATCATCTTTATTTGGTAATACAGCTTTTAGAGCTCTCCAGGCAAGTTTACCGTGGCCAATTTCTCTTCGTCCAGCGGAGCCCATCCTCCCAACTTCTCCAACAGAATATGGAGGAAAATTATAATGAAGCATGAAATTTTCTTTATAAGAACCTTGAAGTGCCTCTATTCTTTGCTCATCTTCACCGAATCCAAGAGTTGCCACTACAATTGCTTGTGTTTCACCTCTAGTAAATAGTGAAGAACCATGTGTTCTTGGTAACCATGAGACTTCTGATGAAATATTTCTTACTTCATCAAGTTTACGCCCATCAATTCTCGATTTATCTTTCAAAATTTGAGACCTAACTACATCCTTTTCGATTTTTTTAAAGTATGACATTACTTCATTAATATTTTGATCTTCAATTTCAGTGTATTTATCTTCTAATGAAGACTTAATTTCACTTAGCGAGTTTTGTCTTTCAATCTTATCAACAATAGAATAACTTTTTCTTATTTGATCTTCATATTGATCTTTTAAGTCATTCATAAGTTCATCATTAATATTGTATTCAAATTCCCATGGATCTTTAGCGCACTCTTCAGCTAGGTTAATAATTGTTTTTATAACCTCTTGCATTGACTCGTGTCCGAATTTAACTGCACCTAGCATGATTTCCTCTGATAGCTCTTTAGCTTCAGACTCTACCATCAAGACTGCTTCTTGAGTTCCAGATACTACAAGATCTAATTGAGTTTCTTCATTAATTTTTGGATTAAGTATGTAATCACTTCCATCATAACCGACTCTACATCCACCAATTGGTCCCATAAATGGTATTCCAGATAAGGTCAAAGCACTAGAAGCAGCAATCATTGCAACTATGTCGGGGTTTGTTTCAGTGTCATGTGATAATACAGTTAATATTACTTGAGTTTCATTTTTAAATCCTTCGGGAAAAAGTGGTCTTATAGGCCTGTCAATTAAACGTGAAGTTAATGTTTCGAATTCTGTTGGTCTTCCCTCTCTTTTAAAAAAACCACCAGGTATTTTACCTGCTGCATAAAATTTTTCTTGATAGCTTACGGTGAGTGGGAAAAAATCAATGTCAGGTTTAGCTGTCTTTGCAGCTACAACATTGGCCATAACAATTGTATCTCCATAGCTAACTATGGTTGAAGCTGTTGCCTGTTTTGCTACCTTCCCTGTTTCTATTTTTAATACTTGATCTCCCCAATTCATTTCTCTTGAAATAACTTTTTTCATATTTTTTCATTCCTCTAAAAATTTTAATTATCATTACTTTATTTTCTAATACCTAGTTTATCTATTAGCTTCTCGTACGAGTCTTTATTACTTTTTTTTAAGTAAGCTAATAAGCTTCGTCTTTGATTTATCAATCGCATTAAGCCAGTTCTTGAGTGGTTATCTTTTTTATGAGACTGAAAATGCTCTGTTAGGTTTGATATTCTCTCACTAAGTATTGCTATTTGTACTTCTGGAGACCCTGTATCTTTCTCAGATCTCGCATATTCATCTATTATTTTAGTTTTGTTTTCTCTATTTATCGACATCACAAATCCTCTTACAAATTAAACACCCTTATAGGCTTTATTTTACCTTCTATAGCTTTACCAATACCAACAATCTTTTTCTCTGTTTCAACTAATAAATAATCATTCTCTGATATTTTATTAACGTATTCAAAGCTTAGACCATTTCGAAATTTAAGGCTTAATTCTTGATCGATCAATACTGCTGGGATGTCGTCCAGTACGTCTCTAATTGAATGCATAACTTCAAAATGATCGCCAATATGAACTAATTCTTCAAATTTATCTAGTAAAATAATGTCTTTTTCTTCAATTTTACCAATTTTCACTCTTCTTAACTCAGAAACATAGGCGTATGTTCCAAGCATATTTCCTAAATCTCTTGCAATTGATCTAACATAAGTCCCAGAAGAGCACTCTAAAATAAAACAAAACTCACTTTTGTTTTTGATTTCTACACATTTCAAACATTTAATGAATACATCTTTAGGTTGAATAGAAAATTTTAAATTGCTTCTTGCTAGTTTATAGGCCCTTTTGCCGTTAACTTTTACTGCAGAATATTTAGGTGGTACCTGATTGTGCTTGCCAATAAATTTTCTTAAACATTGGTCTATCGCTTTTTTATTTGGAATAATATTTGATCTATTAATTGTCTTTCCAGTTATATCATCAGTATCTTTTTGTTCTCCAAAAACTACATTAAACTTATACACTTTATTTTGATTAAAATAATGAATACTTTTTGTTGCCTCACCAACAGCTATCGCAAGTATTCCTGTCGCAAAAGGATCTAAAGTGCCTGCATGCCCAATTTTTTTTATATTTAGAATTTTTCTAAGTCTTTGTATGACTTTGAATGAGGTTATGTTTTTTTGTTTATCTATGAATATCCATCCATTCATGTTTTATTTTTTATTCACGTCATTTAAAAATTTTTTACGTTTTAGCAGTTTTTCTATATTACTGATTTCATCAATAGTTCTATCAACTTTAAATACAAGTTTAGGAGAGAACTTTAAATTTATTAAACTTGTAACTTCTCTAGAAAGATAATGTTTACAAGAGTTTAATTTAAATATAATTTCATCTTCTTCAATATTTTCATGAGTAATTACATAGATGTATGCAATTTTTAGATCTGAATTCATCGCCACTTTTACAACACTGATTGGAAACTTAAATGGAATATCAAGCGGCATCTCATTTTTGACAAGAACTTCACTGATAGCTTTTCTAATCAATTCAGAAACTTTGTGTGATCTGCTGGTCTTTTCAGTTTTTCTTTTTAAGATCACAACGTTTGTGCAATTTCCTCGATACTAAAGGCCTCTATAAAATCTCCTACCTCAAAGTCATTAAATTCTTTGACACTGATACCACATTCTGTGCCAGATTTTACCTCGTTAGCTTCATTTTTTTCTCTTTTAAGGCTTAAAATATCTCCATCAAAAATTATTTCTTCATTTCTTTTAACTTTAACTTTGGCATTTTTACTAACGGAACCTTCTATTACTCTACAACCTGCGATCGCACCAATTTTTGAAACTTTAAATATTTGTAGTACTTCTGCTTTACCAACAAAACTTTCCTTAATAGTTGGTTTCAATTTACCGCTCGCAAAGTCAGATACAAACTCGACAAGCTCATAGATAATATTAAAGTTTTGAATTGTAATATTGCTTAGCTTTGCTTTAGCCTTAGCCTCTTTTGTAGCGGTTGAGTTAAATGATAATAATAAAGCATTGGATGCCGATGCAAGTGCAACATCACTCTCATTAATAAAGCCAACGCCTGAGTGAATAACCTTTATTAATATTTTTTCACTCTTAATATTTTCTAATTGATGGATAAGGGCCTCTGATGAACCACGTGTATCAGCTTTTATTACAACCTCAAGTATTTCTTTACTACTTTCAAGCGATCCAAAAGCTAATTCATTATCTATATTTTTTATTTTTTTTGGTAAAATCTTATTTTTTTTGATTTGACTTCTTATTTCGCATAATTCACGAGCTTTCTCATCACTTTCAACAGTTACAAAACTATCTCCAGCTTCAGGGGGTTCATTGAGACCTAATACTTGAACTGGCATTGATGAAACTGCTTCAGCTAAATTTTGACTTTTATCATCTAATATTGCTCTTACTTTTCCATACTGACTTCCAGCTACAGCTATATCTCCTACTTTCAATTTTCCGTTGGTCACAATTATATTACAAAGAGGTCCTCTGCCTTTATCTACATTTGCTTCAATTACTGTTGCCTCTGCATAAGTTTTGTTATTAGTTTTTAACTCTGAAAGCTCAGCTTGTAATAAAATGGCATCGAGAAGCTTATCTAAATTTTTTCCTGTTTCTGCAGATACTTCAACTGATTGAATATCTCCCGATAATTCTTCAACTATTAAGTCCTCTGACAGTAACTGCTCTTTTATTTTTTGAGGATTTGAATCCGGTTTATCACATTTATTTATTGCAACAATTATTGGAACCTTGGCAGACTTAGCGTGTGAAATAGCTTCTTTAGTTTGTGGCATTACACCATCATCGGCAGCAACTATTAAAACTACTATATCTGTTACATTAGCACCTCTTGCCCGCATATCTGTGAAAGCTGCATGACCCGGTGTATCAATAAATGTTATTTTTTTACTCTTATGCTCTACTTCATACGCACCAATGTGTTGAGTAATACCACCACTTTCCCCCGAAACAACATTGGTATTTCTGATTTTATCTAGTAGAGATGTTTTACCGTGGTCAACGTGTCCCATGATTGTGACAATCGGAGATCTAATATCATTCTTTTCAGCGTTTTTATCCTTAGATATTAAATCTTTTTCAATGTCTTCTATATTTTCTCTTTTAAAATTATGACCAAATTCTGTTACCAAAAGTTCAGCTGTATCTGCATCAATTGACTCATTTATTGTAGCCATCATACCCATTTTCATTAATGATTTTATTAAATCGCCAGATTTTTCTGTCATTCTATTTGCCAATTCTTTAACCGTAATAAATTCTGGTATATAAACATCCCTTACAATTTTTTTTGCAGGCTCACTATCTAAATTTGTTTTCTTTGTTTTCTGTTTAGCTCTCTTATAGGCTGCAAGACTTCTTGTTCTTTCATCGATGTCACTTAAAGCTGTAACAATAGTAACTTTTCTTTCTCGAATTTTTTTTCTTCCAAAGGTATTTTGTGTTTTTTTTCGATCATCTATTTCATGAACTACCTCAGGACTTTTTTTCTTATCTAAATCTTTTTTGATTCCTTTATTATCTAGATTGTTAAATTTAATATTTTCTTTTACTGCAATCAAAGTATCTTTATTATTTGATGGGTTTGAGATTTTCCCTAATCTAATTTTATCTATTGCATCTTTTTTTTCTTTTTTACTGTCTGCTTTTAGAATTCTCTTTTGTTCATCTTTCGAAAGTGGTTTAAGTACAACTCCAGATTTATTTTCATTAGTATTTGTTTCATTGATATTAAGTGATTTGTTTTCATCAATACTTGTTTCATTAATATTGCTTTTTTGTGATTGGGTTTCTTGACTTGGACCTCTCTTGTATCTTTTCTTTTCAACAATAACAGTCTTACCGACCTCAATATTTCTCTTTGGAGTAATCATAGGTTTTGTACCTAATTTTAAACTAAGAGTTTTTTTCTTTTTTATTTTATCTTTACTATCAACCATTACAATTTTTTATAAATACGACTAATCAAGCCAAATTTTTCTAGCCTCCATTATTAATTGGTCACCTTCTTCTCTAGTTAAATTATACTCCTCCAATAACCCTGGCACTTTTGAGTTTTTATCTCCCTTGACCTCTAAATAACCAATCAGATCATCAGTTGTTAATCCTGCAAAATCATCGAGTGTTTTAATTTCATTTTCAGCAAGCTTAACTATCATTGCTTTTGATAGCAGATCAAACTGAGCTAAATCCTCAGAAACTTTTAAATTTTCGATTTTTGACTGGTTTTCCTCATCCTTATCTAATGAATATTTTTTTGCTCTTTCTATTAGTTCCGTTACAATTTCCTCGTCAAATCCCTCTATGGATAGTAGTTCTGATTTCTCAGCATCAATCACTTCTTCAACACTACCAAACCCCTCACTCACCAAAAGCTGTGCAAGGGTTTCATCGACATCTAATGATGATACAAATATATTTGTTTTCTTAATAAAATCCTCTTGACGTTTTGTGGACTCTTCATCCTCTGTTAAAATGTCAATTTCATACCCTGTTAATTCTGTAGCAAGTTTTACATTTTGACCTCTTCTTCCTATTGCAAGGCTCAAATGTTCCTCAGACACCACAACTTCAATTTTATTTTGATCTTCGTCTAAGACAACTTTTAAAACTTCTGCAGGCGACAAAGATGCTATAGCCAAATTCGCAACATTATTAGACCAATTAATAATATCTATTTTTTCACCCTGTAGTTCATTCACTACAGCTTGAACTCTGCTTC
>CACKBQ010000023.1 GCA_902598405.1 uncultured Pelagibacteraceae bacterium | reverse complement strand
AGTTGATCAACTATTTGTTGGAGGTCAGCCATATTTATTCCCTTTCTTAATTAAATTACTTTGTACTATATGCATTAAAGACTCTTGCTAAATCACCTGATGGTGCAGTTAACACTGATGCGATTTTTTGCGCAGGAGTACTTATCAAACCTATTAATTGTGCCCTTATTTCCTCGAGAGATGGCAATTTAGATAAAATTTCAATTTTTTCAACAGTTAAAATTTCATTATCCATTATTCCGCCAAGAATAACTAAATTACTGTTATTTTTGGCAAAATTTGTCAAAAGCTTTGTCAATTCTACAGGATCATTTGAGTAGGCAATAGCTGTTGGTCCGTCAAAAAGTTCAGATAGCTCTGATTTATCCGAACCTTTAAGGGCCAATTTTGTTAACCTATTTTTAGTAACTTTTATGTTGCATCCAGAATTGAAAGACTGAACTCTTAATTCAGTCATATCGGTCATGGACATACCCCTGTAATGAAAGACTAGAACAAGGCTATTCTCACTTAAAATTGTCTTCAAATTCTTAATGAATATCTCTTTTTGTTCTCTTTTCATTTTACGCTCCAAAGGAATCCAAGTTTATATTGATACCCGGGCCCATTGTAGGACTGATTGATACTTTTTTAACAAAATCACCTTTAATTCCTGAAGGTCTTTCTTTAGATATTGTTTCATAGAAAAATTTTATATTATTAATAACATCACTCTTTTCAAAATCAGATTTTGCAATCCCCGCCTGAATAAGCGTATCACTGTTTTTAAATTCAAGTTCGCCCGACTTAGCATCCTCAATTGCTTGTCTTAAATCATTTGTTACACTACCTAATTTTGGATTAGGCATTAGATTACGAGGTCCAAGAACTTTTCCAAGTTTACCAACTTTGGACATCATGTCAGGAGTAGAAATACATCTATCGAAATCAACAAATCCATTTTCGACTTTTTCTACAAGTTCATCTGATCCTACAATGTCAGCACCAGCATCTTTAGCTTCTTGTTGCTTATCATTTGATGCAAATACACAAACCTTTACATTTTTTCCCAAACTTTTTGGAAGCTTGATCTTACCTCGAACATTTTGCTCGCCATTCTTAGGGTCAATATTTAAATTCATGCAAATATCAATAGTTTCATTAAACTTAGTTGTTGATGTTTTAATTGCCATATCGACAGCTTCTTCAACAGAGTAGCTCTTTGAAAAATCATTCTCTGTAATAATATTATTCAATCTTTTACCCATTATCCTGTTACCTCTATACCCATGGACTTTGCAGATCCTACGATTATCTTAACACCCTGCTCTACAGTATTAGCGTTTAAATCTTTTAATTTCTTTGATGCAATTTCCTCACATTGTTTAATTGTAATAGTTTTTATTATATCTCTACCAGGTTCCTTAGATCCTTTTTTAATTTTTAGAGCCTCTTTAATAAAGAATGATGCAGGCGGAAGTTTTATATCCATTGTAAAACTCTTGTCAGTAAAATAAGTAACTACAACAGGTAACATAACGCCTGGCTGTTCATTTTTACTTTTATCATTAAACATCTTACAAAAGTCCATAATATTAATACCTCTTTGACCTAGGGCAGGTCCGACTGGCGGAGATGGGTTAGCCTGTCCTGCAGGAACTTGTAATTTTAATGTGCCTTCGATCTCTTTTGCCATTATGCTTTCTCTACTTGTGTATACTCTAATTCTACAGGTGTTGATCTGCCAAATATAGATACAGATACTTTAACTCGTGCTCTTTCTTCATCAATCTCTTCAATTAAGCCGTTAAAAGAAGCGAATGGTCCATCACTTACCCTAACTTGTTCTCCAACTTCAAAAGTAATAGATGGTTTAGGACTAGTTACACCTTCTTCAATATCTTGTAAAATCTTATTTATCTCACTCTCAGGAACCGCTGATGGCTTTCCTTGTGTGTGACCTAGGAAGCCGCTTACTTTTGGTAAAGCTTTAACCATATGATATGTTTCATCGGTCATCTCCATTTTAGTTAATACATAACCTGGAAAAAATTTTCTTTCTGCATTTCTCTTTTTTCCTTTTTTTACTTCAACAACCTCTTCAGTAGGAACAATAATTTCACTGAAAGCAGACTCGATATTTTTTGTTTTAGCTTTTTCTGAAATTGCTGCAGCAACTTTTTTTTCAAAGCCAGAATACGCATGGACTATGTACCATTTGTGTGACATTTTTAAACAGCAACTCCAATAAGTTTATCTAGTCCAAAACTGAATATCTGATCGATGATAAGAAAAAAAACTGCTGCAAAAGCAGTGATTAATACAACCATAACAGAACCGGTCAATGTCTCCCTAGAAGTAGGCCATGTGACTTTACTACCTTCTCTTCTGACTTCTTGAATAAACTTAAATGGCTTCATAATAAATTTACCTTAAGTGGCAGGAGCGAAGGGACTCGAACCCCCAACCCCCGGTTTTGGAGACCGGTGCTCTACCAGTTGAGCTACACTCCTCCAGTTATGAGATAATTTCCGTTACAACGCCTGATCCAACTGTACGTCCACCTTCACGAATTGCAAAACGCACACCTTTATCCATAGCAATTGGTGCAATAAGCTCAATTTCCATTGCGATATTGTCACCAGGCATAACCATCTCAGTTCCATCAGGAAGCTTACAAACTCCAGTAACGTCAGTAGTTCTAAAATAAAACTGCGGACGATAATTTGTAAAGAAAGGAGTATGTCTGCCTCCCTCTTCTTTTTTTAATACATAAGCTTCACATTTAAATTTAGTATGTGGCGTGATTGAGCCAACATGTGCAAGAACTTGACCTCTTTCAACTTGGTCTCTCTCAATGCCTCTTAAAAGTGCACCGATATTATCACCTGCTTCACCAGTATCTAAGAGTTTTCGGAACATCTCAACTCCAGTACAGGTTGTTTTTTGAGTTTCTTTAATACCAACTATTTCAAGCTCTTCACCTACTTTAACGATACCACTTTCAACTCTTCCTGTACAAACAGTACCACGTCCAGATATTGAAAATACATCCTCAATCGGCATAAGGAATGGCTTATCCTTATCACGCTCAGGTTGAGGTATATGATCGTCAACAGCTTTCATGAGTTCCACAATTGAATTTTTTCCAATTTCATCGTCTCTACTCTCGACTGCTGCCAACGCTGAACCTTTAACTATTGGAGTAGTGTCACCTGGAAACTCATATTCATTGAGAATATCTCTGATCTCAACTTCAACAAGCTCTAATAATTCTGCATCATCAACTTGATCTACTTTATTCAAATAAACAACTATTGCCGGAACACCGACCTGACGTGCGAGAAGTATATGCTCTCTAGTTTGTGGCATTGGTCCATCTGCAGCGTTAACAACTAATATTGCTCCATCCATTTGCGCAGCACCTGTAATCATGTTTTTTACATAGTCAGCATGTCCTGGACAATCAACATGAGCGTAGTGTCTTGCGTCTGTTGTGTATTCAACGTGAGCTGTTGAAATTGTAATTCCACGTTCTTTTTCTTCAGGAGCCTTATCAATTGCATCATATGCAGTAAACTCTGCTCCACCTGATTCTGATAATACTTTTGTTATTGCCGCGGTCAAAGTTGTTTTACCATGATCCACGTGACCGATAGTTCCTACGTTACAGTGTGGTTTACTTCGATCGAATTTTTCTTTAGCCATTTTTTTTGTTCCTCTCAGTTTTTAGTCTTCGTTGTTTTGGAGCGGGTGAAGGGAATCGAACCCTCGTAATCAGCTTGGAAGGCTGGAGCTTTACCACTAAGCTACACCCGCTTATTCCTTCAAGCTACCCTAAGGTACCTTAACGTGGTGGAGGGGGTTGGATTCGAACCAACGTAAGCATAGCTAACGGGTTTACAGCCCGTCCCCTTTAACCACTCGGGCACCCCTCCCGAGATAGTTCAACATCTCAAGATAAGTTTCCCTAGACTTTGTCTATAGAACCTTAAGGGGTGACTTATATGTAAAAAAAGACCCTAAATCAATAAATATTAATATTTTTAGACCTAATTAAATTATAAATGTTAAATTATTAAGACAATGAGCAAGAGATCAAAAAAACTCCCAAAAAAAAGGCAAAATTCAGATTACTGGATATATGGCCATCACGCAGTAGTTGGGGCTCTAATGAATAAAAACAGAGTTAAATATGAAGTTTATTTCACTTCTGAGGCTGAAAAAAAACTTAGAAGCGAGGTAAAATTAGAAGATTATAATATTATATCTATAAAGAAGACCAGAGAAGAAATTGATTTAATTTTAAAAGGCATCTCAAATCATCAGGGAATTTGCATAAGGGTTGAAAAAATTCAACCACCTCATCTTTCTGATTTTATTAATAATTTAAATAAAGAAACATCTATTATCTTCTTATTAGATCAACTTGACGATCCACAAAATGTTGGTGCAATATTTAGATCTGCTCTTGCATTTGATGTTGATGGCATAATTTTAACCGATCATAACTCAGTAGCTGAGAATTCATTTTTAGCAAAAACTGCTTCAAGTGCTATTGATAAAGTACCATTTACAAAAATTCAAAATATTAGCTCTTGTATAAAAATACTTAAAGATCAAGGCTATTGGATATATGGCCTAGATATGGAAGCTCAAAGCTCAATTACAGATATTGCATTCCCGAATAAAATTGTTTTCATTTTAGGATCAGAGAGTAAAGGGATGAGAAGAATCACTTCTTCACTTTGTGATAAAAACCTTAAAATTGAAATGAGCAATAATCTCGAAAGTTTAAATGTATCAAATGCAGCAGCAATTATGATGTTTTATATTTCAAATATAAATTTAAAAAGCTAAAGCAATCATTGAGATTACTAATATGAAGAAAACAATTAAGTAAGCTAATGCGATTTGACCACCAATAAAATCTAAGAATTTTTTCATCTCTGTATTCTATAAATAATTATAGACAATTAAAACTTAAAAATTTAAAAGTTTAATAATCAAGCCCCTATAGCTCAATTGGTAGAGCAATTGATTTGTAATCAATAGGTTCGCGGTTCAAGTCCGTGTGGGGGCACCACTTTTTATTTTATAGATTTAGTGTTAAATTACTGCTACATAAATTCTAGCGTTTATGAAATTTATTGTTCCATTACTATTTGTAATTGTTTTACTGCCCGCATGCTCAGAAAAGCATCATCAATTAATTGAAAAATGTGCTGACCATAGAACAAAATTACTCATGCCAGAGTCAACTCAAATGAAGCTTTTTGTTTTAGATCTTCAGGGTAAGTTAAAGTACAATCCTGGAAAAAACTCAATAGGAGTATATGAAAGCTTTTTTATAGCCTGTGAGAAAGAATTTAATGAGAACAAAATCACATTTAACGAAAAGTGGAAAAAAAATTAATTAGTCAGTGTAACCCGCAATTGACTTTGCTGTGGTACTTTTTTTTATAGACTTATTATCCTTTAACGTTCCAAAGAAATAATCACCGATCATATTGGTAATTCCCCAATTATAATTTTCATTATGAAAATGATGACTCATATGTGCATCTCTTAATTTTTTTCCAAGTGTAGAAACTGGCTTATACTCTTTTGAATGATGGGCTAGATGTACCCATTCATACCATAGATGGTAAACAAGATGGCCCGTAAAGGGAACCATGGCTGCAGGAAAACTCCAAAGTATAAGTGAGTAAAGCAGATATACTTGTCCGTATGTATAAATTAAGTATCTCCATGGAGCAAATTGAAGTTTTATATTATCGGGATCTTTATGGTGTCCATGGTGTAATACGATCTGATATCTTCTGTACCACCCTTCTTTTTTTGAAAGCTCTCGGTGCAATTGGTACTTATGAACATACCACTCGTAGAAAGGCGCTAAAATAATTGGAATAAAAAACCAAAATAAATAATCTGTTAATAGACTGTTCGAAGTAATAAAAAAGAGTCCGAAGGCTGCCATTAAGAAGAAACCATAAATGGTGGAATGTGAGAAGTAGTTTTTAAATACGCTTAGCATACTAATATTATATAGGACGGATTTTACTCCGTCCCAATATAAAATTTAGACTATTTTCTTTGGTATTTTGCTGCTTCTTCTGAACCACTTGTAGCAGAACCTTCACTATAAGAGTGAGCACCTGTTCCAGCAAGTGCACCGTCTTTAACAATTGTGTATTCAGTTCTTTGATCTTCTCCAGCAAAGAAACATTCAAGGATTTCCCGAACTCCAGCTGCATATCTTGCTTGTGCTGATAGCGATGTTCCAGAAGTATGTGGTGTCATACCGTGATTTGGCATCGTTCTCCATACATGATCATTTGGAGCTGGTTGCGGAAACCATACGTCGCCAGCATAGCCACTTAATTGACCTGACTCTAAGGCACGGGCAATTGCATCGCGATCACAAATTTTACCGCGAGCAGTATTTACGATATATGCTCCTTTTTTCATTTTTCCGATCATCTCATCGTCAAAAAGATTTTCAGTTTCAGGGTGAAGTGGACAATTGATTGTAACAACGTCACATACCGCAACCATTGACTCAACAGAATCATGAAAAGTCAAATTCAATTCTTTTTCTACTGACTCTGGTAATCTATGCCTGTCAAAATAATGCATGTGAACATCAAAATGCTTAAGTTTTCTTAATGCATCCAAACCTATCCTTCCAGCTGCAACAGTACCTACATGCATCCCTTCAAGGTCGTATGATCTTTGTACTGCATCTGCGATATTCCATCCACCTTCATTAATAATTCGGTATTGATTATGATAATCTCTAACTAAAGATAAAATCATCATTACAATATGCTCAGCTACAGACCTTGAATTACAGAAGGTAACTTCCATCACATCAATTTTATTGTCCATGGCAGCTTGCAAATCAACATGGTCTGAACCTATACCAGCAGTTATGGCCATTTTTAAATTTTTAGCCGTAGCAATACGTTCTTTTGTTAAATAGAATGGAAAGAAGGGTTGTGAAATTACTACATCAGCGTCAACGAGTTCTTTTTCCGCTACGCATCCAGGCGCATCTTTATCATTTGTAACTACCAAAGTATGGCCAGCGTCCTCAAGAAATTTTCTTAAGCCTAGTTCGCCAGAAACACATCCAAGCAATTCACCAGGATTAAAATCTATTCCTTTTGGTGTTGGTAATGTTTGACCATCTGGATATTTTTCAATTTTTGGCAAAGTTTCCACTGGATAACTTGACGGCATTCCCCCTTTTGGATCATCGTATAAAATACACAATACTTTCATCTATATCTCCTTATTTAATTTGATTAATTAAGAAAAGATGAGTCTAATCGTTCCATCTTTCTTTTCACTGCAGGCCATAGTAAAGCCGCAGCCATTTCTCTTCCCTCACCTTGTTGTCTTGTTGTTTCAATTGATTCCTCTGAGGGATAGTTCAATTCAAGATTTCCAGAAAGAGCTCTTACTTGATAAGAGCATGCTTTCTCCAAGAAATATATATTAGTGAATGCTTCTGCAACATTTTTACCTATAGCTAATGTTCCATGATTTCTGAGTATCATTAAACGTGCATCACCAAGATCCTTTACTAATCTTTCTTTTTCTTCTTCAAAAAGTGCAACTCCCTCATAATCGTGGTATGCAATTTGACTTCTAACTAACATACCAGTTTGTGATAGAGGTAACAAACCATCTTTCAGAGATGCTACTGCCACGCCGTCATTTGAGTGAAGATGAACAATACAATGCGCATCATCTCTTGATTCGTGTATTGCACTGTGAATTGTAAATCCTGCAGGATTTATAAAATTATTTGTATCACTGAGTATTTTCCCTTTTAAGTTAACTTTCACTAAGTTTGAGGCAGTTATTTCATCAAATAAAAATCCGTATGGATTAATTAGAAACTCATCATCAGCACCGGGAACTTTTGCAGAGATGTGCGTAAAAATTAAATCATCCCAACCAAAATATGGAATTGTTCTATAAAAAGCGGCTAAGTCTTGTCTTGTTTCCCATTCCTCTTTTGAGACATTATTCTTTACATCAACCATTATTAATCAGTCCTTTTACAGTTTTTAACCATCTATTATATTGTTGATCAGCCTCATCCAACGAAATAGAAGGTTCAAATTTGCAGTCAGTCTTCCACAATTTCTCGACCTCTGCAACATCTTTGTAAACTCCAGATTTCATTCCAGCTAAGTATGCTGCACCCATAGCAGTCGTCTCTTGATTCAATGGCCTTTCAATTCTTATTTGAGTGATATCCGACAATAATTGCATCATAAGATTATTTTTAGACATACCTCCATCAACTCTAATAGTAAAATCATTGCTCTTTAGTTCTGTATCTTTAAGCAGGCACTCAATAAGATCTCTTGTTTGATAACATATTGATTTTAATGCAGCCATAGCAATATCTGCCTTAGAAGTATCCCGAGTGATTCCTGTAATTTGACCTCTTACATCAGAGTTCCAATAAGGAGCACCTAAACCGGTAAAAGCAGGAATGAATTGTATTTCGTTAGTGCTATTATTTGCGAGCTCTTCAACCTTGCTTGCATCATTAATGAAATTCATTTCATCACGCATCCATTGAACAACGGTACCTGCATTGAATATACTACCCTCTAAAGCAAAATCTTTTTTATTAAATATATTATAAGCAGTAGTGGACAATAAATTGGACTCAGACTCTATGAAATTATTTCCAGTATTCATTAATAAAAAACAACCTGTGCCGTAAGTTGACTTAACCATTCCTTCTTTGAAACAAGCCTGTCCAATAGTTGCTGCCTGTTGATCACCAGCTACACCACCTATTGAAATTTTTTCTCCAAAGAAACTAGAATCTATTACTCCAAAATCATCAACGCAATTTTTTACATCAGGCAAAATATTTTTGTTTATATTAAAAATATTTAATAATTCATCATCCCAAGAGTCTTCATTTATATTATAAAGCATTGTTCTGGATGCGTTTGTAACATCAGTGTAATGACATTCGCCTTTTGTAAAATTCCAGATAAGCCATGAATCAATAGTTCCGACCAATAGATTATTTTCATTCATTACATTTTTAGCTTCTTCAATATTTTCAATAATCCATTTAATTTTTGTTGCTGAAAAGTAGGGATCAATTATGAGCCCAGTTTTTGATTGTATAAGTTTTGTTAAATTCTCCTGTCTTAATATCTCACAAAAGTTTTCTGTTCGTCTGTCCTGCCACACAATGGCATTGTAAACTGGCTTTCCTGTTAATTTATTCCATGCAACAACCGTCTCTCTCTGATTTGTAATACCTGCAATATTGAGATCTTTTGGGCTAATATTTGTTTCTTTAATTACAAAATTAATAGCGTCTTGTGTTGTCTTTAAAATTTCTATTGGATCATGTTCAACCCAACCATCATTTGGGAAATACTGTTTAAATTCAAAGTTTTTTTGGCTAATTATATTTCCATTAATATCTAAAATTAAGGCCCGTGAACTGGTTGTGCCTTGATCTATTGATAGTAAATACCCATCTAAAGACATAAGAATAAGAATAAATAATTAATTATGTTCAATTAGAGAAGATTTTAGGATAAAGGAATACTTTTTTGTAGGTAAAAAACAATGAATTTAAGCAAACCAGTTTTTTTGGCTTCTAGCAGTGATGAGGCAAGTTCTCAGAAAAAAATTTTAGAAGACAAGTTTGGCAAGAATGACTTTGATAATGCTGATGTAATAGTGGTCTTAGGTGGCGATGGTTTTATGCTTGAAGCTATAAAATCTTACATGGATAAGCACTTGCCAATATTTGGTTTAAATTACGGTAGCGTTGGATTTTTGATGAACTCTTCAAATGAAAACGATTTGGTAAATAGAATTAATCAATCTCAATCAATTAAAATATCTCCGTTGATAATGAAAGCAGTGAGTGTCGAAGGCTCTATTCATGAAGCGATTGCTATTAACGAAGTATCATTACTTAGAGAAACACATCAAGCATCAAAAATAAAAATTTCAGTTGATGGCAAAGTAAGGTTGGATGAGCTTATTTGTGATGGTGTATTAATTTCAACGCCCTCCGGAAGTACAGCTTACAATTTATCTGCTCACGGTCCAATACTTCCAATAAATGCAGATGTTCTTGCATTAACTCCTATAAGTGCTTTTAGACCCAGAAGATGGAAGGGTGCAATATTAAACAATGAATCAAATGTAAAATTTGAGATTATTGATAGCAAAAAAAGACCTGTAAGTGTTGTCGCTGATAGTACTGAGTTTAGAGATATCAGTTCTGTTGAAGTACATCAAAGTAAAGGTCAATTTGTAGAGCTTCTTTTTGATGAGGATCACTCATTCGATGAAAGAATTTTAAACGAGCAATTCAAGTTTTAATCAACTGATATCAAAGATTGAAATGGACCACTTCCAATAAATAATTGGTTAGAACCATTGTTTGCAAGTGTCATTCCTTCACCTACATTCATCGACATATCAAGACTGGTAGTACTATCTGTGAATGTAATTGATGGATCAAATGAGACTACACCTAATAATTGGTTAACGTCACTGCCTTCACTAGCTAACTTACTATCACTGTCAATCAAATATCCTGTGACATCAGAATTAGTTCCATTAATGTTATTAGCTATAGCTGTTGCATTGAACGCACCAAAGTCAAAAGTAAGTAGTGTCTCTGTTGTTTTTCCGGCTGTGGGTGCGGAGTCAGCACATGTAGAAGTTCCTCCAGCAGGTATAATACTTCCTCCTTCAGGTTGAGCTCTAAAAGTGGTATCAACCTCTTTTGATGCGCAATAAGCACCGGTAGTACCATCAGAACCTGTCATCGATGCGCTAAACTCGGCCGATATAGTAATTCCGAAAGTATTGTTTAACAACATTACCCCGTGAGTATAAGTTCCATTAGCAGGCCTTGATATAGACCCTGACATGTCGAATGATCCTCCTTGTGTAATGCTAATCGTATTTCCTGACGTATTCTCCCAGACTTTAGTGCAATTTGTAAGATCAGCAGCTGTTGTGACATTTGGTGCAGTTGGTGCGCTAGAACACAAATACA
>CACKBQ010000022.1 GCA_902598405.1 uncultured Pelagibacteraceae bacterium | reverse complement strand
TAGAGATTACATTATATATATGAGCGATAAAAAAACAGAAGCTGTCGAGGACAAAGAACACAAGAAAAATGATTCCAAACTGCCTAAAAAGAAAAAAGAAATAGGCGGCGCAGATGGTCCAGAGCCAACACGTTTTGGTGACTGGGAAAAAAAAGGTATTACCTCAGATTTTTAGATTTAATTGAGTGGGTTGATTTCTCAACCCTCTCATGAATTAATCAGTCAAGCTCGACTGCGATTGTACCCATCATTCCATCTGTTGTGGTCATGCCTACAGCTTTAGAAGCCGCTGCTCTAATTTCATCGATGTTAGCTTTCATTTGTTCTTCGCTACTCCAAATAGTCATCGTTCTAAGTGTTTTTTCGCCCGTGACTGTTGCGCGCATATTAGTCGCTCCATGCTTTTTCATCTCAGGCCAAAAACCTTTCATATTTTCAACGGCATTTTCAATATTTCCGTCGAATTCCCAATCGGTAAAAGATACAAACATTTATTACTCCATATTTTTTAATAATAACTAAATAGTATATCGACCAATTGATTTGTAATCAAAGTTTATAATTAAATTTAGATGGCTTCCAATCTTTTGGTGCCAGTTCTAAATCTTCAAATTCAAAAGCGGGTGCGACCGTGCATCCAATCAAGCTATACGCACCAGAAGATTTCAAAGCAAACCAAGTCCCTTTTTCTACTGTGTACATAAAATTATTATTGGATCCTATTTGATCTATTTCGAATTCCACACCGTCTTTTGAAGTGTATATGTTTAAAGGACTGCCTGAGTAAAAATGTAAAGTTTCAGTTTTTGTTATTCTATGCCAGTGTGACTTTTCGTGCTCTTCAAGTAAAAAATATATATGAGTGACATCATCATTTCTAAAAATCTCAACGTAATGACCTCCCTCAGGATGTGGAATCATTTTGTGTTCTTTGATTAAATCTTTGACAATATTTTTATCACTCACAAGAAACTACTTGTTCATTCGATTTTCTACAAGATCATTAACCACAGCTGGTTCTGCTAGTGTAGATGTATCACCTAAATTACTGTAATCGTTTTCAGCAATCTTTCTTAAAATTCTTCTCATAATTTTACCAGATCGAGTTTTTGGCAGACCTGGTGCCCACTGTATTAAATCAGGTGATGCGATTGGACCAATTTCTTTTCGAACCCAGGCAACAAGTTCTTTATACAATACATCTGATGTTTCTTCTCCTGCATTGAGCGTAACGTATGCATAGATTCCTTGACCTTTAATATCATGAGGGTAACCAACAACTGCTGCCTCACTAACTTTAGGATGAGCAACAAGAGCTGACTCAACTTCTGCCGTTCCCATTCTGTGACCAGATACGTTTATAACATCATCCACTCTTCCAGTGATCCAGTAATAACCATCTTCATCTCTTCTACACCCATCACCTGTAAAATATTTTCCATCAAATTGAGAGAAATACGTTTCAATAAATCTTTTATGATCACCATAAACTGTTCTCATTTGCCCAGGCCAAGAGTCCGCCAGGCAAAGAGAACCCTCGCAAGCACCTTCAAGAATTTTTCCCTCTGCATCTAAAATTTCTGGTTTGACACCAAAGAAAGGTTTTGTTGCTGAACCTGGTTTTTGCGCAATGGCTCCTGGAAGAGGTGTTATTAAAATTCCTCCTGTTTCTGTTTGCCACCATGTGTCAACAATTGGACATTTTTTATCGCCAACGACATTATAATACCACATCCACGCTTCTGGATTAATAGGCTCACCAACAGTCCCGAGTAATTTGAGTGAGGACCTGCTAGTTTTTTTAACAGGATCTTCGCCTTCTCGCATCAATGCCCTTATTGCAGTTGGTGCAGTATAGAAAATATTAATCTTGTGTTTATCGACCACTTCCCAAAATCTAGAGGCGCTTGGATAGTTTGGGACGCCTTCAAACATCACAGTTACGGCGCCATTCGCTAATGGACCATATACAATGTAACTATGTCCAGTAACCCAGCCTACATCTGCCGTGCACCAATAAACGTCACCTTCTTTATAATCAAAGACAAATTGATGTGTCATTGAGGCGTAAACCATATAACCACCAGTGGTATGCATGACTCCTTTTGGTTTTCCGGTTGATCCAGATGTATACAATATAAAGAGAGGATCTTCCGCTGACATTTCTTCTGGTGGACAATCATCAGATTCTTTTTCAGTTAGTTCGTGATACCAAACATCTCTATCATCAACCCAATCGATATCTCCACCTGTTCTTTTAACAACAATACAATGGCGAACTCCGCCTGAAATCGAAATTGCTTCATCTGTGTTTTTCTTTAATGGAATTGCTTTACCACCTCTCACTCCTTCATCAGCAGTGATCACAATATCTGATTTGCAATCACTAATTCTTCCAGCTAGTGAGTCTGGAGAAAAGCCACCAAATACAACTGAGTGAATTGCACCAATCCTTGTACAAGCAAGCATGGCATAAGCCGCTTCAGGAATCATGGGCATATAAATAGTTACTCGATCGCCTTTTTTAACACCAAGGGATTTCATACCGTTAGCAAGTTTTGATACTTCACTATGTAATTCTTTATAAGTTATATGTTTTGAGTCAGCTGGATCATCGCCTTCCCATATAATTGCGGTTTGATCTGCTTTATGTCTTAAATGCCTATCAATACAGTTGCTTGATGCATTCAGAGTACCATCGTAATACCACTTAATTGCAAAATTATCCTTATTGTAAGAAACGTCTTTTACTTTTGTATACGGTTTAATCCAATCAATTCTTTTGCCATGTTCACTCCAAAACTCTTCATTTTTATCGAGAGACTTTTCATACCATTCATTGTATTTGTCAGAATTAATCTGAGCTTCTGCAGACCATTCACTGCTCACTTCAAACTTTTCATTATCACTCATAAGAAAATTATCTTATTTGATACCACCGAGATTGCAAATAATTGTCCAAGACTTTTTATCTATTGGCATGACGGAGAGACGCGATTGTTTAACCAAGGCTAAATGATTAAGTTTTGGGTGCTCTTTTATCTGAGATAGGTTTACTTTATTTTTAAGGGCTTTCACAGCTGCTACTGATACCATTCCAAAGCGTTTTGATTTATCTGTAGGATCAGGATGATATTTCTTAACGACTTTTACTATACCAACAATATCCCTTTCTTTGACCGAGTGATAAAAAAAACAAAGATCTCCTTTCTCCATTTTTTTCATATTATTGGATGCTTGGTAGTTTCTGACACCGTCCCAGCCCTCACCTTTACTACCGGTTTTAACCTGTTGTTCCCATGACCACGTTTCAGGTTCAGATTTCATTAACCAGTAGTTCATTTTATTCCTTTGTGATTGGTCTACTTAACAGTTCTTGGATTGTAACATCAATATTTTTTTTTCGGTATAAAACTTTGTAAATAGCTTCGTTGATTGGCAAATCTAATTTTTTTTCAATGGATAGTTTCTTGAGTGCTCTAACGGTAAACACTCCCTCAGCAACTGAAAACTTTTTTTCAATTATTTGATTTAGTGTTTTCCCTTTTGCAAGATCAATCCCCAAAGAAAAATTTCTAGACTCTTTGGATGAACATGTAAGAAATAAATCTCCCATACCAGATAGTCCGGTAAGTGTATTTTTTTTTGCATTCATAGATTGAGCAACAATTTTTATTTCAGCAAAACTTCTTGATATAATTGAAGCTACAGCATTTTCCCCATATTTTTTTCCAAAAACAATACCACTTGCTATTGCATAAATGTTTTTCAAAGCACCCGCTATCTGAGATCCAATAATGTCATCAGATAAATAGGGTCGCAATGATGGAGACTTAATCAGTTGAGCAATTTTGTTTGCAACTTGATCATTTGTTGAAGCAACGACGGTGGCGGCTGGTAAGCCTTTAGCAATTTCTGCTGCAAAATTTGGTCCTGAGATAACTGCAATTTTATTTTTTGGAAATATAGAATTTACTATTTCACTCGGTAATTTTAAGCTATTCATTTCAATGCCTTTAGAGCAGCAAACAAATATTGTTTTTGTTTCAACATTTTTTTTGAGTTTTAATAAGTTTGTAGATAAATATTGAACAGGTGAGACCAGGAACAAAATTTTACACCCAGCCACATCAAGAATTGATGTTGTGCACGTTATTTTTTTACTTAATTTAATCTTTGGAAGATACCTTTTATTTTCAGATAATTTATTGATGTTATCACAAACACTTTTTTCTTTTGCCCATAAAATAACTTTATCTTTTTTTGCGATAATATTCGCTAATGCAGTTCCCCATGCACCCCCACCAATAACACCAATTTGATATGTTGTTTTATCCTTCAATTGATCTTTTACCCTTCATGAATATAGCTTTTTTATCAAGAGGCCATCTTGGTTGCGGTTTAAAATTTAATTTATTAAATTTATTTCTTTCAAACCGCTCAACTCCTGCAAGCGCAATCATGGCGCCGTTGTCAGTGCAATACTTTATTGATGGAAATAAAAATTCACAATCTTCAATGTCTCCAAGCTTTTTTAGTGAGTGACGAATACTTTTATTTGCGGCAACACCACCAGCTACAACAACCTTTAAATCCTTTTTAGATTTTACTAATTTTCTATACTCTCTTATTGCATTTTGTGTTTTGTTAAAAATTATTCGATTTACAGTTTCTTGAAATGACGCCGACATATCTCTTTTAAATTTTTCAGTACATCTATGTTCAGCTACAATGTTTGCAACTGAGGACTTTAATCCCGCAAAAGAAAAATGAGAGTTTTTTTCTTTTATCAGTGGCATTGGAAGTTTGAAGCGATCGCTATCACCATAGGCTGCGTACTTCTCGATTTCTGGTCCTCCCGGGTAGCCTAATTTCAAAAGTCGAGCAGTTTTATCAAATGCTTCACCAAGTGCATCGTCTATTGTTGTACCAATTCGTTTATATGAATCGAAACCTTTAATAATTGTAAATTCAGTGTGACCGCCAGAGACCAATAGTAATAAATACGGAAAACTGATATCTCTTTCTAGTTTAATTGATAACGCGTGACCCTCTAAATGATTTACGGCAATAAATGGTTTGTTTGAATAATGAGCGAGTGTTTTGCCAGCTACAACACCTACCAACAAACCTCCAAGTAATCCTGGTCCTGCAGTAGCAGCAAAAGCATCAATTTGTTTCAATGAAACCTTAGCTTTTTCAAGAGCCATAACAATTAATTTATCAATCACATCAGAATGAGCACGTGCAGCCAACTCTGGTACCACGCCGCCATAATGCTCGTGTATGTCGATTTGAGATTTAACAATGTTAGACAAAACCTTTATTTCTTTATCATCCTTTTGAACAATAGCTACAGATGTTTCGTCGCAACTGGATTCAATTCCCATTACCTTAACTACTTTATTTTTCATGAATTATTATTATTTTTTCCAAGTTTGAACTTATCCCAACTTTTTAATATATAGTAATCATATCTAATATATATATTTTAGAATAATTATCATGAATGACTTAAAAACCATTTCAGTAGGAATCAGAAGCAGCGAACTATCCAAAGCTCAAACCAACATGTTTCTCAGTGAACTTAATAAAGTAAGTAGTATTAGGCAATCGCACACATTTGAGATTAAGACCATTAAAACCAGTGGTGATATACATAGTGATCAGCGATTAGATAAAATAGGAGGGAAGGGTTTGTTCATTAAAGAAATAGAAAAAGAAATAATATCTGGGTCTGTTGACATAGGGGTTCATAGCTTAAAGGATTTACCAGCAGTTGAGAACAATGAGGAATTGGAGATTATATGTTGGCTTAAAAGGTATGACGCGCATGATGCTTTGATATCAAGCAGTGGAAAAAGAATATCCGATTTACCAACCGGCTCAATCGTCGGAACTAGCTCTATCAGAAGGCGCTCACAAGTATTGAAAGTGAGGAAGGATTTAAACATAAAATTATTACGAGGTAATGTAGATACAAGAATTGATAAATTGAATCATAAACAATATGACGCAATTATTCTAAGCTTGGCTGGTTTACAAAGATTAAAAAAGGATAAACTGGTCACAGAAGTTCTTGATTATGAAAATTTTCTACCCGCGGCTTCCCAAGGTGCAGTTGCTATTCAGGCAAAAAAAAAGAGTAATCTCAAATCACTTTTTATGAACCTTAACGACAAAAATACTCAAATAGAATGCTCTGCTGAGCGCAGAATTTTAAAACTGATAAAAGCAAATTGTAACAGCCCTGTATCTGTGTATGCGAAAATTGTAAACGACAATATGAATATCCGTTTTCAAATTTTAGATCACGATGGAAAATTATTATTTAAAAAAAACATTGTCAGTAATAAATCAGATTATAAAAATGTATGCTCATCATTGGCTAAAGATATTATTGAAAAAGTTGGGCAAAAAAAAATAGATGAACTTGATAAGCTAGATGATTTTAATTACACGCCCTAAAAAAGAATCTTTAAATTTAAAAGCTAAATTAGATAAAGATAAAATTCCCTGCATCGTTGATTCTTTAAGCAGCTTTGTAAAAGTAAAAAGTGATTTAATTGTATCCAACTCAAAAATAGTTTTAATATCAAGTCCACGAGCTGCTCAAATTGTCATTGAAGACAAATCTCTTACGAAACAAATTAATTTTTTAATTATTGGGGCGCGTTCACAAAAAAAACTCAGAGAAGCAGGCTACAAGAACATTATTTTCACATCTCAAAATAGTGATCAAATGCTAAAATATATTAAGTTAAATTTTACAAAAATTAAAAAATTTAAATTTAAAAACATTTTATATTTGACTAGTTCAGTTGGAAATATAACTTTCCAAAAAAAATTAATTAAAATGGGTGTTCAAGTAAAAGTCATTTACAGAACTGCCTACAAAAAAAGTCTTAGGAAAGATACAATCAATTTAATAAAAAAAAATCAAATTGATGTCTGCTTAGTTTTCTCACAAGAAAATGCAAAGCTTTTAATAAAATTATTTAAAAAGCATAAATTAATGAGAGCAGCCAAGAGTGTAACTTTTTTAAGTATGGGTAGAAAAATTTCTTTGATATTTATGGAGGAAGGTTTTGCCTCAGCCCCACATGTTTTGGTACCAACGGAGAGACGAATGATCTCTAAATTGAATAAGTTGCTGGTGATGCAAAAGTGTCACTGAATCTCATTCACAGAAAGCAAATGACTAATCAATTACGGAAATACATTATACATTATATATGTAAATTTATATGTATATGTGAGACAGTAATCTGACTGTAAATCTTTGAAAAATGGCATTTTTTAAGAATGTTACAAAAATCAAGGATATTCACTAATAATTGATATCCAAACGTGCCAAAATTTTATCATTTATACTTAATTTAAATTCTTGACTTAAAGCTCTTTATTAAGTCAAATAGGCAATCTTTATTAGATTATGAGGCTACAAAAGTGCCTATAGCACTTTGAGTCTATAACTAATAGTTAGATTAAATATTAAAGATTTTTTTCAAGGGGGAAAAAAATGTCATCAAAAATAAAACATTTATTAGCATCATTTGTATTTGTGCTCAGCACAATCTCATTTGCAAGTGCTGCAGAAATTAATTTACCTGGTTTTACGGGTACAGCTAATACAACTCTTACTTCTGGTTTATCTGTAAGAATTGAAAGAAATTGTGTTACTGAAGCTGGCGCTATCAGTGCTGGTGATGGAAGTGCAGCATTCGCTACTGCAATTTCAAGTTTTTCAGCTGCTCATCAAGCTGCGTTGTTAGCATCGGATACTCCTGGATGTGCGAAACAATACACTGATGGATACGGCAATACACCTGATACAACCTCAGGTCCTCGAAGAAGTTTACTTAGTGCAAACGCTGATGATGGAAACATGAACTTTGATGGCGGTGATGTTTTTGATGCAACATCAAGAGTGTTTACAGAAATTTCTGGAAGATTTGATAATGGTACAAGTTTAAATTTATCATTTGTTGGTTCTTACAATCCAGTAACGTCATTCAATAATCCTACTTGGGCCCCTTTCACAAGTGATCAATTGAGTGATATCGAAACTAATATTGATTTGTTGGACGCATACGTGACAATGGATGTTGCTAACAGTGATATGACTGTAACCGCTGGTCAGTTTGTAACCAACTGGGGTGAGTCTACGTTTATTCCTGTTGGCATGAACGGTTTAACAACCAATGCAATTGATTTGTCAAAATTGAGAGTTCCTGGTTCATCAATTAGAGAAGCGTTAGTTCCTGCACCTCAAATTTCATTAACTGGATATTTAGATAATGGTTGGTCTTACGACGCTTATGTTCAATTAGATGAAACTCATGTTGAAGTTGACGAAGGAGGAATGTTCTTTGGTAATGAAGTTGTAAAAGGTGACCGTTTAACATTCACGTCGGCGTTCAGACAAAACAGTCAACAATTGTCAGAGGCATGTGGCCTATTGATTGCAGGACCAACTTTATTAGGTGGAGCGAACACAGGCTGTGACGCGGATGCTATTTCTTATTTTAATGGTGCACTTGGAGGGACAGCGAGCACAATGTATCGTTTCCAAGCTGGTTTCTCCGGTTTACTTGGAGACACAAACTCTTCAAATATTTTAATTAAATCTATGCTACTGGCTGCTGGAGCTGACCAAGCTGCTTCTATCGGTGGCGCTGGTGGCGGTGTTCAAACCGTTTCATCCGTTGGATTTGGAACTACGAATGCTGGTATAGCCGGTGTAACTGCTGCTTACAATAACTGGGACGAGTACACTCGTAAGGCAGGCCGTAAAGTTGGTGCTCTTGATGCTGAAGGTGGAAAGCATATTTATGCTGACGGTGAAGAGCAATTTGGTCTTGCGCTTAGAACATATCTGGACAATGTAGGATCTGGAGTTGATCTCGGTATTTATTTTGCTCAGTATGACAGTAAAGCACCCTACCTTCGATTTAAAGGACAAAGAGGCATTCACGCTGGCGATCTAGTTGGCGCGTTTACTTTTGCCGCGCAATGTGCGGGTACAGCTGGTTGCGATGACGATGCAGGCGGTGGAGCAGGTACTTCTTTTGCTGATGGTGACTATCAGTCAGCTAGTGGACAAGGAGACGGAGCAATAACTGCTTTTGAAAATGCAGAGTCGACGGCTCTTAGTGCTATTTATTCTGGCCTTGTAAACACTGCTTATGGTGAAGCGGCGTGTGGCGCATATCAAAATCCGAAGGCAGTTAACAAACTTTACGGTGGTGATAATGCTGCAACAGCTACAAACTTTGCATGGTCTTCAGCTCAAAAAGATCAAGCTTTGAGATACTATAACTACACTGAAATTAACGGTAAATTATATCACGACTCAATTAAGTGTTATGCTAATGCTCAAAATGATGGAAGTGGTGCAGATTTTAATACCGCTGCAACACAGGCTGCAGCTGCTGCTTTATTAGGTGCTGCGGTTACTCCACTTAATTTAGCAGAGTACGAGTTCGTTTATCCTGAAAACATTCAAGCAATGGGTATCAGTGCCAACACAAATATAAATGGTACTACCGTTCAAGCTGAATTAACTTATAGACCAGATTTTCCTCTTGCAACAAATGGAGGTGACCAAGGTCAGCAACTAAGTGACTCAGCAGGAACGACAAACTTATTATCAATCGGTGTTGCACAAGGGGTTCGTGGCCCATGCGCATTAACGGGTGAACCTGGAAATGATCATGATGGTATTGTCGCGTTCATGAATGACCCAACGCATGCTCACCAAATTGCAGCTAGAACTGCCGCTTGTACTGCGCAGATGATGGCGGTTAATTCATACCGTGCTGGAACAGGTGATACAGATGCAGAATGGGCTGATGTTGTTGGAGCAATTAAAAGCTTTAACAGGTCGTCTTTACCGAGAATCAGCTTAGCTGATATTGCGGCCGGTGATTACTACACAACTCCATATATTGAATATGATGTATGGTCTGGAACTGTTGGTACTACAACTTCGTTTAGTGCTTCTCATCCAATAGTTAATACATTGGGAGCTGATAGCGCAGTATTTTTATCTGAGTTTGGGTTCGTACATGTTCCTGATCTAGATTATTCTAAAGGTGGCGTTAATCGTGGCGGTTACAGAGATGGTGTAGGCGGTAGTGCATGTGGCGGTGTAACAAATGGTGGTGCTGTTGGAGCGACAAACTATGGCGCTTACGGTGCAAGAGCTCTTGATGCAGCTACACACCTCGGATCATCTCAGACTGACCCATTATTTGGTAATGGTAGTTACTGTGAAAGCAGAAACACTATTGATGAAACATCAATGACATATCGTTTGATTGGATCAGCAACTTACAACAATGTTGTTAACTCAGCATGGACTTTCTCACCTTCATTTGTATGGTCTCATGACTTCAGTGGTTATGGACCTACTTCACTTGGTGGATTTGTCCCTGGTAAACAATCACTTTCATTGTCTGGTAATTTAAGCAAAGGCGATGTGAAAGTTGGTATGAGTTATGTTAATCAGCTTGGAGATGAAATGGATAATCTGAACTTTGATAAGGATTACATCTCTGCAAACGTTTCATACGCATTTTAATTTAGGAAAGGTTAAAAAAATGAATATAAAAAAATTAATCATAGCTGCTTTATCATCGGTGATGATAACTTCTTCAGCAGCTCTTGCTGACGGGCATATTAAGTACTCAGTGACAGCAGATAACGTATCTGAGTATTCAAGTATGCTTACTCCAGGCATGTTAAATATGTTTTCTGCTTATCCAGAAACATTCAGAATGGATGTTTATGAGAATGGTGGAGATTGCACATTAGCTCCGGATATTGCTGCCATCAGTCAATCTAATGGTACAATGATAAATGATAACGAAGGTTTAGAGCTTCCTAATGCGGGTCAAGTACCTTTCCCTGACCCAACTCATCCTCAACACTTTGTTTGGAATTATCGTATGTATGCTGGAACAGTGAGTGCAGTTGATAGAGTTCAAACATCTGTAACTGTTAAAGCAGATGGTTCAATTACTCAAGGACAACAAGAAACGTCAATATCTTTTCCGCCTAACCCAAATACAAAAACAATGTACGCGGATAAAAATTTATTTGCATTGTTCATGCAGAAAAACCTTGGACCACCAAGAACTGCAGGAACGGTTACTTTAGTTCATGACTTTATCGATAGTTACATGCAGCCTCGTAAGGCTTGGCAATACAGCCCAGCAACAAGACGTGTAAGAAGAGCGCCTGATATTACTTACGATACATTAACTACTGCTGGTGGTGGTATCGTAACAGTTGATTCGTACGGTGGTTTCAACGGTGCGCAGGACAGATATGACTGGTCATACGAAGGAAAACAAACAATGATTGTTCCATT
Source organism: uncultured Pelagibacteraceae bacterium (assembly GCA_902598405.1). GTDB lineage: Bacteria > Pseudomonadota > Alphaproteobacteria > Pelagibacterales > AG-422-B15 > CACNXQ01. The sequence continues at coordinate 1,531 of CACKBQ010000022.1, read as the reverse complement.
GAACAACGATATGTTATCTGAAACAGCTGTAGAAGATACGTTTACACCTAATCATCCAAATCCTGATGTAGTCAGATTTGAAGAGAGAGATGTTCATATTGTTCATGCGTCACTAAAGCCTGGACAAAGACACCTTTATGCCTCAAGAACTTTCTATTTCCTAGATGGTCAACCTGGAATGCTTGTTTATCATGATGCTTATGATGATAACCAGGATCTAATGAGAGCAATGTATCAAACAACGGTACAGGGTAACATGGGTGGTACTGGATTAGGTGATACTGATTGTAATGTTCAAGGAGAGTATACTATGGACTTTGCAACAAGAACATATTCTGGAACCAATCTATTTGGACCAGCTCTATCTCCAAGGCCAACTGTTTACAATGGTGAAGAAAAAGCTGTAAGCTTTTATACACCTGATGGCTTAAGAAGGTACGCAAGATAAAAAACTAAAATACTTTAAGTATTTTATAAAACCCGACTTGATTTTCTTTAAGTCGGGTTTTATTTTAATTAGGGCTTATGAGATATTTTCTTTTATTAATTTCAGTATTACTTTCGCTTACCTCAAATTTAGCTGCCAGTAATTTTAACTATGCATCTGGATTGGCTGCAATAAATGAAATGGCATCAAAAGCCCTTATTAACTCAATGGAAAAAGTTGATGACCGTATTTATGCTGTTGGCGAACATGGTATTATCATATATTCAGATGATCTTGGCGATAACTGGACTCAGTCAGAGGTTGTCCCATTCACTAACACACTCACAGATATAGATTGTATTTCAAAGCAAAAGTGTTGGGCCACAGGTCATGATGCAACTATATTACATACAAGTGATTTTGGTAAAACATGGACAAAGCAATATGAAGACATTGATTTTGATGCCCCTCTATTATCTATTCATATGTTTGAAAATGGAGAGGGAATAGCTATTGGTGCATTTGCGTTGTCGCTTAGAACTACGGATGGAGGAAATACTTGGGGCTACTTGTTTATGGATGATGACGATTTTCAACCTCACTTTAACTATGCATACGGTGACTCTCAATCTTGGAGAAAATCATCGGCAAATGAAGCTTATGCTGTTGGTGAAATAGGAAAATATTATATATCTGACGATAGAGGCCTTAATTGGCTTGTTGTGTCTACTGGTTACGATGGCTCATACTGGTCAGGTATTAAAGTTGATGATGGTAAATCACTACTGTTAGGCATGTCAGGAAACCTTACACTAATAACACGTTACGGGCCTGAAGATATTGTGCCTTCGGATAAATTTACATCGATTGCATGTTATGAGGCGGGTTATTTTAAAGATGATTGCAAACTTTTTGCATTTGATAATATTTTTATTGGAACAAAAAATAGTCTAACAAATGCCATTATGATGGATGACGGACGTATTGCAATCAGTGGAAATGGAGGTTCTGTTACTATTGTGGATTTGTATAGAAAAAAAACAGTTGAGACCTGTGTTCGGTCTGACAGACTAAGCAATACTTCAATAGTATATCTTGGTGGTG
>CACKBQ010000021.1 GCA_902598405.1 uncultured Pelagibacteraceae bacterium | reverse complement strand
ATAATAACTTTGTTTACTATTGTATTTGTAATAACGGTAAGATTTCTTCTGTTAATAACTGGATGCAAGTAAGTTACACTCGTACTCTGTCTTCTGCCTCCATAAATAGTGGTATCCATTAGACCAAATCCCTCTTGCTTATATCCATTCATGTCATTATTTATCTCATAGCCGGCTTGTTCTGCTGCTTCTAGGTAGACCTTACTCAATTCATTGCCTTCCGAAGATCGAGATAATTTTAAAGGACCGCTTTTATTCCTATAAGTTTCATCTAATCCTTCAATTGACTCTGATTTTTTAAAATAAGGAAGAACATTATTATAATTCCATGACTTAAGATCTTTTTGAGCCCAGTTTTCAAAATCCATTGGATTTCCTCTTACATGAACCATACCGTTGTGTGATGAACTTCCTCCCAACATCTTTCCTCTTGGGCAAAACATTTTTCTATTGTTCATGAACGGTTCAGGCTCAGTTTCGTATAAATAATTATATTTTGGGTCATGCATTGTGTATAATAAAGCTGCTGGCATTGAGGTTTTCCACGTTTTATCCGATGGACCTGACTCTATTAACAATACATTTATCTCTGGATCAGCTGAAAGTCTATTTGCCAGAACACAACCCGCACTTCCGGCACCAATAATAATATAATTATAAGAATTAAATTGCATAACTAATTTTACCAAAGTTTGTAATTATAGTACAACATAAGCTTATGTTAAAAAATTTAAACCCCAATTATGCAATTGTACTTTCAACATTATTGTGGGGTACGTGGTGGTATCCATTAAGGCTACTAAATGAATATGCGTATAATAATGCAATTCCGCTCACTTTAAGTTTCACTATTGCTGGGTTATTTTTATTATTTTTTTCATACAAAAATATATCAAAATTAACTAATCGAAATTTAATTCTTACAATAGTCGCAGCCTCAGCAGGAGCGGCTGCAATGTGTCTTTATAATGAAGGTTTAATTAGAGGTAATGTTGCAAGAGTCTTAATCTTTTTTTATTTAACAGCTGTATGGAGCACTTTAATTGAAATTGTTTTTCTGAGAGCGGCCTTAAACATTTATAGGTTTTTTTCAATTTCTTCAGGTTTTATAGGTCTGTTTATTATAACTGGGTTGGATCAAGGAAATTTTATGCCTAGCACCCTAGCAGATCTGTTTGGAATTCTCTCAGGATTTCTCTGGTCAATCTGTGCAACACTCATAAGAATAAATGAGGAACTTGATGTAAATTTCGGTACTTCAGTTTTTATTTTAATTGGGGGTCTTTTTGTTGTTATTGCAACATTCTTACCAGATGGGCAAATACTTTCAGGTTTTAACTATGATATTCTAAAGAATACTATTTTGATAATTTTAATATTCTCATTTATCTGGTTATTGCCAGGTTACTGGCTTGTCACCTATGGTCAGGATCAAGTTGATCCAGGACGCGCGGGGATCCTATTGATGTTTGAAGTTGTTATTGGTGTTATATCTGCCTATCTGCTTGCAAATGAAATAATCTCGATTAGAGAGTTTATTGGCGCAATATTCGTAATGAGCGCACCATTAATTGAGATCTATTCAGTAAAAAAATAATTAAATCAGACGTTTATCTAATTAATTACGTAACATAATTTAATTTTTTTTTATGTGGAAGCACTTACATATATATGTTTCAATTATAATCAAAGATATAAATTAGGAGATAAAAATGAATAAATTTTTTAAAAAATCTGCAATTGGAATATTTTTAGCAGGTTTTGCAGTTATTTTTTCAGTTAGTTGCGACAGAAATCAGGAAGTAGCTGATTGTGGCACAATTACTGTCGCAGAAATGAATTGGGCATCAGCTGAAATGTTTGCTCATGTAGATAAAATAGTATTAGAAAATGGGTATGGTTGTAATGTTGAACTTGTACCCGGCGATACTATGCCAACAGCAACATCAATGATGGAAAAAGGTGAGCCGGATGTAGCTCCTGAACTATGGATTAATTCAGTTCGTATAGCTCTAGATAATGCAGTAGGTGAGGGTCGTTTGCATTATGCAGCTGAGGTATTGTCTGACACTGGTGAAGAAGGATGGTGGATTCCTCAGTACATGGCTGATGCAAATCCTGATATCCAAACGGTTTATGACGTTATAGAGCGCCCTGAACTTTTCCCTCATCCGGAAGGCGGAGATGGAGCAATTTATACATGTCCATCAGGTTGGAACTGTCAAATTAGTACTGGAAATCTCTTTAGAGCATATGATATGGAAGCAAAAGGATGGAGACTAGTTGATCCTGGATCAGGTGGTGCATTAGCTGGCGCTATCGGTGAAGCATATAATAAAGAAGAGGGATGGCTAGGATACTATTGGGCTCCTACAGCAGTTCTTGGCAAATATCCACTTAAGAAACTAAGCTTTGGTGTTGAACACAGTAAAGAAGAGTGGGACACTTGTACTTCTCAAGACGGATGTGCAGATCCAAAACCTAACGCATGGGTTGTTTCTGAAGTATACACTGTTGTAACTGATAACTTTAAAAATAGTTCTGATCTTGGAATGGAATACATTTCAAAGAGAGCACTTCCAAACAGCACTGTTAATGCTTTATTAGCTTGGAAAGATGACAATCAAGCATCTGGCGAAGACACAGCTATACATTTTCTGAAAAACTATACAGAATGGCACAGCTGGGTTGACGGTAATGCAAAAGCTAAAATTGAAGCAGCGTTATAATTAAAAAAATAATATTGCGGACTATAGAAATATAGTCCGCATATTTATATGAACTTTACCGAATTTTTTATTTCATTTCCTGAAATGAGTAAGGAGAGTCTTCGCCTATTTAAGAAGTCTCTTGATGGCGCTTACCGAAACTTTTCACGTGAATATGGCGATACTATTGAAGCGGTTTTTGATCCAGTGCTTTATTTCTTAGTATGGTTTGAAAAAATACTACAAAATTCTCCATGGCCTATCGTAATAATCGTTTTCTTATTATTGATTTATTATGGAAGTAGAAGCGTCGCTCTAACTATTTCATCTTTAATTGCTTTTTTATTAATTGGATATTTTGGAATGTGGGATGATACGATGTCCACAGTCAGTATTATTGGTGTTTGCACACTAATGTCTATCGGCCTAGGTATACCAATTGGCATATTAATGTCAGGATCTGATAGGGCGAGAGCCGCAATTACTCCAATTTTAGATATTATGCAAACGATGCCAAGTTTTGTGTATCTCATTCCAGTTGTTATGTTATTAGGTATTGGTAAAATTCCTGGTTTACTTGCAGTTATAATCTATGCAATCCCACCAATAATTCGACTTACTGATCTTGGTATTAGAGAAGTTAATAAAGAAGTTTTAGAAGCCGCAGATGCATTTGGTGCAAATAGAACTCAGAAATTATTTAGAGTACAGCTTCCATTAGCTTTACCAACAATTTTCGCTGGTATTAATCAAACAATAATGATGGCACTCGCCATGGTAGTTATTGCTTCAATGATTGGGGTTAAAGGATTGGGACAACCAGTCTTAAAAGCCATCACCAATCAATATTTTACAATGGGCCTTCTCAATGGTTTGGCTATTGTAGCTTTGGCGATCATATTTGACAGGGTTTCTCAGTCATTCGGCAAAAGAATGCAGCAATATAGGGCTGGCGCAAATGAGTGAGATAAAGATTAAGATAGAAAATTTGTATAAAATTTTTGGATCAAGACCAAGAGAGTACACAGACATAGTTAGAGATGGTGTTGATAAAGACGAGTTATTATCAAAATATAATCATGTTCTTGGGTTGGATAATATTTCTCTAGATATCAAGGAGCATTCAATACAAGTTGTAATGGGATTATCAGGGTCAGGAAAATCTACTTTGATAAGACACATTAATAGATTGATTGAACCAACCGAGGGAACGGTCACAGTTGATGGAGAGGATATTACTAAACTTAATAAAATGGATCTTCTAGAGTTTAGAAGAAATAAAACAGGGATGGTTTTTCAACGCTTTGCACTATTTCCTCATCAAAATATATTAGACAATGTCCAGTTTGGATTGAGCATAAAAAATCTAGATAAGTCAGACTCTATAGAAAGAGCAATGTATTGGATCGAAAAAGTTGGCTTAACTGGTTTTGAAAATAAATTCCCAAATCAACTGTCAGGAGGAATGCAGCAAAGAGTAGGTTTAGCTAGGGCGTTAGCGACTGATCCAGATATATTGCTAATGGACGAAGCCTTTAGTGCGCTTGATCCATTAATAAGAACTGATATGCAGGACCAATTACTGGACTTACAAAAGAATTTAAATAAAACAATTATGTTTATAACTCATGACCTCGATGAGGCACTCAAATTAGGTGACCGAATAGCTATACTCAATGGCGGAAAACTTGTTCAAGATGGAAATGCAGAGGAAATTCTTTTAAAACCTGCTGATCAATATGTGGCCAATTTTGTTAAGGATGTTAATCGTATAAAGGTTTTAAAAATCAAGACAATTCTTGACCAAGGAGGTGAACGAACAAATTCTAATCCAACTGTAAACGTAAATGATAGTATTGAAAATTGCTTGCCGGCGATACTTGAAAGTCAATCGGGTCTTAACGTAATTGATGAGAAAAACAACTTTGTTGGCTCAGTATCAAAAAACAAAATTATAGATATTTTGCAGAAATCTAATGATTAATTCTACTAAATTTTTTTATTGCCTTAAATTTTTACCGGTTTGGTCATAACAAGCATCATCAACAATTGAGGCATTATAAAATTCTCCATTTATTTCAACTTGCAAAACTTCTTTGGATTTTAATAAATCATTGTTCAAGTATGCAAAAGCAATACTTTTTTGCACATAGTGGCCGAAGCCTCCAGATGTTACATATCCGATACATACTTCATTCTGCATAACAGCTTCATTGCTAGTCACATCTATGTTGTCAGTTTCAATTACCAAGGAAAATAATCTGTGATTGCTATCATCTTTGACCGCAGCGTCTTTACCAATAAAATCTTTATCCCAATTTATAAATACAGAAAGGCCAGTTTCTTTTGGAGTATAGTCAGGTCTAAAATCTAGTGTCCATGCGCCCCAATTTTTTTCTAGTCTCATAGACATCAAAGCTCTTCCACCAAAAGGTTTAATGTTGAATTCTTCTCCTGCATCCTCAATAGCCTCATACAGCTTGATTTGATAGTGTGGAGCTACATATATTTCATATCCCAATTCTCCAGTAAATGACAACCGGTTGACTAATGCAGGAACACCAGCAACAAACATTTGTCTAGAGTCTCTAAATTTAAATGACTCATTAGAAACATCTTCTCTTACCAATAATTGCATTAAATTTCTAGACTTTGGGCCAGAAATAGCAAGGCCGTGATAATCATCAGATCTGTTTTTATAAATGACCTCATATTGATCTAGGTGTTGTTCAAACCATCTTCGATGCATTTCCTGAGCGGCACCAGATCCATAAACCATAAAATGATTTTCACTAATACACGAAACTGTAAGGTCCCCATATAATTTACCTTTTTTAGATAGCATTGGACTTAGTGCTATGCGTCCAACTTTAGGTATTCTACCTGCCAAAATATAATCCAAAAATTTTCTTGAGTCTTTGCCCTTAAATTCATGTTTAGAAAAATTAGCAATCTCTGTTACTCCAACGTTTTCTCTTACATTTTTTACTTCATTTGAAACATAGTTATGGGATCGAGAGCGCTTGATAGTTGGTTCTTCGTAAGCATCATCAGGATTATCAGCAAACCATAGAACATTTTCTAGTCCAAAGCTGTCACCCATAACTGCTCCCATGTTAACGAAGCGATCATATAAAGCTGTAGTTTTTTGTTTCCTTCCTTTTGGCAAAGTCTCATTTGGAAATGTCATAATAAATCTTCGCTCATAATTTTCAGATGATTTAATTGTTCCATAATGTGGAGATGCATAATCACCAAACCGTGCGACATCCATCGCCCAAACATCTATAGAAGGTTCACCGTCAATAATCCATTCTGCAATACATTTGCCAACACCTCCTCCTTGACAGAACCCGGCCATAACACCGACTGCTACCCAATAATTTCTCTTACCTGGAACTGGTCCAATGAGAGGATTTCCATCAGGACCAAATGTAAAAGGGCCGTTAACAATATTTTTAATTCCTGCTTTTTCCAAAGCTGGCATTCTCTCAAAACCAATGACTAATCGATCTTGAATATTTTCTAATTTTGGTTCCAACAATTCATGTCCAAAATCTAATGGGGTTCCCTGAACTTTCCAAGGAGTAGACTTATGTTCATATGTGCCAAGCAACATGCCTTGTCCTTCTTGTCTAAAATAGATATTACCATCAAAATCAGTTCCAACTGGTAGCCTTGTTCCCTTAGGCATCGCTGCTATTTCTGGAATTGTATCAGTGATTAAATAATGATGCTCCATTGGCTGTACAGGCAAATTTAATCCAGCAAGTTTACCGACCTCTCTCGCCCAAAGTCCTGCAGCATTAATTACAATTTCTGTATGAATATTGCCCTTATCAGTAAACACATCCCAGGTTCCATCTTCTCTTTGCTTAGTATCTTTAACCTCAGTATTTGTGTAATAGTTAGCGCCATGAACTTTTGCAGATTTTGCAAATGCATATGTGACACCTGATGGATCTACTTCTCCATCGATCGGATCCCACAAAGCTGAAATATATTTATTGGGATCGATAAGAGGATTTTTTTTTGCAACCTCCTCTAATGAGATAAACTCTTGATCAAGACCCATATATCTGGCTTTTGTTCTTTCTCTTTTAAGATAATCAGACCAAACTTCATTAGAGGCTAAATAAAACCCTCCACTTGGTTTAAAGCCAACTGAATGACCTGAAGTCTCTTCTATTTCCTTATACAAGTTTATTGTATATGCCATCAGTCTGGATATGTTTGGATCTGAAGAAATGACATGAACGTTTCCTGCGGCATGCCATGAGGATCCTGCTGTTAATTCTTTTCGCTCAAGAAGAACGCAGTCCTTCACCCCAAACTTTGCTAAATGGAAAAGAATAGAGCAACCTACAACTCCCCCGCCAATAACAACAACTTTAGCATGAGTTTGCATTCTTAAGGTGTGAATTCTTTATTTACCTGCTTAAGAGTTTCGTCTGTTCCATGGTGAAAATGTTTTCTCATGTCCGGCATATATTTCATCGAAATTGGTTTTTTACCAACTGCAACTGACATTTCTCTCACGTGATGTGCTTCGGCGCCACAACAAATTCCAATAAAGTTGATATTTTTTTCCATACAGTCTGCAGCAAATTTAGCCATTTCAAAACGATTACAAAAAAGATTATCCAAGGCTACAGGAAATGCATTATTTCCAGGAATACAATCACATCCATCATCTGAAATATTTAAAAAACCAGGTTCCTTTTCTGTTGTTCGATAAGGCACTGGCAATCCAGCAACATGGCAAGATACTTTATCTCTTACTTTTTCTAGAAGTTTCATAGTCATATCTGGCCCTCTATAACAGTTTAAACCAACGACATTTGCACCCAAGTCTTCCATCATTTTACATGCATCTTCAGGTGTATGTCCTTCTCTCGTCTTATCTCCCCTGGGTATCGCAAAATTTGTAACTGCAATCATGCCTTCATCTTTGATTGCTTTTAGAGCAATTTTCATTTCCTCAGTCCAATTAATTGTCTCAGCGACAATAAAATCAACTCCCGCTTCCTTTGCCCAGGCCACTTGCTCCTCATACATTTTCTGACATTGAATAAGAGATTGTTTATCATTTGGATCATAAATATTTGTATTTGCTACATCTCCACAAACCATAAGATCTAAATCTTTATATTCATTAGCTGCATCTTTTGCAATTTGAAGAGCATTTTTCTGTAAAGACTCTAATAAATGTTCTTTTCCAATTATTCTTAATTTTTCTCTATGGCCATAATAAGTGAAAGCTTGTACAACATCAGATCCTGCTCTTATAAATTCTCTATGTAATTGAGTAACAACTTCTGGGTGCTCTAAAACAACTTCAGGAACAAATCCTCCTGCGGATAAGTAACCTCTTCGTTCCATGGCGAATAAATAACCTTCAGCACAAATGATTGGTCCCTCATTTAATCTCGTTATCAGATCTTTTTTCATGAATGCACTCCTTATTTATTCAAACAATAAATAAAAAATTATACCTAATTTAATATTCTGTCGAATTAAAAAAATGACAAGGCTATTCTTTTTTGGAATGAATAAGCATTTCTAATTTGAAAACAAACGCTCATCGAGCGGATAAGTAGAAATCGTTTCGTAACCATTATTTGTTACGACACCCTGGTCCTCAAGCTTGACCATGTGGTCCCCATTAACTTCACCCACCAAAGCCTCGACACAAAGAGTCAGTCCTGGTTCCAGAACAGCGTCAAAGGCATTTTTGACCAAACGGTCTGGGTAGGCGATCAATGGCCATTCGTCACACATCCCAACACCATGCATAGGCGATGAATACTTGAGCGCCTGATACTTGTCCTGCAACACGTGCAAAGAACGAGTTAAGTCTTCCATGTGGAGGCCGGGCTTGAGAAGCTTTGTGTTATAGCGAATGTGTTCTACTGCCTCTGCATAACTCTCGCGCATGTTAGCTGGCGCTAAACTATCTCCAATCCACCAGGTACGACTAAGATCTGCACAAATCCCATAGGGGCCGATCAAATCAGTATCAAAAGCAAGAATTTCGTTCTCAGATATGATCCTTGGCCCACATTCTTGAAACCATGGGTTGGTGCGTGGCCCTGAAGTAAGCAGTCTTGTCTCAATCCACTCGCCACCTCTTTTAATATTTTCTGCATGGAGTACCGCCCAAACATCATCCTCTGTCACACCACCTTTTGGAATTTCTGCGCGTGCAAACTCCTCCATAACTGCCATCGAGCGTTCACAAGAATAAATAGAACAGCGCATTGCTCGTAATTCGTGCTCGGTTTTGATAGCTCGTGCACGTTCTGTCACTTCCTCACCGTCACAGTACTCAAGCCCCGCTCGACGGACCGCATCTAAACCTGCAGGCTGAATTTTGTCTATACCGACTTGTGTACAACCTGGAGCGTGAGTGGCAATTAAGTCTAGTACCTCAGCTGCGAAAGCGTCAGCTGCTGGCCCAATCCGGTCACCACGGGCGAAGTAAAACATGTCCGCACCTGAGCGGCTCTCCCGAACAAGTGGATTGTATTGGGCGAGGAATGGTGCGTTTTTATAATCCCAGAGTACCATATACCCATCAGCACAAAGTAAGCACGCCCGGAACGGATTGTGGGTGTTCCACAACTGCATATTTGTCGTGTCAGTTGCATAACGAATATTAAGGGGATCAAACATCAATAAGCCCCCATAACCCCTGGCTACAATTGCATCAGTCAAGCGTTTGTGTCTGGCTTTGCGCATCTCAGTCAGATCTGGTAATATAAGCCCTGCATCTTGCCATTCAGCATAGGCTAATGCGGTTGGGCCAATTTCGACACGATCGCCATCATTGATTGTTCCATCCCCCAGATGCACCCCCTGGCTTGGGTCTATCTTATGATTATCGCTGTAGTAATTATTTATATTTGGTAATATTTTACGATTTATCTTCATTTTATTAATTAAGGATTAATTCTATTCAAATAATTTAATCTACCTACGATCTCATCCCTATCAATATAATATCCTTGGAGGTGTCTATTACCTGAATTGGCATCGTATTCTTTTCTGCCATGCAAGACTCTTCTGTTATTAAAGCTAAAAATATCTCCAGCTTCTAATCTGAAATTGATTTCAAACATAGGGTCATGTAGCAATGAAAGAAGTTTACGATATGCTTCATAGAAGCTATCCATAACTTCAGGACTGCAATCCATTATTCCCATATAAGCAACGCTAAACCGTATATCATTAAAATCATTGTTGTGATCTAAAGTAAATATGGGTTTATGCATTACTCTAATTGTGTTTGCGGTGTAATCTCTATTTACAAATTTTACGGGTGTATCAAGAAGAATATTGAAGTATTCAGTAAAATTTTCTTTCATATAGCTTGCAACTTTAAATCCATCTAACGCAACCGACTCACCACCGGTTGCATCGTTTATTAAACAATGAAGAAACTGGTAGCCAGGAGCAATTTCATAATATGGTAAGTCGATGTGATTTCTTAGAGCTGCTGCGGTATAAGCTGAATTGTTTGGATTAGGAATGTCGATTACTTCAAATGGTGTTTTAAAAAAAGTTTCTCTGTGATGACTTATATTTGATAGAACATCAAAGCCTGACTCTTTTTCAGTGGGTGCATTTTTTACAATTGAAATACCCTTATAGTGAAGTTGTTCTAACCATTTTTTAATTCCATCATCTCCACTGATAATTTCTTGATAATCTATTTGAATATCTTCAAAATTTGATTGCATGCTATTATCCCATAAAAAATAAGGTGAACTATATTTTTTCTTACTTTTTATTGTGTAGCAGTTATGTCGAAGCCATTCGGTATCATAGTAACTTATATGGCTTCCTTCACTCCACTCAATCTCCAACTGCCCTTTATCATTTATTGTAAACGCTTTTGGGTGAATATTTTCTGAAACATTTAGCAAGTTAAAGGTTCTCTCCCTTGCAGTAGGGTGAACTTCTGATGGACAATTATCCCTTAACCACAAAAAATTGAATTTACTCTGCTCACCATCACTCCAATCAATTAGAATCGCTTTACCATTTTTTTTTAATGATGATATTGATGGATTCTCATTCATATCTTATTTAAATGTATTATATTTTCTGTCCCAATTCGGAAACTTACCTTTTTGATTCTTATTTAAAGTTTTCATAATTTCAATCAAAAACAAATCTCTTTGTTTTTCTAGTTCTTTAATATTGAATTTTCCTGCTTGTTTTTTTGTTCCTGAAACCATTGCTTTTTTAAGTTTGTTGGTTAATTCAGGCGCTTTCAATTTTGTCCAAGGAAGTTTCAGTGCAGGACCAAATTGTTCCAACATATGTTTCATGCCAGTTTCTCCACCAGCTAAATGGAACGTTAGACAAACCCCCATAAAAGCCCATCTCAATCCAGGACCATAAACAATTGCATCGTCAACTTCATCCGTTGATGCTACCCCGTCATTTATAATATGCAAGGCTTCACGCCATAACGCTTCTTGTAGTCTGTCTGAAATATATCCTTCTATTTCTTTTTGAACAATAAGTGGTCGCATTCCAATATGTTCATATAATTTTTTTAATTTTTTAACGCTTGTATGATTAGTTTTCTTGCCAGCTACAATTTCTACCAACGGTAACAAGTATACAGGATTGAATGGATGTCCTATTAAAACTCTCTCAGGAAACTTACAAGCCGATTGAATTTTCGATGGCAATAAACCTGACGAACTAGATGCGATTATAACTCTCTTATCAACTAAATTATCAATTTGTTTAAGTATATTTTTTTTAATCTTTTCGTTTTCTGGTGCATTTTCTTGAACAAAAGTTGTATCCTTCAATGCACTGGGTAATTTTGAATAGACCTTAAGATTTCTTAATGAGGCATTTCTATTTAAACCAATTTTCTTTAAGCTTTTAAAAGCAGTTCGAACATTTATTTTTAGCTGCTCACGTGAAACACTATGTGGGTCATATGCTTTTACAGTATAACCTTTAGCTAGAAATCTTGCAGCCCAGCCTGCGCCAATTACTCCAGTACCCACAATAGTGATGACTTTATTTTGTTTCAAACTTTAAGCCCAAGTTTTTTTCTGGCTTCATCTGGCCCCATAACATTAGCACCAAGATTACTAATTATTGTCGTCGCTTTTTCAACAAGTTGACCGTTTGAAGCGTATACACCTTTTTCAAGATATAGGTTGTCTTCAAGACCAACTCTAACATTGCCTCCCAAAAGAACCGCTTGAGCAACCATCGGCATTTGATGAATCCCAATTCCAAAAGCTGCCCAGTTACTGCCCGATGGTAGCATGTCTACCATGTTTTTCATTGAACCGGTATTAGCCGGTGCCCCATAGGGAATGCCAAGACAAATTTGAAATAGAGGAGGGCTGTCTAGCAACCCCTCATCGTACATTTGATTTGCAAACCACATATGCCCTGTATCAAAAACCTCTAATTCAGGTTTTACGCCTAATTCTTGTATTCTTTTTGCACCAATTCTTAATTGTTCAGGAGTACTAACATAAATCATGTTGCCATCACCAAAATTAAGAGTTCCACAATCAAGGGAACATATATCTGGTAATATTTCTTCAACGTGACTTAGTCTTTCAATCGCATTAACAAAATCAGTATTAGGTCCGAACTTTAACAGATCATCCTCAGGTCCAATTTCTATATCACCGCCCATACCACTGGTAAGATTTATTATGACATTTGTGCCACTATCTTTTATGCGGCTCACAACCTCTTTATAAAGCTCATCGTCTCTTGATCCCTTTCCTGTATTTAAATCTCTGACATGGATATGCGCTATAGCAGCTCCAGCTGACGCTGCTTCAATTGCTGCATTAGCAATTTGCTCTGGCGTCACCGGTATGTTTGGATGTTTGTTGACTGTATCTCCTGATCCAGTAACAGCACATGAAATAATGACGTCTCTGTTCATATTTCCTTTACTAGTGAAAAAAAATTAATTTACAATTACCATACTATAGTATGTAATCATCATCTGAAATGCAAAATCTACAAAAATTTTATATTGATGGTCAATGGGTAGCGCCACAATCTAGTAAAAAAATGCCTGTCGTAAATCCAGCCACAGAGGAAGTTATCGGTGAAGTCATATTAGGTAATGAAGAAGATGTAAATATCGCAGTAAAAGCCGCTAAAAATGCATTTATGAGTTTTTCAAAAACTTCTAAAGAAGAGAGAATGAATATTTTGAAAAATATACGAAAAATTTCAGAAGAAAGATTTGATGACTTAGCTGATGCTATGACAATGGAGATGGGTGCACCAAGAAAAATGTCACGTGAAGCCCAAGCTGATGCAGCTATAGGTCATTTGGATGGTTTTATTAGTGCATTAGAAAAACATGAAGAAAAAATTGAGTTATCCAATACAGATATTTTATTAAAAGAACCAATTGGAGTATGTGGTCTAATCACTCCATGGAATTGGCCAATAAACCAAATCACATTAAAAGTTTTGCCAGTCATTGCAACCGGATGTACTTGTATTTTAAAACCATCAGAACATACGCCATTATCAGCAATGGTTTATGCCGAAATACTAGATAAAGCTGGTGTCCCTGCAGGTGTTTTCAATTTAGTTCATGGTGATGGCGAGGGTGTGGGCATAGCCATGTCAAGACATCCAGATATTGAGATGATGTCGTTTACCGGCTCTAAAAGAGGCGGAAAGTCGGTTACAATAGAGTCTGCTGAAACTGTCAAAAAAGTTACACTTGAGCTTGGAGGCAAGTCACCAAATTTAGTTTTTGCAGAT
>CACKBQ010000020.1 GCA_902598405.1 uncultured Pelagibacteraceae bacterium | reverse complement strand
ATAGAAAATCACTAAATTATATTGCAAAAAAAACTAATTTCAGAGTTAAATCTATTGAATACTATGGGCTTGATGTAAAAGATTATCTTCAGGCATTAAGCAGCAATGAAAATTTTGACTTAGTAGAAAAACTAAATAATTTTAGTAATATACTACAACAATTCGTTGACAAAAGTGAATTATCAAACTCTATGCGCATAATTTTTCAAAAAAGAAACTAATAAAATAATAAATATGAAAACAAAATATGGTTTACCGCCAAAAGTTCAATTTTGTACAAGATGCACAATGTCAAATCAAAGGCCGGTTCCAGTAGGCGAGATGAAATATAAAGTTAATGCATATAAACCAACTGATGCATTCAATAAAGAAGGGCTATGTGCAGCTTGCCAGTTTTCTTTTGTAAAAGACAATAAAATTGATTGGGATAAAAGAGAAAAAGAATTAATAGAACTATGCAACAAATATAGATCAAAGAGTAGTAGTGAATATGATTGTATTGTTCCCGGAAGTGGGGGAAAAGATAGCAGATTTACTAGTCATATACTTAAAGAAAAATATGGCATGAATCCTCTTACAGTAACTTGGGCACCTCATATATATACAGACATTGGAAAAAAAAATCATGCATCATGGTTAGATAATGTTGATAATATTCTTATAACTCCAAGTATAGAAACCCATAGAAAACTTACTAATTTAGCATTTAAAAATCTACTTCATCCGTTCCAACCTTTTGTGTTTGGTCAAAGATATGCCGCTCTTAAAGTTGCAAAAAGATTTAATATAGGACTAGTATTTCATGGTGAGAGCCCATTTGAATACGGATCCGCTGATCCAATAAAAGACTCAAAAAAAAGCGGTTTTGACAAAAAATATTTTGTATCAAAAAATAATTTAAATGAAATTTATTTGGGTGGAGTTTCAGTAAAAGAATTAGTAAAAAAACATAAAATTCCACTTTCTGATTTATTTTGGTATCTACCAATTTTTGAGTCAGATCTTAAAAAATTTAAGTTAAATTATAAATTTCTTGGTTATTATCTCAAATGGAATCCTCAAGAAGTATTTTATTATGCTGTAGATAAGACAGGTTTTATTCCAAATCCAGAGCGGACAGAAGGGACTTACAGTAAATATGCTTCATTAGACGACAGAATTGATGGTTTTCATTATTATACATCTTTTATTAAATTCGGGCTTGGAAGAGCAACCATGGATACTGCCCAAGAAATAAGAAATGGGTTATTGACAAGGGATGAAGGTATAGATTTAGTAAAGAAATATGATGGTGAATTTCCAAACAAATACTTTCAAGAAATTTTAGAATATATGAGAATTGATGAAAAATTATTTTGGAGATTAATCAATGCCGCAAGATCTCCACACCTATGGTCTAAAATAAAAGGAAAGTGGACTTTAAAGCACAAAGTATGGGAATAATTTTGTATGGATAAAAACCCCAACTTTATCAAAAAATACCTTAAATTTGTCGGAAGTAAAGAAAACTTCGTCGCTAAGGAAGCTAAGTGTGATGTTTGCGGCTCATATGATAACAAAGTTATAAGAGAAAAAATATCTTGGAATAATGATAGGTTTGGTATTTTGCCAGTATGTTGTTGCAACGTTTGTGGGTTTATTTTTCAAAAATATAAGTTTAATAAACGCTTTTACCAACTTTTCTATTCCGAATATTATAGAAAAATAATTTTTAATGATATTATTCCAAGTTCGACATTCATCAAGGATCAGGAAAGTAGAGGAAAAAAACTTTTTCAATTTTTAAAAAAATATAATTCAAAGTCTGGAAATATGATTGATGTCGGGTCTGGCATCGGCACTATGCTAAAACCATTTTTGAAAAAAGGGTGGAATTGTGAGGGAAATGATCCTGATTTTCACTTTGTGAATTATGGAAAATATAAGTTAAAATTACCCGTTGAATGTTTGCAAGCTGAGGATATGCAAATAAAAAAAAATTATTATGACTTAATTATTATAATGGGCTCATTAGAACATTGTTATGATCCTAACAAGGTTTTATCTAAATGTGAAAAAAGTTCTAAGAAAAATGCTTTATTGGTTTTAGAGGCAAGAGGTGATCCCCAATCAAACTCAAGAAATTATTTTAATCATAATCATCATAGATATTTTTCTAAAAACTCCCTTGAGTTGATTATGATTAAACATGGCTGGATGCCAATCTTAACTACATCTTATCCAATAACTGGCCCGACAAGAAAGGGTGGTATTTATTGTATTGGTAGATATACAGGTAAAAAAATTTCGGCTAAATCATTTAGGTCTCTTATATTAAGTGGAAAAAAAGAAAGTTTTGACACTGTAGACTTTAGATTTAAGTATCACGATTACACTGATAGTAAAAAATAGTGTGCGGTTTCTTATGTGTAATTGATTTTAATCATGAAATAAGAAATTATACAGAGATTTTGGACTCTTTATCGGCCCATAGAGGACCAGACAACCAAAGATCGATCTTAGGAGAGAATTTTTATTTTTATTTTAGAAGATTATCAATACAAGACCTTAGTGAAAGATCCCATCAACCATTTGTTAATAGAAATAAAAATATTTATTTGGTATTCAATGGTGAAATTTATAATTTTAAAGAGCTGCGTGATGAATTAAAAGGTCTTGGTTATCAATTTTATACAACTGGCGATACAGAAGTAGTAATGAAATGCTACGAGGAATGGAATGAAAATTGTGTAAACAAGTTGCAAGGAATGTTTTCTTTTTGTATTTGGGACTCAAACAAAAAGAAATTTTTTGCTTTCAGAGACAGATTTGGAATAAAGCCACTTTATTATTGTAAATATGAAAGTCAATTTATTGTATCATCAGAGATAAAAGATATTATTGCGATTAATAAAAATAAATCAGAAAATAAATCAGCTGTAATTAAATATTTAGCCAGAGGTTTCTTGGATGATAGCAGCGAAACCTTTTACGAAAATATTACATCACTTAAATCAGGTGAGTATTTAGAGTTAACAAAGAGTGAATTTAGAAAAAAAAATTATTGGAAACTAGAGCAATCAGACGAAAAAAAATTTAATGAGGAAGAATTCTTAGATATATTTTCTAATACTATAAATCTACATTTAAGATCTGATGTACCAATTGCCTTTGCCTTAAGCGGAGGAATAGACTCAAATGCAATAACTTCATTGTCTGTTCAAAATAATATGAATGAGAACTACATGAAAGCTTTTAGCATTATTCCACCATTTACTGTCGATGAGTCTATCTGGATAGACAAGGCTGTTAAGGAATATGGAATTGATCATAGCTATCTCAATTTATCAAAAATAAATTCAGTGGATACTTTTGGTAAAATTCTTTTTTATCATGATGAGCCATTTCATTCTTCAAGCATCTACTATCATTTTTTATTAAGACAAGAGATCAAAAAAGAAAATTTTAAGGTTTTGATGGTTGGAGAGGGGGCTGACGAAGTACTAGCGGGATATCGTAGAATGATTTTTCCTTATATCCATGATCTAGAAAAAAATAAAAATATTGATGAGCTTAATACAATTTTTGACGAAAGTGTTGAGTTTACTGGAGTATCTAAAAATGAATTAAAAGAAAGTTATGCTGGATTTAAAGAAAAATTAAATCATAAGCTTAGTGACAATGAGTCTCATTTAAGTCCCTTTTTTAATGATGACTTCGTGAATAACCCAATTTTTCAACAAAGATATAATTTAGAAAAATATGACGTAAAGCAATCTACCCTAAAACAAAGCCTCATTGACCATATTTTTAAAAGAGACTTACCTTACGTATTGCGTATGGAGGATCGAAATTCAATGGGAAATAGTATTGAGGCAAGAGTTCCATTTTTAGATCACAAATTAGTTGAATATGTTTTTTCAATTGATTCTAAAAAATTTATGCAATCAGGATTGAATAAATTTATATTAAGGAGTTCTTTATCAAAAAATTTGCCTAATTCGATTATAAACCGAAAAACAAAAAGTGCCCGCCCAGGAAGTGACAGTTATTTCATGGAAAAATTAGTTAGAGAAGAATTTTTAGACCTTTTACAGTCAGAACAAGGCTTAAATAACCTCGTTAATATTGATGAACTAAAAAAGAATTATCTTCAAAAAGATAAAAATAAAAAAATTTCAAGCAGTAATTTTGAATTTAGAGTATATTCGTATTTAAAGTGGCAAAGAATAAATAGTTTAGCTCAAATACATTAAGTTAACATTTATTAATTGCCATATATGAAATGAATTAGATAGTTTTTTATCATCAAGATCTCGAATGGCATCATCTATATAATTATAGGGAATTATATTTTTTTGCTTAAGCTGATTGAGATTAGAATGTGACCAATCTCTAAGATGATTTTGTAACCAGAATGTTTGTGGTGAACTATCAGCTCTTTTTTTCTTATTAAATAAATGATTTGGAAGATGCTTATTAATTATGTTTTTTAATGGGTACTTAGGGATACCATCTTTCATTTTCAATTCATTGCTCAATTTTAAACTGTATTCTATTACATTAAAATCTAAAAGTGGGAATCTCAATTCTCTTGAACATGCAGCAGAAATTCTATCATGAAATCTCATTGTTCTTGGTATTTTGTTATTAATTATGTCGTGCAATTGAACAGTTTGGAGCCAACTGTTATTCTTTTTTATTTTTTTGTTATTAATATTTCTTTGATTAGTAAGGTCTGTATGTGCAGAAAAACCACTTTCTATAAATCTGTCAGCAATATCAATAACTTCTTGATTTGTTTTATTTATTAATTTTAGCAGATTATTTATTGTTTTTGTATTTTCATCCTTGGTATCCTGCATATCTTTTATGGCGAGATAAATATGAGATAAATAACCTCCAAAAACCTCATCTCCCCCTTGCCCTTCAAGAGTTACAACATAACCAAGATCTCTTTCAATTTTATTTAATTTATACATAGAAATTGAGGGTATACCTCCATACGGTTCATCTTGAAAATATTGAAGTTCCATTGCAAGTTCTGGCACTTCATATGGGTCTAATTCGACCTCATTCAGTTCAAGTTTTAACCGATCACAAATTTGCTTAGCAAATTCATTATCTAATTGTTCAAAGCCCTTATATTTTAAATTGAATATTCCAATTGGATAATCCCAGCCCGCCACTTCCTTAACTTTAATTAAAAGAGCAGTGCTATCAACTCCTCCAGAAAAATGAAGACTTATCGGAACATCTGATCTTAATCTTATTTCTATCGCGCGTTCTAAAAGTTTTTCATAATAATCAAGATCACTTGTTTCCTCACTATTTTTAATAATATTACCTAAAGAATAATAAATACGTTCATTAATATTCTCTCCATCAATTTCACATATTGTTCCTGGTCTAATTTCAAAAATATCTTTGTAAAATGTTGAAGTATTAGACGGGTATTTCCCACTTTTTATGTAATTGTCTATTTCTTTTTTTGAAATTTTTTTTTCAATCAAAGATTTAATTTCTGACGCAAAAATTAAATTTCCATCTTTAAACTGATAATATAATGGTTTAATACCAAATCTATCTCTTATAAGGTATAATTTTTCAGTAATATGATTATACAGCGCAATTGCGAACATTCCATTGATCTTATGGATATTATCAAGCCCATACTTATCTATATACTCAATTAATACTTTTGTATCTCCTTTATCTATTAAGTTATCTTGCCCCATTTCTCTAGCAAGCTCTTTATAATTATAAATTTCACCATTAAATGCAATTGACCATATATCTGATTTAGAAGTCATTGGTTGAGATCCAAAATCACCACCTAATATTTTCAATCTAAAAAAATTTAAACTTAATCTATTTATTTTTTTGCGTTGGAAATCATCAGGACCACGGTGATATAATGATGAAAATTCATTATTTTCATAAACTACATCATTGCTGTTGTAAAATACGCCGTGAAACCCACACATAATTATAACCTTGATTATATTCACTATAAATAACCTATATGTTGAATAAAAACTATATTTAGTTTAAATCATCATTAGTATGAAAAAAATAGCTGTTGTAATTACAAATCGAGCTAATTATGCGCGAATAAAATATTTTTTAGTAGCAGCGAATAAATCAAAAAAACTTAAGCTTCAAATTGTCCTTTCTGGATCTTCTCTAGTTTATAAATATGGTGAATTAGAAAAAAATTTAAGAAAAGACAATTTAAAAGTGTCCGCAAAGGCTTTTTACTTGTTAGATGGAGGAAGTGAAATTATTCAGGCCAAATCTACTGGTATAGGTATTATTGAACTGTCATCTGCTTTTGAAAAACTGAAACCAGATTTTGTCTTAACAGTTGGAGATAGATACGAAACCCTTGCAACTGCAATTGCTGCAACATATATGAACATACCATTGGGTCATATCCAAGGCGGAGAGGTAAGTGGAAATTTAGACGAAAATGTTAGACATGCCATTACTAAACTATCTCATTATCACTTTGCTACTACTAAAAAAAGTAAGCAAAGATTGATCAAACTTGGAGAAGAAAAAAGAAGAATTTTTTTGACTGGTTGTCCATCAATGGATTTAGTTAATAGTAAACATAAAAGAATTCATAAAAATTTTGAGCAAGAAATATATGGAACAGGAAATATTCTTAATTCGAAAAAACCATATATTGTAGCCATTAATCATCCACTAAGTACATCAACCAAGGAAAATGCAATAAATGCAAAAATATTCCTTGAGACTTTATTATTAAGATCTGAACAAATAGTTCTTTTTTGGCCAAATGCAGACGCCGGCAATGATATATTGGCAAAAACTATAAGGGATTATAGAGAAACAAGAAAAATGAATAACTTTTCATTTATAATAAATATTAGTCCGGAAAATTACGTTACATTACTCTCAAATTCAATATGTTTAGTTGGAAATAGCAGTTCTTTTATAAGAGAAGGCTCACAACTTGGCATACCAGCTGTCATTGTAGGCGATAGGCAAAACAATAGGGAAATTGGAAATAATGTTATTCGATCAAGATTCGAAATTAGTGCAATTAATAAAAAAATAGATTTACAAATTAAGAAAAAGAATTTTAAACCACAAAAAATATATGGTGATGGCACCTCAGGAAAAAAAATAGTTAAAATTTTGGAAAATCTTCAATTTGACATTAACAAAGTAATTACATATTAATAATGTCTAAATATAATTCTGAGTACCTTGCAATTATTCCTGCTAGAGCAGGCTCTAAAAGATTAAAAAATAAAAATAAACTTATAATCAAGGGTAAACGTATTATAGAATACACAATACAAGAGACATTAAAATCTAGTTATCTAAGTGATATAATAGTTTCTTCGAATGACATAAAAATACTTAACTTAAATAAAAAATATCCAAAAGTAAAATTTGTAAAAAGAAAAGAGTCTCTTAGTAAAGATAAAACTACAACTATAGACGTAGTAATGGATATTATTAATAATTATAAAAAAAATTTTCCAGAATATATTTTATTACTACAGCCAACATCACCACTCCGTACAACTTATCATATTGATAAAGCAATCAGGTTATTAGAAAGAAATAAAAAAAAATATGACTCATTAGTTTCAGTGGTAGAATTAGATGAACCTCATCCATATAAAATAAAAAAAATAAAAAATAATTCTCTTGTATCTTTCATTAAAGGCAAGAGTAGTGAAACATCAAGACAGACTCTTCCTCAAGCGTATAAATTGAACGGTGCAATTTACATTATAAAGACTAAAATATTTATGAGAAAAAAATCTTTTTTTTCTAAAACCCTACCTTATATTATGCCAGCAAATCAGGATCTAAACCTTGATACAAAAAGAGATCTTCAGTTATTAAAACTAATATTAAAAAAGCTATGAAGCAAAAAGATATAATAAAAAAAATAAAAAATAAAAAAGCTACTATCTGTATAATGGGCTTAGGATACGTAGGTCTTCCTTTAGTAAATGCATTCTGTAACGCTGGTTTTAATGTTAATGGTTTTGATACTTCAGAAGACAAAATTTATCAGATTAAAAATTCAAAAACAGATATCTCTGAGGTATCAATAAAAAAAATAAAAAAATTTATTAATAATGAAAGATTAAATGTAAAAAGTGATGCCAAACTTCTAGGAGTTTCAGACGTTATTATAATTTGTGTACCAACACCCCTTAACGATAGTTTTGAGCCAGACATGCAATATATTAATTCCTGTGTTGCTTTAATTAAAGAAAATGCAAATTCGAATACTGTGGTAATTTTAGAAAGTACTTCATTTCCCGGCACAACTAAAGAACTTGTATTTGATAAATTAAATGACAAGAAAAGAAATTCTTTTCAATATATTGCCTATTCACCAGAGCGCGTCGATCCAGGTAATAAAAAATTTGGCATTAAAAATACACCCAAAGTCATTGGTGGAATGAACAAAGAAAGTCTCAAATTAGCAGATATGATCTATTCTCACATTTGCGATGAAACAATTTTAATGAAAAGTTGTGAAGAGGCAGAAATGGTTAAGCTTGTAGAAAATATTTACAGGCAAACAAATATTGCATTGGTGAACGAAATGATGATGATCAGTGATAAACTTAACATAGATATATGGAATGTGATAAAAGGCTGTTCAACAAAGCCATTTGGGTATTCAAAGTTTCTGCCAGGCCCAGGAACGGGTGGGCATTGTATTCCATTAGATCCAATGTATCTATCTTGGAAGGCTAAGACGAAAAACTATTTTAGTAGATTTATTGATTTATCTACGGATATAAATCAGAATATGCCTAACTATGTTTTTGAAAAAATTTCCTCACATTTGAACAAAAGTTCTAAAAGCATAAAAAATAGCAATTGTTTTATAGTTGGCGTTGCATATAAAAAGAATGTTGCTGATGTAAGAGAGTCTCCATCAATGAAAGTTATATCACTCTTACTCGAAGCTGGTGCTAATATTAATTATCATGATCCTTATATTTCATCTATTACAATTGATAATAATAGAAGATTAAAAAAAATTAACTCAACTAAGATTTCTAAATTAAATATAAATAATTCAGATATAGTCGTAATACTTACAGATCATGACAATATTTCATGGAATACTATTTTGAAAAATTCTAAAATAATTCTCGATACAAAAGGTCTGTTTCACAATAAAAAAGATAAACAAAAAAATCTACATTTCCTATGAAAAGGATAATTGCTAAGATTGATATTAAGTCTGGTTACGTTATCAAAGGTATTGAATTTGAAGGTGTTAGAAAAGTAGGAAAACCCATTGAATTTGCAGTTGACTACTACAAAAAGAATATCGACGAGATAATATATTTAGATTGTGTAGCTTCATTGTATAACCGAAATCATATTGTAGATTTGCTACCAGAGGTTGCTAAAAATATATTTATACCTTTGACTGCAGGAGGTGGTATACGATGTGTCAAAGATGCTAAAATTTTATTTGATCACGGGGCTGATAAAATAGTTATAAATACTTCTGCTGTAGAAAATCCTAAAATTATAGGAGATATAGCCAAACTTTACGGATCACAGGCTGTTGTTTTACAGCTAGATTGTAAAAGGAGACAACAAGGATGGGAAGTATTAACTGACTACGGAAGAGAAAAAACAACTTTGGATGCTCTTGATTGGGCTTCAACGGCGTGTTCAATGGGTGCTGGAGAAATTCTTGCTACAGTTATAGATAATGACGGTAAGAAAAATGGATTAGATATAGAATTCTACAAACGACTAGAACAAAATGTCAATGTTCCAATAATTGCCTCAGGTGGAGTAGGATCTGTGCAAAATATTATAGAACTATTTGAAGAAACCTCTATCGATGCAATTTCAATTAGTTCAATTTTCCACTATTCCGAAACTGATCCTAAGAAATTGAAACGTAAATTATCAAATAAAGGGTATCAAATTCGTGGTTAAAATAGGTATTATCAATGCCGGTCATGCTAATTATCATTCAATAATTAATGCAATTAAATTTTGTGGATATGAATATATATTAATTGATAAGCCAGTAAAGAATGATATTTCACATCTTATCCTGCCTGGCGTGGGAGACTTCGGAACTGTAGCAAAAAAGTTACGAAAAACGAAGTTAGACAAATATATTATGAATCATATTGATAGAAAAAGAATGTTTTTAGGTATTTGTGTTGGCTTTCAACTTATGTTCAGTGAAAGTGAAGAGTCAAAAAATATAAAGGGGCTTAATATATTTGATGGCAAAATAGAAAAGCTTGATAAATATATTAAGATAGTTCCAAACATTGGATGGCATAACGTTAGTACTAGAAACAGTAAAATTTTTGATAAAAAAAGTAAAAACACCTTTTACTTTGCTCACTCATTTTGTCTGGCAGATAATCGTCAAAAAAATTATTCATCATCAATAACTTTAAATAGAAAAAAAATAATCACATCAATTGAGAAAGATAATATTTTTGGAGTGCAATTTCATCCTGAGAAAAGTGCAAAATCGGGAATTAAATTGCTTAATAATTTTTGTTCCTATAAGATCTAACTCATGAAGAAAAAAACAATAAATGCTGGAGATAATATAAGTGCACAAAATGCTTCGTGGACGTTTGGAAATAATGTAGCAAATAAATTTTCAAAACATGTTAAAACTTCGGTGCCAATGTATGAGGAAGGTCATGAGATTATACTCAGTATAAGTGACTTTTTTTTAAACGAGAAATCTACTTGCTATGATATCGGATGTTCAACTGGTACACTTCTTAGCAAAATATCACAACGTCATAAAAATAAAAAAAATATTTCATTCATAGGTATTGACCCTGTTAAACAAATGATTATTCAAGCCAAAAAAGAAAATAAAAACAAAATAAAAAATGTAAAGTTTATTAATAATGAAATTGAAAAAGTGAAATTAAAAAAATCTGACTTAATTATTAGTTATTACACAAATCAATTTATTAGTCCCAAAAAGAGACAAGAGGTTATAAATAAAATTTATAATTCTTTGAACTGGGGTGGAGCATTTTTATTATTTGAAAAAATTAGAGGGCCAGATGCTAGATATCAAGATATATACTCATCAATATACCAAGATTTTAAAATTATGCAGGGTTATACTGAAAAAGAAATCGTTCATAAGCAAAGATCGCTAAAAGGTGTACTCGAGCCGTTTTCTACTGCAGGAAATCTAGGTTTGCTTAAAAGAGCTGGGTTTGAGGACATTACCACAGTTTTTCAGTGGGTTTGTTTTCAAGGCTTTTTTTGTATTAAGTAAAAAAAATCATTATGAGAATCTTAGTAACAGGTTGTGCAGGCTTTATTGGTTTATTTGTCACGAAAAAATTGTTGTCACGAAACGAAGATATTTTAGGTATTGACAATATGAATGAATATTACGATCCAGAATTAAAAAAATCCAGATTAAACCAAATTAAAAATATTAAAGAAGGTAATTTTACTTTTATTGAAGAAGATCTTTGTGAATTAAAAAAAATTGAAAGTATATTTAAAAAAGAAAAAATTAGTAAAGTGATACATTTGGCTGCTACACCAGGTGTCCGTTATTCCATAGAAAATCCACATGCTTACGTACAAAATAATCTAGTGGCTTTTACAAATGTTCTTGAGTTATGCAGACATTACGATGTTGATCACTTTACTTATGCGAGTACCAGTAGTGTATACGGTGCAAACACTGACCTTCCTTATTCTGAGAAAAGAAATGCAGACCACCCTTTACAATTTTATGCGGCAACAAAAAAAGCAAATGAAGTTATGGCGCATAGCTACAGCCATTTGTATAAACTGCCGACTACAGGTCTAAGATTTTTTACAGTCTACGGGCCATGGACACGCCCAGATATGGCTTTGTTTATTTTTGCAAAGAATATTTTAGAAGGAAAGCCAATCCAAATATTTAATGAGGGGAAACAAACAAGAGATTTTACATATGTCGAGGATATTACTGATGGAATTATCAAAGCAAATGATAAAATACCCTGCAAAGATGAAGATTGGACAGGAAATCAACCGCAACCGTCATCAAGTACTGCCCCTTTTCGAATTTATAATATAGGGAGTAGTAAACCTACGAATTTAATGACATATATTGAATTAATCGAAAAAAGTTTAAACATCAAAGCTAAGAAGGAGTTTGTAAAAGCACAGCCTGGAGACGCGATTGATACTTCATCTGATAATTCATATTTTGAAAAAGAGATAGGTAAAATTAATCTAACAGATATAGAAGAGGGAATAAAAAAATTTACCGATTGGTTTGTAAAATATTATAAATATTAAAATAATGATTAATAAGATTTATTCAATTCTTGGAATTCAATTTCAAAATAAATTTTTTTACATTCTTTTTTTAATGATTATTGGAATGGCATTGGAAACTTTAAGTATTGCAATGATTATTCCCGCGTTAGTATTTTTAGTCGATAGGAATGCCACAGAAACTTTTCTTTCATCAAACGAAGAGTTATTTTTCTTAAGTCAATACAGTCAAAACGAACTAATTATTTCAAGTTTAATCTTGATTCTAATTATATATTTTCTCAAGGCTATCTATATGTTCTTTTTGGCTTGGAAACAAAATAGTTTTGCTTTCTCTCTTTTAGAGTATGTCTCAAGGAAAATTTTTAAAAAATATGTATATCAATCATACCCTTTTCATTTAAGAAAAAATTCATCTGAATTAATAAGGAATATTACTTTTGAGGTTAACCAATTTACAATCGGGACAGTTTTATCGGGATTAACTCTATTATCTGAGCTATTTATCTTAATAGGAATATCCGCTCTTTTATTATATGTACAACCATATCAAACAATAATTGTAATTATTTTAATTACTACAATCCCAGCAATTTATTACTCAATAATTAAATCATACATCCTTGATTGGGGAAAGAAAAGACAGTTTCATGAAAGGTTTCGACTACAACATATTCAACAAAGTCTTTTTGGCATAAAAGATTTAAAGGTACTTGGAAAAGAAAATTTTTTTATAGATCAATTTTCTTTTCATAATTTTAAAAACTCTTTAGTAGGAAGAAACCAAGGGGTATTCCAACAACTGCCAAGAATAGGTATTGAGTTTATTGGAGTTATTTGCATAGTTGTTGTATTTGCATTCATGCTTAATAAAGATGACAATTTAAGTGCTGCAATTACAACCATAGGACTTTTTGCAGCTGCAGCGTTTAGAGTTATGCCATCAATAAATAGAATTATTTCTTCTCTTCAAAGCATAAGATTCGCATCACCATCGATAAACGTTATTCATTCTGAACTTACTTTGTCAGAACATGATATTTCAGAATATAAAAATTTATCAAGTTCACAGAAATTAGAATTATCAAAGATATTTCTTAAGAATATATCTTTTAGCCATGAGGGAGAAAGTAAACTAATTTTAAATAACTTGAGTATAAATATTTCAAAAGGTGAGATGGTTGGAATAATTGGACCTAGTGGTTCAGGAAAAAGTACATTAGTGGATATTTTTCTTGGACTCTTAAAAGCTAATTCAGGTGAGATTCTCATGAATAATATTAATGTGTTCAATGATAAAAAGCGTTGGCAAAATTCGATAGGATATGTTCCACAAGATATATATTTAACTGATAATACTATTAAACGAAATATCGCCTTCGGTGTTGATGATGATGAAATTTCTGAAGAATTATTAAGAAAAGCAATTAAATCAGCTAAACTAGAGGAATTTATAAATACACTTAAAAATAAAGAAAATTCAGATGTAGGAGAATTAGGAAATAAAATATCAGGAGGTCAAAAACAAAGAATTGGAATTGCAAGAGCACTCTATAATCAGCCAAATATTTTAATTTTTGACGAAGCTACTAGTGCTTTAGACGAACATACAGAACAAGATATTATGAACTCAGTGAAGGATTTAAAGGGGAAAATCACAATT
>CACKBQ010000019.1 GCA_902598405.1 uncultured Pelagibacteraceae bacterium | reverse complement strand
ACGATAAATATAAATCCGTTTATTGTATTAAGAATAATTAAAAATTTATTCATGATGACTCCTCTATTATTTCCATAATTCTTTGTGCTGTTTCATGGCCTGAATTTTGATTTTGGCCAGTTACAAATTTTTTTTCATCATCAACAACTACGTGATAAGCAAACTGGTCAAGAAATTTGGTTTTAGCTTCAAACAATGCGCCTGCTTTTTTTAATTCTTCTTCTGGATGTAATGGTGTCATTGTAATATTAAGTTCTTTAACTTGTTTATCAGTTACACCAGTCATTTTTCTTCCAGCAATGAGAATGTTGCCGTTTTTATCTTTTGAATTAATTAACCCTAAAGGACCATGGCAAATTGCTCCTATAATACTCCCTGAGTAATATGCTTTAGAAATTCCTGCAGCTAAGGTATCTGAGAAGCCCAAGTCATATGCAGCTCCCCATCCACCAGCAAGAAATACAATATCATACACAGAGAAATCTATTTCATTTATATTCATTGAATTGTTAAGTTTATAAACCGCCTCTGTATCCTTATAAAATCTTTTATCAGATGAAGACCTCACAAAATATGATGTTGTTTGTGGATCCACTGGAATTTCTCCACCTTTGATACTTGCAATATCAACACTTACGTTAGCATCTATAAATTCGAAATAGGGAGCAGTTAACTCAGAACTTGCGAGACCTGAGGGTTTACCAGATGACTCTCCTGGATAATTTAAAACCCCATGACTTGTTGCAATTATAAGAGCTTTTTTTCCAGCTAAATCAAATGTATTTCCATCATAGTCAGGATGTAAACCCAAGTTTTTAAGAATATATGGCAAAAGGATAATTACCGTAATAACGATAAAAATTAGAGATAATAAAGTTTTTCTAACTGTTGACTGATACATAATTACTTTACTTAAGCTCCATTAAAAAGAGTAACTTCAACTCTTCAATAAGTCTGTCTTCTTTAGTATTATTAAATTTGGTCATACGAAACCAAGCTGCATACGAAATTAGGGTATCGATAAGATTTTGTTTATCTTTGTTAATCATTTTAATTTCAGGTATTAAATCTTCGAATCTCTGTCTCAAAATATGATTAAATTTTATAAATCCAGTTCTTATTGCATTAGAATTATTTAAACTTGTAATGGTTAAATTAAATACATGCTGGTAAGTGTTATATAAATAAAAACGTTCTTTAATTACATGTTCAATTCGCTGATCTTTACTGTTTTGTGTTGGATTATTCTTTAAAATATAGTTTTCAAGATCATTTAGATAACGACGATTTACTTCTTCAATTAATCCTTCCATATCGTCGATGTGCCTAAAAACAGTTCTTATTCCAACTCCAGATTTTACGGCAATTTCTTGGGCAGTTGGGATTTGACCGTTGTTATTTTTTCTTAATAAAGAAATAGTGGCTGCAACAATTTTATTTAATGTGGTTTTACTTCTGTTGATACGTCCATCGTTAACTATTGGTGCAATTACCATAGATAAAAATTATCTATTGACAGTGTTTATGTCAATACTTTAGGCTTTATTCAAAATATAAAATTCGTGAATAGAATTACAGAAATACTTGGTTCTAAATATCCAATTATACAGGCTCCGATGGGATGGATAGCAAGAAGTGCATTAGCTTCAGCGGTTTCTAATGCTGGAGGGTTTGGAATTATTGAAACTTCATCAGGTGAACTTGAGGAGTGTAAGCAGGAAATCAAAAAAATGAGCACACTCACCAATCGACCCTTTGGCGTGAATCTTCCAATTCTTTTTTTACGTGATGAAAGTATGATCAATTTAGTCATTGAAGAAAAAGTAAAATTTGTAACTACGTCTGCAGGTGATCCAGCAAAATATATTCACATTTTAAAAGATGCAGGCATTAAAGTGTTTCATGCTGTACCAAGTTTGGCAGGCGCACTAAAAGCAATAAAAGCTGGTGTGGATGGGTTAGTAGTTGAAGGGACTGAGGGAGGTGGATTTAAAAATCCTGAAGAAGTTGGACTTTATGTATTATTGCAGTCTATTAGAAAGCATTCTGATATACCAATGGTTGCGGCTGGAGGTATAGTTGATGGCATAGGAATGGCTGCAGCATTTGCAGCAGGAGCTGAGGGAATACAAATGGGGACTAGGTTTGTATCTTCTAAAGAGAGTCCAGTTCATCAAAATTATAAGCAAGCAATTTTAGATTCAGACGAACAAGGAACTTACATATTAAATAAAAAATCTAAACCTTGTGTTCGTGCAATTAAAACTGACTTCACTCACGGTATTTATGAAAAAGGTGAAATGGATATGTCCGCAATGTTCGGTATTAAGAAACTTTATTTTGAGGGTGACATGAACGCAGCACCAGCATTGGCAGGACAATCGATGGGCTTAATTGACGAGATCAAAGGTGTTGAAGAAATTATCAATGAAACCATTTCGCAGTTTAATGAAGTGTGTAAAAAAATGGGAAATCACAATTTTGCTAATTAAATGAAGTTTATCAGCCTTTTACCCACAGAAGCAAACAACAATTATCAGGGTTTAAAGTTTGCACTTTGGTTTTTTTATTTATATCTCGCATTAGTAGCGTTCAGATCGTTTACCCACATGTTCGCTCAAGATGCTGGTTTAAATTCAATTGCTTCAATTATAATTTTTCCAGAAGTTAATAATTTAAATCCTAATAGTGTAATTTATCTTATAGGTTCTTTATGGGGTGGATCACAGATCGTAGTACTTTTTATATCAATTATAATTCTGATAAAATATAAAAGCCTTTTATCATTAGCCTGGCTAGTTTTCGTATTCGAAAATATATTAAGAATTATAACGATGACGATGCATAATTTAGATCAGGATTATCTCACTTCAACTGCCCCAGGAGGTTTAGTTGGGACAAGCGTCATGTTATTTGTTACACTTTTAATGTTTTTTATCTCGACCATTGAAAGGAAACAGAAATGAAAGTAGAGAATCGTGTTTTTCCAAATAGAGAACAAATGAAAGGTTTTTTTGAGAATACGGATGACAATGAACCAATATACATGCTCAATCTTCTCAAGTTTAAAGAGAAAGCGGAATATAAAGATGGGAGAGAAACCAACTTAACCGGAAGAGAGGCTTACACAATGTATGCTGAGTTTATGGATAAACATCTAAAGGAAATTGGAGGAGAATTAGTTTTGCATACAGATGTAAAACGTTTAGCGGTTGGTAAAGTTGAAGAATTATGGGACGTTGTTGCTATTGCAAAATGGCCTTCAAGAAAAATAATGGGTGAAAATATGATGCCCAGTGACCCAGAATATCTTGAAGCTTATCAGCACCGCGAAGCAGGATTAGCAGGCCAATTAAATATTGAAACAAAAGAAATTAATGATTGAATTATATACTTCACCTACACCAAATGGATATAAGATTTCAGTAGCTCTTGAGGAATTGGAAATACCTTACAATGTTCATGTCGTGAATTTACAAGCTGGTGATCAAAAGAAGCCTGAATTTTTAGCAATGAATCCTAATGGGCGCATTCCTGTCATAGTTGATACTGAAAACGATAACCTTCCAATAATGGAAAGCGGCGCACAACTAATTTATTTAGCTGAGAAAGCAGGTAAACTATTGCCTACAGAGTCAGTTGCACGTTCAAAAGTCATTCAGTGGTTAATGTTTCAAATGGGAGGAATTGGTCCGATGATGGGGCAGGCCAATGTTTTCTTTCGTTATTGGCCTGGAGAAAAAATACAACCAGCAATTGACCGTTATCAAAACGAAGGAAGACGCTTGTTTGAAGTTATGGAGACACGTTTAAAAGAAAATGAGTATCTTGCTGATGATTTTAGTATAGCTGATATTGCAAATTGGTGTTGGGTAAGAACATATAAATGGTCAGGTGTGAATATCGACGGTCTTGAAGGTGTAAAAAGATGGATGCAGATGATGGAAGATAGACCAGCTTGCAAAAAAGGTGTTGCGGTACCAATTGATATTATGGAGTTGATGAGAAATATGAAACAGTCAAAAGATCTAACCGATACTGGTTCAAAAATAATTCAGAAGTAGGAGGATAATGATGAGCTTACCAAATCCATTAGTTGTTCTCGGCGGTGTTGGCTCACCCTATACGCGTAAGATGCTCTCATATCTTAGGTATAAACGCATTCCTCATAAAATGATTTGGGGAGACCCTTCAAAATATCTTGATCAAGAGGGTATTGAAAAGCCCAAGCCTGGATTACTGCCAACATTTGTCCTACCTGATGAAAATGGAAATTTAAAAGCTGTAACAGATTCGACTCCGTTAATAAGAAGGATTGATAAAGAGGTTAGTAGGCGAAGCACTATTCCATCTGATCCTGCACTTGCGTTTATAAATTATTTAATTGAAGATTTTGCTGATGAGTGGGGGACGAAATATATGTTTCATTATAGATGGCATGATCAAAAAGATGCTGAAAATGCAGGAACAATTTTACCTCTTCAAACCGTAGGAATGATGCCAAATGAAATGCTAGATAATTTAAAGGGAATGATAAGCAAAAGGCAGATAGACAGGTTATGGGTAGTGGGTTCCAACAATGATACAGCTCCTATCATAGACGCAAGTTTCAGACGTTTATTGGGTATACTTGAGAAACATTTCACATCAACACCTTATTTGATAAGCAATAGACCCTCATCAAGTGATTTTGCAATGTATGGTCAACTGTCTCAACTTGTAAACTTTGATCCCACGCCAAGAGAAATTTGTCATGAAGTATCTCTTAGGACAGTCGCGTGGGTTGGTTTAATTGAAGATCAATCTGGTATTGAGGTAGATGATGAACAATGGGGATCAATTGATACTTTACCGTCAACGGTAAAGGAATTACTTTTAGAAATTGGTAAGGGTTATGTGCCTGCACAACTAGCAAACGCTAAAGCAATAGAAAATGGCGATAAAGAATGGCAAACAGAGATTGATGGATGTCTGTGGAAACAAAAATCATTTCCTTACCAGGCAAAGTGTTTAAAGTGGCTTAACGAAGAATATAAAATGCTTGAAGATAATGATCAGATAAAAGTGAATGATCTTCTTAAAGATACTGGATGTGAAAGGTTAATATTTTAGATATGAAAGTAGATTTATATTTCTCTTTTAGAAGTCCATACTCTTATTTAATCTTACCACGTATCGTTTTGTTAAGAGATAAGCACGGTGTTGATATAAATTTTAAACAAGTCTATCCGTTAGCAATAAGAGAACCAGAATTCTTTAAAGGTAAGAACTTATTTACATATTTTCTTCTAAAACGATTTGATTATTTTTTACAGTCAAAAAAACTAGGCATGGTATTTAAAACACCAAATCCAGATCCAATAAAACAAAATATGCTAACCGGTAAAATTTCTGATGATCAGCCACGTATATTTAAATTATGTCATTACTGCCAGGCAATAGAAAGAGATAGACAGCTTGATTTTGCCGTAGAAGTTTCAAGTAAGATTTGGAGTGGCATGAAGAATTGGAATTCTGATGAATCAATTTCTGAGTCGTCATCAAAATTAGGCTTAAATCATAATGATATTGAAAAAAAACGAACAGAAGCTGAGCAAAGTTTGATTGATGAAATAAAATTAAACCAAAAGGAACAATTAGAGGCAGGTCATCATGGAGTCCCATTAACAGTCTATAAAGACAAGTTTTTCTTTGGGCAAGACAGATTTAATGATCTTTTAAGAGTATTAAAAAAAGATGGACTTGAGTTATAGTATATTTAACGACTTGTCGTAACTTTTATTGAGCTGAAATTCCTCTTATCCTCTCAGATCTTCTCCTTAACAACTCAGTCACAATCAGGATTAATGTTGAAAGTACAATTAAGCATGTAGCAACAGCCATGATCGTCGGGCTGAGCTGCTCTCTCAAACCAGTCCACATTTGAAGTGGGATAGTTGTAAGATTTCTATCTCCTCCTGCCACGAATAGAATTACGACAATTTCATCAAAAGAAGTTACAAATGCAAATAAAGCACCAGAGATAATACCAGGTGTTATTAGAGGTAATGTAATTTTAAAAAAAGTATTAGTTGGTGTGCTGCCGAGACTTGATGCTGCACGCGTAATACTGTCATCAAATCCACTTAAAGTTGCAGTAACTGTTATTACAACAAATGGTGTGCCTAAAATAATATGTGCAATGACGATGCCAGGAAAAGTTGCAGCTAATCCTAATTTTGCAAGTGAAAAAAAGATAGCTGAGCCAGAAATAATAAGTGGAATAATCATCGGCGAAATTAATACACTCATGATTAATTGTTTGTAAGGCATGTAACGACTGCTGAGGCCTAATGCTGCAACAGTTCCAAGCACGGTTGCACCTATTGTTGAGAAAAATGCATAGTAAACACTGTTTCGAGCTGCGATTCCCCAAGGATTTTTAGTTCCATAAATCATGTCTTCATACCACCTAAGTGAAAATGCCTCAGGCTGTAATGCAAGCATGCCGTCAGAGAAGTGGATATACTGCTCAGCATTGAATGATAGTGGTATGATCACAAAAAGAGGCGCAATCAAAAATACGAAAACTGCAGTACAAATTACTAAATAAGAATAGTGCCAAACTCTGTATCTCATTTCTGTATATTTTGGTAATGCCATATTATCCAAGCCTCATGTTATCTATGCCAACAATCTTATTGTACAGCCAGTAAACCACGAGCACTGCTATTAAAAGAACTGTCGCCATCGCCGTTGCGAGAGACCAGTCTAGTGATTGCTGCATGTGATATGCTATTCTATTACTAATTAAAATTCCTTTTGCTCCACCAACCAATGCAGGTGTTATGTAATAACCAATCGCTAAAACAAATACTAAAATTGATCCTGCACTAATTCCCGCGTATGTCAGAGGAAAATATATTTTTCTAAAAGCGTGAAAAGGTGTTGCGCCCATTGACGTTGCAGCGCGCATTAAACTTGGTGAAATTGTTTTCATTACACTATAAAGAGGCAAAACCATGAATGGCAATAGGATTTGTGTCATTGCTATGAATGTGCCTGTCATATTATACATGAGCTCAAGTCTCGAATCATCTGCAACAAATCCAAGCGACACTAAGGTATCATTTAACACTCCTTGTTTTTGTAATAGAACCATCCAACTGGATGTTCTAACAAGCAGTGACGTCCAAAAAGGTAATAGAACACAAATCATCAATAGATTTGAATAACGAGTCGGTAAGACTGAAAGTAAGTGTGAAATCGGGTAAGCTAAAATAAAGCAGCAGAAAGTTACTCCAACGGCAACAAATATTGTTCGCAGCCACAAAGTTACATTAATTCTAAGCTTTTCAGGAATCCTTTCAATTGAGCCATCAAATTTTTGTTCATAATCAAATGTCGTTAAATATTTTCGAAAATGATAAGCGTCAGTTCCTCTCTTTAATGCTTGCCAATATTCAATGTCACCCCATTTTTTATGTACATCAATGAATTGATCTAGAAAGTTAGCATTTTCATCGAAGTTTTTAAGTTTACGTGACGTCTTTTTAATCAGACTTGTAAAGCCGCCTTTTTCATAGTTTAAACGAGTTGCAATCTTTCCGTGGTATTTATTTTCTACAGCGGTCTTTAATTCATAATAAAATGTTGAGGTTACATCCTCGCCAGGCATTTCACTGCCATCCCATGTCTGCATAACCTCGTGCGTTTCTGTAAGAAACGAGTTCATTTCAGCATTATCAATACTTCGCCCCAACATCTGAAAAATAGGAATTACGTATGCAAAAACAATGAAGAACAGAAGCGGTGCGGCTAGTAAAAAAGCAGTAGTTCTGCGTCTTCTCTCAACTTTTTTGAGTTTGACGGATAGAAGTTCTCCATCCGAGGTTCTTATTTCGGCAGCCATATTTAAAAGGATACTTAATTTGAGGTACTTGGGCAACACATAGGTTGCCCAAGTTTAAACCTTATAGGTTAGCTTTCCAAGCTTCCCAAGCGTCGTTGATTTCAGTGTTGTTATCAGCGTACCACTCAGGGTTCATAAGAACGTAGTTCTCAGTATTTGCTGGAGCAGTAGGCATGTGAGGCATAATCTCAACAGCACCTGCTTGCTCAGAATAGAACCACGGCTCATCAGCCATGATCACATCAAGAGATGAGATACGGAAAGGAGCGTATGCAATGTGCTTAGCACTTCCAGCTAAACCTTCAGAACTTGTGAAGTACTGAAGAGCTTTCATAGCTTCTTCTTGGTTTGGTCCACCTTTAACAAGTACGAAGTACTCATAGTCAAGGATCTGACCATCCCACACCATTTTCATTGGTGAACCTTCGTTCACGATGGCATTGAAGTGACGTCCATTCCATCCAGTAGCCATGATAGCTTCACCAGATACTAACTGCTCAGGTGGTTGTGCACCAGCTGACCAGAAAATGCATCCACCTTTAGGGTTTGTGCAAAGATCTGTAAGCTTATCAAGAGCTCTATCAATTCCATTGTCTTCCATGTAGTCATACACATCAGATGCAGGAACACCATCAGCAACTAGAGCAAACTCTAAGTTTGACATAGCTGAAGAGTAGATAGATCTTACTCCTGGATATTTATCTGGGTTAAAGAAATCTTCCATTGAGTCAGGATAGTTTCCGTCAAAATTTATATTGTCAGTGTTGTAAGCGTAGTTCCATGAATAAAGAATGTTACCCACAGCACAATCACTAGGCATTGGAGCAAAGAAATCGTCACTTGCTTTCATACCGTTAACACCAGCAGGGAAGTCGTTATCGAAATCGAATTCTACAAACAATCCTTCGTCACAACCGATAATTGTATCACGTGCATACACATCGATAATGTCCCAAGTAATCGCTCCAGACTCGATCTGAGCTTTAATTTCACTCAAACCTCCACTGTAGTCAATCCAGTTTATTTGAACGCCACTCATTTCCTGATATGGGTCCCCATAACCTTTTTTTTGACTTTCCGTATAAGCGCCTCCCCATGACACCACGTTTACTTCCGCGGCTGTAGCCATAGATGGAGCCACCAATAAAGCAGCCAAAGAGATTAGTTTAGTTAATCTAGACATGATTAATCGTCTCCTTTTTTTATATAAAGAAATATTACACAAGGCCTTGAGCAAAAACGCAACAAAAAAAAAGATTATTTTTCAACAAATTAATGTTGAATCTACATGTGGTATCAAAGGATTAGTAATCTAGAGCCCTGCAGTCATGAGATGACCAGCCAAGGTCCAATTTGTCGCCTACGTTAAGCTTTAAATCACTGCTCGCGTTTGGAACTTTTAAAATAAAGTCATCATTACCAAGAAGATTTACACGTACTCTTGTATGGTCACCATGGTAGATAATCTCGCGGATCTCACTTGTGAATTTATTTTCAAGTTGTTCGTTTGGGTCAATACTCACTCGCTCGGGTCTAAGAGAAATTCTGGATTTTTCTCCAGAAGAGCTCACAGCAATAGGATTAGCAACAATAGTTTCACCAGAGTCAGTTTCAATCTTTGCTGAACCAGATGCAATTTCTTTTACAGTTCCAGTGAAAGTATTATTTTCTCCAATAAAGCTTGCAACAAACGAATTCACTGGCGTTTCATATAATTCATTTGGTCCAGAAAGCTGTTGAACCTTACCGTCATTAAAAACAGCAATTCGGTTTGACATTGTCAGAGCTTCACCCTGATCATGTGTAACATAAACAACAGTAACTCCTAATGACTCGTGTATGTGCTTTAATTCATATTGCATACTCTCTCGTAAATTTTTATCTAGAGCTCCAAGAGGTTCATCCATTAATACAAGTTTAGGATCAAACACAAGCGCGCGAGCAACAGCAACTCTCTGTTGCTGACCACCAGATAGTTGAGCGGGCATCCTGTTTTCAAAACCTGTTAATGAAACCATTTTCAAAGTTTTATTAATTCTCTCTTCAATTTCTGATTTATCCACTTTTCTTACTTTGAGAGGAAAAGCTAAATTTTCATAAACTGATAAATGCGGAAACAAAGCATAATTTTGAAAGACCATACCAATTCCACGTTTGTGTGGAGGAATATTGTTTATTGGACGTCCATCGAAATATATTTCTCCATTCGTTGGAGTTTCAAAGCCAGCAAGCATCATGAGAGTTGTTGTTTTGCCTGAGCCTGATGGTCCAAGCAATGTTAGAAACTCACCTTCTGCAATATCTAAGTCGAGTCCTTTAACTACAAGCTCTTTTCCATCATAACTTTTATCGACTTGTTCAAATTTAACAAAATCAGACTTTTTTGAATTCATGTCGGTAAGACTAAGGTAAAAATAGTTGGGAATCTAGGAATTTTTGAACTAAATTAAAGCTGACCTTATTACAAAAATAGATCAGTATTTAACAAGAAAGACTCTTACTTATGAAAAAATACCAGCACTATATTAACGGTGAATGGACCGATGCCTCAAGCAAAGACCTTATTCCAGTTATTAATCCTGCGAATGAAGAGGTCATTGGTGAAGTAACTTGTGCAAAACATGAAGATATTAATCAAGCGGTAGAGTCTGCTAAAAAAGCATACGAGTCTCGAATTCTTGTAGATATGAATCCGATGGAACGAGCAAAACTTATGCGACGCATTGCTGAAGAGCTTCGCAAGGTCAGTAAAGAAGGTGGGGCATTACTTTGTGCAGAAAATGGGAAACTACT
Source organism: uncultured Pelagibacteraceae bacterium (assembly GCA_902598405.1). Lineage (GTDB taxonomy): Bacteria > Pseudomonadota > Alphaproteobacteria > Pelagibacterales > AG-422-B15 > CACNXQ01. Next base: position 9,956 of record CACKBQ010000019.1, on the reverse strand, counting down.
TGCCGCTTCTGAATATGAATTTGTTGATGCAGCAAACTACTTTGATTACTACAGCGGCTTAACAGATAAAATCGAAGGCCAAACTATTCCTGTAAACAGTCAGGTTATGGATTATACAGTTTATGAACCTTACGGTGTATCAGGACATATTGTTCCTTGGAACTTTCCCATTGCAATGATCGCTCGTTCTTTAGCATGTTCGTTTGCAGCAGGAAATTCCACTGTTATAAAACCTGCTGAGCTAACACCTTTAGCAACCACATCTTTTTTCGCTCAAGCAATCCATAATGCTGAAGTTCCAAAAGGCTTAATAAACATTGTCACGGGTTATGGAAGTGAAGCTGGAGCTGCGCTAACTGCTCATCCGGACGTTGCACAAATAACTTTTACTGGATCTGTAAAAACTGGAAAAGCAATTTTACATGCTGCCGCTGAAAGAGCTGTGCCTGCGGTTGTTGAGTTGGGAGGAAAATCTGCTGCTGTTGTTTTACCAGATGCGGATATTGATAAAGTTGTTAATGCAACCAAGGTTGGAATTTTTAGCCAAGCTGGACAAATTTGTTCTGCAATGTCGAGAATGATAGTCCATAAATCTATTAAGGATGAAGTGCTCGAGAAGCTATCAAAATTAGCAGCTTCGATAAAAGTAGGCCCTGGTGACGAAGAAGGTGTTGACTTGACACCTGTAATATCTGAGGAACAGCTCCAAAAAGTAGAAAATTACGCGCGTTCAGGTTTACAAGCTGGTGCTAAAGCAGTCTCAGGTGGTAAAAGAGTAGATAGAAAAGGTTTCTTCTTTGAACCCACAATTTATTCAGATGTTAAGCCCGATATGACAATTGCACAGGAAGAAATTTTTGGACCATTCTTATCTGTTTTAGATTATGAAGATCATGAAGAAGCAATCCATATTGCAAATGACACAGATTATGGTTTAGCGGCTGGTGTGTTTACTAAAGATGTTGACATGGCTACAAAAACAGCTTCACGTTTAAATGGTGGTCAAGTTTATGTGAATAGTTGGTTCACAGGAAGTATTGCAACTCCATTTGGAGGTTATAAACAATCAGGTTACAGTCGTGAGAAAGGCCAACAAGCAATTAAAAGCTACTTGCAGTTGAAGAACGTTGGTATACAACTTTAAATATTAATCATTATCTCGAAGACCGGCCCCAGCCCCAGATTGTTTTGATTGTTCTGTTTCTTCAACAAAGGTCTCTGTTGACATTTCATATAGCTCATTCCAAGTTTTGCTTGAAAAACTATCTTCATTTTCTAAAATATTAATTTTCACTGTATTAGCTTTTTTAATAATTAAAGATTTGATTTGATGATCAGCAAGTACACATGTGTTTAGATTGCATTCTGCATTGATATCATCAATAGAAATTTCAATTCTCTTACCAATTAAATATGAAAGTTTATTTACGAAAGGCAAAAGTAACAATGGATAATCCAGGTTTATAAATTTTAATTCTTTTATTCCATCTACAGATTTGTAGTTATCAATTAATTTCAATCCTGTATAGATAGGGCAGAGACTTTTATCATTCAATTTATTAGTTTTTTCAATTTGCTTTGGACCTTCTGGTTGAATGCCTTTGATTGTTTTAAAATAATTATTTAAATTTTCTACTCCAGAAATTCCAAACATCTCTATTGAACTTATACATTTACCAACTTCCTCTGCTACTCCCCATGAATAACCAACCGCTCTTGCAGCTCTCTTTGATATGGTATTAATTTCACTTGATGATTGCATTAATTGTAAATCCATGTGTCATTTGATTTGTTTATTTCGTGCATCAATGGCGCTCCCTGATACATGCAAATTCTCAACCACTTGTCCGATCGAGGATCAAATTTTTGGGCTCCAAAAAAAGATAGTTTTAGTCTTAGCATATCAATAGGCATCAACTCTGAACCAATGGAGTTGTCTTGAATTTCTGCGTAAGGCAACTTTTCGACAATGTGACACCTTCTTACAACATGTCTTAGGTCTCTATTTTCCTCTAAAAATTTAGATAATTCTCCATTTTTATAGGATGATAATCTTGCATGAAGTTTTTTAATATCTCTAGCAATCGCTAGAGGTTGCTCTAATTCCGATCCCGGCTCATGAAAGCGACGCGCCAGTCGAGGCTCTTCCTTATTTTTTGAAATATACCAAAAATTTTCATTACTTTTATCAATTGAGAAGTCCATTCTAATTATATCAGGATAAGATTTTTCTATTGATGATTTTAATTGATCTGTACTTTTATTTGTAGGTATATGAAAATATTGATCTTCGTCAGAACTCATTTGAGGAACTAGTAAATTAACAATGTTATCGTATGGTTCCATCATGAGAGAAACAATATATTCTACGCCCTCATGAGTTAAATTCTTCTCAACCCACTTATACAATTCATCCCAAAAATATTCTTCTTCAAAAGTTATATTGCAGAGATAGTTCTCCTCAAATTTTTTAATATCTTCTTTTAATTGAGTAATTTTTATATTTTGATATTTGCTATCTGTATTCCAATTATTTATATTTTTCTTTGAAAGTTCTAATAATTTTTTAAACATTCCAATATCATCGATTGATACATTTTTAATTTCTCTAATTTGCTTTAAAGCTTCTTCTCTCACATAAATCCATTGATGTAGTAGAGCTGGGTGATTGATAATAAAGGGAGCCATGCCAAGGCCAGTTGAATTACCGATACCAAGCTGTCTGGCTAATTCAAGATCTAGTTTAACAGATTGATTTGGATTCTTTTTATTAGCAATGTGATTGACTTGATCAAAAGTAAACTGACGAACCAGATAAACAAGCATCATTTCAATTCTAAATGGACCGTTTATTTCAGGGCGATCTTTAATTCTGTATCGATCTGCTAATCCAAATTTACCTGATCCATAAACTGCAGTGGTTCTATATAAATAACCTACTTCAGAAAGTAGTTTTTTGTCAGGCTGCGTTCCATTTGATAGACTATCAATTACATGGTTAAAAACTCTTACGGACCGATTTGCTCTTGATAAAGCAAGTTCCTTAAATGAACATCTTCCCACTTCTTGTTTTGGGACATTTTCACGAAGTCTTTCAATATCATCTTTACTAGGAAGTCCATCATGGATTACAAATGCCGCATCCCATTTAGTGGCTATTACTCGATCAGATCTTTCTGTGTCATCTAATTTGTTTGCAAAGCATACAAGAGAGTATGTGCGCTCCTTATTTGAAACAGAATAAACAGCAGTTCCATAACCCTCTTCATTAAGTTCAAAAAGTTCATTTTTAAATTCCCAATCTTTAAATTCTCTTATGAAACTTCTTAAAAATGATAGCTTAGATTGATGGAAACAACCTAATCGACTGAGCTTCATGATTTGGTTTGGATCTCTGTGCTGAACTTTTATTCTCATATGTTAACCAATATAATTTTTATAAAAATTAAACCAATTATTGCCTAAGATGCCATTTGTCTCATCTGTATTAAACCCCACACTTTTTAATCCATTCTCAATATTGTCAAAGCCAGTAGCATTTTTGAACCATTCCGGCTGTTTTGGAAAAGCTGCATTATCTTTAGAACCTTCGCCGTAATCTTTTGTTTTGGTCCAAGTTCCGTTTCGCATCCAATCTACAACTGAGTCAGGTTGGTTTAAGCATAAATCAGATCCAATACCAATATGTTCTGCTCCCATAATGTCTGCAGTGCGGGCAACCATTTCACAAAAACTCTCAAGAGTACAATTTGTGCCGTTCGACAGATGATGGGGATAAAGTGAGAGCCCAATCATTCCATTTGATTGACCCAGTTCTTTAAGCAGTGTTTCAGATTTATTTCTTTTTGCCTCATGCCAGAAAGAAGGGTTGGCATGTGTTATGGCAATTGGCCTATCAGAAATTTCAATTGCATCCAAAGTAGATTTTTCTGCTGAGTGTGACATGTCAACTATGATTCCTACACGATTCATTTCTTTAATAACTTCTTTTCCCATTCTTGTTACGCCACTATCATTTTCTTCGTAGCATCCTGTAGCTAGTAAAGACTGATTATTGTATGTTAATTGCATAAATACTGTTCCCATTTTGTGAACAGCTTCAACCAAATTTATATCATCCTCTATTGGTGAGCAGTTTTGAAAACCAAAGAATACAGCAGTCTTATTTTCCTTATTAGCTTTCTCAATATCTTTGTATGATTTGCCGTGAAATATTAATTCATTAAATTTATTAAAATAAGTATTCCATTCATCAATATTTTCCTGAACCTCATCATAGTCTTCATGATAGGCAATTGTTACATGAACGGCGTCTAATTTTGCCTGTCTGTTAATCTTAAATATGTCTTCATTCCAATTGCAATATTGAAGATTATCGATTCTATAATTCATAAAGTAGCTTTTGAGTTATAACTCTTACTTATCTCTTACCAAGGGTCCAATGCAAACAAATAAATTGTAATTTTTACCTAATTTCCTATATTTTGACGAAAAAACTGCGACAATTTAAGCATGGTTCATTCTCTGTAGATCTTTTAATTATCATAGAAAATACTATATTGAATTTGGATACTAACAAAAGATATGTACACACCGATTAACCAGTATATTGAAAGACTTGAGAACATCTCATTTGATGTTGATAAATTAAATGAAGCTGTCAGTGAATTAATCAAAATCAGACCTTTTGAAAATTCAGAACAAAAGCCAGGCATGCTTAAGTCAAATGCCATTTGCCTTAATTATGATGAAAAAGAGCTGGATGAATGGTTTGGTGGCAATATTAGGGGTAAATATTGGACAAAACCAGATTCTTCATTTGAAGAAATGGAGAGGGAGCCATATATTGATGAAACAAGGTACACGCTCTTTAACCCAAAATTAAACAATACTTACTTCAAGTATGTATATGAAAAAATAAACGAGTTTTTTGAAATAGGTAGATGCCGTGTGATTAAAATGCCACCACGTACCACTTTAAGCTGGCATAGAGATCCTGAAAGAAGACTTCATATTGCAATCAAAACCAATTACGGCGCTCGAATGTTCATTGAACATACTGGACATCACATTCCTGCTGATGGAAATATTTATTTAACTGATAACACTAAATATCACACAGCTATTAATGGTGGAGAAGAAGATAGAATTCACCTGGTAGCCACTGTTCTAGGTACAAAATAAATTTAACAATCAATTATATTTTTACGTATCCAATTTGCCTTGTTCTCTTCACCTACTTGACTAAATTCCTTTAACTCACGTTTCTTCAATTTTATATACTTCGAAACAACTCTTGCGCCGATTGACTTTTTAACAACAGCATCATTATTGAATTTTTTTAGAGCTTGTTCCAGGCTGTTAGGTAGTTTTTTTATCCTTTTTAGTTTGTGACCCTGTGTATACATATTTATATCAAGTCGCTTTCCAGGGCTGCGTTTGTTTTTCATTCCATCGAGCCCCATTGCTATAATTCCTGATTGAAGCAGGTAAGGGTTAACAGCGCCATCTGCAGCTCTAAATTCAAATCGTCCTTCATCTGGAATTCGTATCATATGTGTACGGTTATTTCCTGAGTACGTCACAGCAGTTGGAGAATAAGTTGATCCAGAGTTTGTTGTTTTTGCATTTAATCGTTCATAACTGTTTAGACACGGATTTAGCCATGCAGCAAAAGAATCTACTGACTTCATAATACCACCAATGAATTGATAACCCATTTTTGATAGACCCATCTGGTCTGAGGAGTCATGAAATAAGTTTTTTTTCTTTTTTTTATCCCATACTGACACATGAGCATGACAACCGTTACCTGTAAGTTCAGTAAATGGTTTTGGCATGAACGTTGCTCTCAATCCATGCTTTTCAGCAATTGATTTTACCATAAATTTAAAGAATACATGACGATCTGCAGTTGTGAGACAATCTGTATAGTCCCAATTCATTTCAAACTGACCATTTGCATCTTCATGGTCATTTTGATAAGGCTTCCAACCTAATTTAATCATAGAGTCACAAATTTCACTTAACACATCAAAGCGTCTCATTAAAGCGGCCACATCATAGCAAGGTTTTAGGGCATCATCACGATTGTCAGCAACTTCAGTACCATCTTCATTTAAAATAAAAAATTCACATTCAACGCCAGTCATCATCTTAAGGTTTAACTTATCTAAATTTTCAATTTGGTTTTTTAAAATCACACGGGGACACTGATCCATCAATTTATTATTCATGACCAGATCACTTGCTAACCAGCCAACATCAGGTTGCCAAGGTAATTGGATAAGACTTTCTGGATCAGGTAAAGCAAACATATCAGGTTCAGAAAATGAGAGATCCAAGTGTGTTGCAAAGCCACCAAAGCCAGCACCTGTTTTCTGCATTTCTCCAATAGCTCGAGTTGGCACGAGTTTTGCCCTTTGCACTCCAAAAAGATCAATAAATGTGACAAGGAAATATTTGATTTTCTTTTGCTTTGCGATTTTTTCTAAGCTTTTTACCATTGAAAGAATTATGCGCAGCATTGATGATTATTCAATAGGTAAATGTTTGTTGATATTTGAGGAAAAAACCCATATTGGGTATAGTTAAAATGAATCCTAATTTAAAAAAAATTCGAGACTCTGTCATTGAGCACACCTTAAAGTTGGACAATGATCAACTTGCACTCTTATTGTTAATTCAACTTTCTCGCCATCAAAATCTATTTATTCACGAACCGTCTGACTGGGAAGATAGTCCAACAGGTTGGATTACAAAAGATCAAAGACTGCAAGACGAAGTAATTGCAATTTTATCTTTTATAATTCTTTTTTCATTTACAAACGCATATCACGATGAAAATTTATTCAAAGAACATAGAAATGAAATTTTAGCGATGCATCCAGAAGATTTTCTTAATAATTCAATTTATCAGTCATCATTTAACCGATTCATTGGAAAAAAAATAACGATTAATTCTCTTTCAACTCATTTCAATATTCCAAAAGAAAGTATGAGAAGATATCTAAATTCAGTTTTAGAAAGTGGTTTAATTATAAAGGATTCAAAATATGGATATCTAGTAAATTTTGACGCTTATCAAGCATATATATTTACGAATTCACTAAGTAATATTTACAAATCAGTCATGCGCTCCTTGAATGATTTTATACTAAATCTAGAAGATTATTTTGAAATCAAGTTTAATTTAAAGCCTCTAACTTCAGTCAATACAAAAAAATTTTCTCAGTCTAAATGGAACAGAGTACGATTGCATTTATATCACTTCTGGGTACGAATTCTTACTTTAGAAGGGAGCGATCAATCACTTTTACCAGCTGATCGTATAATACTTTCAGCTGCAGTATATTTTAAAAACAGACACGGTATATTAAAGTATAAATCTATTGAAGATTTATATGAGAGTGGACATCTTCTTCCAACAAACCTATCTTCAATTTCTGAGGCAGCAAAAATGCCGCGTGAAACTGTAAGACGATCTAGTAAGAAATTAATTGAATTGAAACATCTTGAAAAAAAAGGGAGAAATATTTACCGAGTTAATTACCCAAAACTCAATGGAGAGGTTGATATTTTTTTAAAATTTAAAGAATTAACTTTTACAGAAATGATGAATTTTTATTTCAATATTTATGGGGACCTAACAAGTTAAATTGAACACATTAGAATGACTTCTTCATTACAAGTAAGCTCAGCGTCAACAATTGAACTATTCTCTGAACTTAATTGAGTATCAAGTTCTTCTAACATCGATTTAGCTTCATTCATTGGAACAGGTCCAATTACTACAGAGAAGTCATTTTTATCAAATTTTTCCACATTAATATCATATTTGAGGAAACGGGTATCAAAGCCCATTAAATCGTATATGTAATTCATTAAGCTATTCGCTGAATTTCCTCGTTTATATGACCCGATCTTAATATAAGCATACTCTGCATTTGATGAACTTTCAGAAAGATCATTGTCAGTTTCAGCTGGCACTTCACTTGCTTGAGCACTGAAAGAATTAGTTTCAGTATCAATACTTGTATCGACAAGTTCATTTAAATTTTCTAAAGCTTCTTCAGCCTCTTTAGCTAACTTTTCTTCAAGTGCTTCTTGAGCAGCTTTTTCTTCTAATTCTTTTTGTTTATTTTCTTCAATTAATTGAGCTAATTCTTCTTTTGTTTTAGCAGTTTCGGAAAGCAGTTCCTCATTCTTTGCGAGGAGTTCCTCATTCTCAGCTAAAAGCTTCTCGTTTTCTTGAATAATTTTTTTTGTTGGCAAAATATTATTTTCTTTAACTGCATTAGCACTTGTTTCATTTGCAGTTATAACTTCTTCATCAGTATTGGCACTGGCAGTTTCATCAAAGATTTGATTATTAAACTCTAGTGCGCCTGGTTCTTCATTCAATTGGTCAAGTGATCCTTCAAGCAACTGATCAACCGAGTCCAGAAGGTTATTTAGTTCCTCAGCTGACACATTACTGAACTCATATTCTGCCTCTATTGGCTCAGATGTTGTTTCTTCTACTTCCATTTGATCTTCGACTTCAACAGTTTCAACTGAAACTGCTTCCACTTCTTCATCTGGCAATATTTCATCTTCATTACTTAATCTAGTCATTCGCGCAAGTTCTTCTCTTGCTTTCTGACTTTCATTTGCAAGGAAAGTTTCTTCATCAACAAATCTTAGAACAAAATTGTCCTCAGCTGATACCAGAGCGTTTGCAACTGTCATTTTAAGTTTTATACCTGACACATCCTCTGGTGGGTTACCAACTATCGATAAGTCTGATGTTAGAAATGCAAGCCATCGAGGCAAATCACTGTCGTCTTGCTGTGTAACTGAGTATCTTAATTTACCTGGACCAGTAATATTAAATGTATCTTTAGATATCTTAAATTTATTACTTGATTGTTTCGTATTAATCGGGTCTGTGATCACTAGAAGCTGTGGGTTTTGATCATTTAAAGGAATATTCACTGCCGCTTGATAAGTTACCCCCCACTCAGCTAGATTGGCTTTTATGCTATTTCCTAATTCCTCGATTGATAGGTTTTGATGATCTGCCGGCAATATGTCTTTACCAATTGATGCGTAAATCTGACCAATGCTGTGCTGCATCTCAGAGAAGGCTAAATCTTTTCTTAGCTCTGCGACTAAAAGACTTGCCTCTTCTCTTATAACTTCAAGCTCACCAAATCTTGAGACTTTCTGTGCATTTTGGACTTGTTTACTTATTCTTTTAGCGACATCTAAATATCTTTGTGCTGTATCGTATTCTTCAATGGCGAGATCATAATTGATATTCGATAAATGAACCTGAGAGAGTACGGTCATGGCTATTGCAAGATGTCTTTCGGCAATGAGCTCTTGGTTTGCCTTCGAAGCTTTTCTTGTAGCTCCTATTGAGAAGATATCAAATAGATTACCGCCGATTGATGCTCCATACTCTGTTGTATCTTGATTTAGCAAGTAATCATTATTTGTGTAACCATATGCAGCATTAAATTTTAAGCTTGGTATAAGTGCTAACATAGCTGCCCTTGTATCTTTACTTGTAATTCTTTTTTGATATCGACTTTCCATAAGTTCAGGTCTTGAAAGAAGTGCTATTTCCTCCATAGCTTGAATATCCATATTAAGGTTTGTTAAATATGTATCATTCTCAGCAAGTGTGAATTTTTCACTAGGAAGCAGACCCATTAATGTTGCTAACTCGTTTTTTGAATTTACGAGAGCACGTTTTTGTGTTTGAAGTGTTCTCTGTACGTCAAGTAACTCTTTTTGATAAAGTAAAGAGTCCATTGGGGCCGAGATTAAAAGTTCTTCAATGTATTGAGAATCTGCCAATGCGTCTTCAACTCTCTTAAGGAGTGGGTTAAGTTTTTCAAGAAGATTTTCTGATGCTTGGGCTTTCCAGTATGACCTGATAATATCTCTAGTAATATTTTGAATAGCCT
>CACKBQ010000018.1 GCA_902598405.1 uncultured Pelagibacteraceae bacterium | reverse complement strand
ACATGAAAGTAAGTGGCCTCCCAAAGCCTCCAAAAAATAAAAAAATTAATAAGATAGAAGTTCTAGTTCACCTAGATAATTAATTGATAATAATTCTCAATATCAGTTTAGAACGATTCTAATGTATTGACTTTTTTTAAATCAATTATATCTTTTCATTAACTTATTAAGGAGAGACAAATGACTGAATTAAAAGATAGTAAAACACTGGATAACCTAAAAGCAGCATTTGCAGGTGAGAGCCAAGCGAATAGAAGATATTTATACTTTGCACAAAAAGCAGATGTAGAAGGCCACAATGATGTAGCGGCTGTTTTTAGATCAACTGCAGAGGGTGAAACAGGACACGCTCACGGACATTTAGAGTTTATGGAAGAAGTAGGAGATCCTGCAACAGGAGAACCAATTGGTTCAACTGAGGATAACCTAAAAGCAGCAATAGCTGGAGAAACTCATGAGTATACTGATATGTATCCTGGCATGGCAAAGACTGCAAGAGAAGAGGGTTTTGACGAAATAGCTGATTGGTTCGAAACATTGGCTAAAGCTGAAAAGTCTCATGCAGGCAAATTCCAAAAAACATTAGACTCAATCGATTAATTAAAAAGGGGCTTAAACAGCCCCTTTTTTCTATCATGGATATAAAAAAAGAAGGCAGTTTATCTGCACCTACACGTGATATTGTAGATTGGAACTCAGATGAATATCTAAATGAAAAATCTTTAGATGCTGAGATGCGTCGACAATTTGAAGTTTGTCATAGTTGCCGACGGTGCTTTAATCTATGTGATAGCTTTCCAACATTATTTGATTTTATTGATGACTCTCCAAATGAGTCAGTTGATGATTTAACAAAAAAACATTTCGAGGATGTTACAGATAAATGCACATTATGTGATATGTGTTTTATGACCAAATGTCCTTACGTACCGCCCCATGAATTTAACATCGATTTTCCTCATCTGATGCTCAGATACAGAACTTATCAAGAAAATCAAAAAAAATTATCTAAAATTCCAAAAGAACTTGCAAAGGTAGACCGAAATGCGAGTCTCGCAAGACTGTCGCCAAGTATAGCTAACTGGTCATCTGATAAAAAAAATAAATTAATAAGAAGTCCTTTGGAACTTATAACAGGTATAGACAAAGATGCTGAATTACCTAAGTTCGAAAAAAAATCATTTCATAATACCTTCAAAAATATTTCTAATAAGCTAAATAAAAATGCTCCAGCTTATGGAAGAAAGGTCGCAATTTATTCAACATGTTATGTTAACCACAACAATTCAAAAGTAGGAGTAGCAGCTAATAATGTTTTAAATTTTAATGGTGTGGACACAATTTCAACATATCCAGGTTGTTGCGGAATGCCACATTTAGAGCAAGCGCAGCATGAAAAAGTAAAAATTCAATCGGAAAATATCTCAGAAGAATTATGTAAACTTATCGATCAAGGTTATGACATAGTAACTCTTACAGCCAGTTGTGGTTTAATGTTAAAATTTGAATGGCCATTAATTAATTCAGAAAATAAAAATGTTAAACGGCTATCAAAGCATGTTTTTGACATTGATGAATATATTGTTGATATAGCTAAAAAAGAAGGACTCGTTGATGGTTTACAATCTTTTGATGATGGAATTACTGTTCACAACGCCTGCCACGCTCGGGCGCAAAATATGGGCAATAAAGCTCTAGAAATGTTGAAAAAAATTCCCGAAACTAAAGTAGATGTCGTTGAAAAGTGTGCCGGACATGGAGGAACTTTTGGGGTTATGAAAAAAACAAGAAAGTCTGCAATTAAATACGGCAGAGCGACTGCTCGTCAAATCCGAAGTAAAAAAAACAAGTATATGGTCTCTGACTGCCCTCTTGCTTGTAAGCATTTAAATGAATTTTTAAATGAAGATAAAGATACAAAATATATTTCAATGCACCCAATAGAAGTTATAGCAAAATCCTATAATTTAACTTGATATTTAATGATTAATTATTAGGTAAATGATATGCCAATCGAACAAAAAAAAATCGACTCGTCAGATTTACTAGACTTAACTACTTATTCAAAAGAGCGTAAGGCAATTCGAAAAGAAGTTGTCGCAATGAAAAAAAATAGACGAGTAGAGTTAGGACCACATTCTACTTTCTACTTTGAAAATTTTTTTACAATGAAGGCTCAGATACAGGAAATGCTTTATATTGAAAAAGGTGGCGATGAGCAATTAAGAGATGAATTAGAGGCATATAATCCCCTAATACCAAATGGTTCAGAATTAGTTGCAACATTCATGTTTGAAATAGATAATCCAATAACTAGAAAAAAAGTTTTGTCTTCTCTAGGTAATGTAGAAAATAAGACATACATAAAGGTTAATGGAAATAAAATTTTTGCTGTGCCTGAAAATGATGTAGATCGTACAGACAATTCAGGAAAAACATCATCAGTTCATTTTCTGCACTTTAAGTTTGAAGATCATCACGTTAGAGATTTTAAAGATATGGATTGCACTGTTGAGATTGGAACCGACCACGAACAATATCCACATATCTCAGTACTTACTAATGAGGTAAAGACTGCACTAATAAAAGATTTTGATTAATCTTTTCCAGTAGATCCAAATCCTCCATCTCCTCTTTTTGTTTGATCAAGATCTTGAACTTCTTTAAACGTTACTTGTATAGCATTCGTGAAGACCATTTGAGCAATTCTATCTTTTGGATGAACGGTAAATTCATCTTTGCTTAAATTTATTAATACAACTTTAATTTCACCTCTATAGTCACTGTCTATTGTTCCAGGAGTGTTTAATATTGTTATACCATGTTTAAATGCTAAACCGGATCTTGGCCGAATCTGAGCCTCCAAACCTTTTGGCATTGCAATTGAAATTCCACATGGAATAATTTCTCTTTCCCATGGATGAATTTTAACTGAATTTTCAATGGATGCACTTAAGTCAACTCCAGCAGCCTCATCAGTCTGATAAGAAGGAACATCAAAATCCTTAAGCTTTGAAATTTTTTTTATATGTACTTCTGAGAAAGGTAGATTAGCCAAATCAATAATATCAATTATTTAAATGAAGAGAAATTTTTTGACACAGTTTCTTGGCTACTTCTTTTTTTGTCATCAATTCCCATTTTTCAGAATATAGTTTTGACGTAAAGTATATTTTATTTGTATCCTGATTAAATATACTATTTTCTGAAACATTGTTGCCTAGAACCCAATCACAGCCTTTTTTATTTAGTTTTTCATCAGAGTTTCTCTCAAGATTATTAGTCTCAGCTGCGAAACCTACTACCAGTTTTGGCCTTAGATGGTTTCTTTTACTTAGTCTTTCCAAAATATCTGGGTTTTCTTCTAAAATAATATTTTGACGTGATCCATCCTTCTTTATCTTTGCAATCTCTTTATTAGTAACTTTATAATCTGCTACGGCAGCGGCGCATACTGCTATATCTGCTGGCAGTAAACTTTCGCATGCTTCTAACATTTGATCAGCTGAGTCCACTTTTATAACCTGTTCTACATTAGGCTCGGCTAAGCTCGTTGGGCCAGAAACTAAAGTTGTTTTTGCACCTAAGCTTTGTAATGTTTCTGCTATTGCATAGCCCTGTTTTCCTGAGGACTCATTAGAGATAAATCTTACAGGGTCTATCATTTCTTTAGTTGGACCAGCAGTCACTAAAGCAGTTCGATCCACAAGAGGTTTATAATCAAGCGCATCAAAATATTTTTTAATAAATTTTATGACTTCATTCGGTTCAGCCATGCGGCCTTCGCCGTATTCACCACAAGCCATTTCACCGTTATCCGGGCCGATAAATTCGATGCCATCGTTTTTCAATGTCTCAACATTTCTTTGTGTAGAATTATTCAACCACATTCTCACATTCATTGCCGGTGCAATCAGTATTGGCTTGTTTGTAGCCATGAGAACAGTAGATGCAAGATCGTCAGCTACTCCGTAAGCCATTTTTGAAATTATATTTGCAGTCGCTGGAGCAACTAAAATAATATCTGATAATCTAGAAAGTTGAATGTGGCCCATTTCATGTTCATCTGTTAAATTAAATAAGTCAGTATAAACTTTATTTCCTGATAGGCTCTCAATAGATAAAGGTGTTACAAATTCAGATCCAGATTTTGTTAAAATACAAGTTACATCTACGTTATTTTTCTTTAATTCACGTATTGTTTCTAGAGACTTATATGCAGCAATACCTCCAGTAATAATCAAAAGAACTTTTTTATTTTGCATTTTGTACACGTATACTTTTTTGTTCTAAATGACTAGTAATAAACGAAAAATTTTTCTAAATGAATACAAAAGCAAGCATTATTCCAACTATAAGGGCTACACCGCCTATTACATATGAATTGCTAGCACTATTTTTTGGAGTTTTATCCTCTTCATTCTTTACAATCAAATCAAAGGCTTGATCAGCTCTTGAGATAAAGTCGGGAATGTCAGGAACTTTTCTTGCTATACTTTGTAATGCTTGTTGCGTTTGTTGAAGTCTATTTTTTATTCCTAACTCATCTTTTAGCCATGTTTCAATTTCAGGTTTCGATACTTCCCAAAAATTAATATCTGGATCCAACTTTCTGGCAACGCCCTCAACCGTTATCATTGTTTTCTGTAAAAGCAAAAGCTGTGGTTGTAAAAACATATTAAATTGCTTTGTTATATCAAATAACTGGAGAAGCACATTTCCCATTGAAATATTTTTAGCTTTTTGATTTATGATTGGCTCCCCGATAGATCTTAAAGCTTGTGAAAAATCCTCTATAGATTGGTTTTTGTCAATCAAGCCTGCTTCTTGATGAATTTTTGAAATATGTAAATAATCTTGTTTTATAAATCCATAAATAATTTCTGCTAAATAAGATCTATTTTTTTTATCCAATCTTCCCATAATACCAAAATCAACTGCTAAAAGTTTACCTTTTGGATTAAGGAATAAATTACCTTGATGAAGGTCGGCATGAAAATACCCATCTCTTATTGACTGTCTTAAAAAATTTATAATCAGATTTTCAGCTGCCTGTTTTTTATTTACTTTTTTTTCGTTCAACTCATCAATTTTATCTGCAGGAACACCAATAATTTTTTCCATCGTGAGTATTTTTTGAGTAACTTTATCCCAATAAACTTTTGGTACATAAAAGCTCTCATCCATATTCGTATTCTCAGATAACTCTGAAGCAGCCGCAGCCTCATATCTTAAATCCAGCTCAAACTTTATGACTTCCTTTGCTTTTTTTATTATAGAATTAGGCCTTAACCTTTGAAATTCAGTGAAATTTTCCATGAAAGTGGTAAGCCACTCAAGTCTTTCCATTTCCTGATTGATTATTTTTTCTATTTCTGGTCTTAGAACTTTCACCGCCACATCAATTTCTGTATTAGATGATTTTATTCTAGCAAAATGCACTTGAGCAATTGAAGCTGCGGCAATTGGTTCGCTAAATTGTGAAAAAATACTATCAATACTTGTTCCAAACTCATCTTCAATAATTTCAATAGCTATTTTTCTTGAAAAGGGTGGCAAATTATCTCTTAATAATGACAGATCCTCTGCAATTGTATTGCCTACGATGTCAGGCCTTGTAGATATTAACTGTCCTAGTTTAACGAATGAAGGACCAAGTTCGTTCAATGCTTGCGCAATTCTTAACCCGTCAGATTTATTCTTATGATTTCTATCATAAGACACGCCTATAGAAATTAAATTAGTAAAAAAAATAAATAAAAATTTTAATCGTATATTTTTATTTATTAAGATTAATACATTGTACTTTTTTAGTACTCTAATCAGTTTGATCAAAAAAAGTAAATTACTGAGCATTTATAATTTTTGTGGCATTATGTATGGCTACTATTCCATTAAAAATATTACGATAGTTTACATCTTTAAATTTTGTACCCTCAATTATTTTTTTAAAATTTTCTTGTGATGGGAAATTACTAATTGTTTTTGTTAAGTACTCATAAGGCTTTTCATCTCCAACAATAATTTTACCCATTACTGGTATAATTGAAGAATAAAAATTATACACACTTGAAATTGTTTCATTCTCAGCTTTGGAAAATTCTAAGCAATAAAATTTTCCCCCAGGTTTTAACACTCTATATGCTTCACCCAATGATTTTTCAATATTAGAAAAATTCCTAACACCAAAGGATACAAGGTATGCATCAAATGTATTTTCTTTAAAAGGGAGATCTTCTGCAGGTGCAACAATCCATTCAATTTTATCTTTAAATGTGTGATTTTTTTTTCCTTCTTCAACCATAAATTCATTAGGATCACACACAGTAGCCTTTCCTTTGCCTTTAACTCTTTTTAAAAATCGTCTTGCTACATCACCAGTTCCTCCGGCTACATCAATTATATGCATCTCTTTTTCCGGAGAAAGCCAATCGATTAGTAATTCCTTCCAATACCTATGTGCACCAAGTGACATAATATCATTCATGATATCGTATTTGCTCGCAACTTTATCAAAAACTTCTTTTGTTTCCATAATACGCTTATTTATCTAATATCTTATAAACTAAAAAAGTATAAATGTAATATATGCCAGAGCTACCAGAAGTCCAAACAGTTGTAAATGGCATAAAAAGAAAAATTAATAAGCATAAAATTTTACGATTCAAGAAATATATAAGTAAATTAAGATATCCTATCCAAAAAAATTTATCTTCAGAAGTAGAGAGCTCTACAGTTACAACTGTTTATCGAAGAGCAAAATATATAATTATAAATTTATCAAATAACAGATCCTTAGTAATACACTTAGGCATGTCAGGAAGGATTATAATTGTAAAAAATAATAAAAAAAAATTTAAACATACACATTTCTCTATCTTATTTGACAAGAACTTAGTTTTTCAATTTATTGACCCAAGAAGATTTGGATATATTTTCGTTACAGAAACGGCCTCATTAGAAAGACATAGGTTCTTTGTGAACCTTGGAGTTGAGCCTCTTATTGGAAAATTTAATTATCGATACCTTTTAAACGTAACGAAAAATAAAAAATCACCAATTAAAAATATAATTATGAATCAAAAATATATTGTTGGTGTTGGAAATATTTATGCGTCTGAAGCATTATTTATGTCAGGTATTCATCCATCCAGGTTAGGTAAAGATATTACAAAACGGGATTGTGAAAAATTGGTACGCGCTATTAAAAGTGTATTAAAAAAATCTATAAAATTAGGTGGTTCAAGCATAAACGATCATACGATGGTTTCTGGAAAGATGGGATATTTTCAAAATAAATTGTATGTTTATGGTAGAGAAGGATCAAAATGTGTAAAAAGATCTTGTCAGTCGCCCATAATACGAATAGTAATAGCGCAACGTTCGTCATTTTATTGTACTGAATGTCAAAGATAAAAAAAAATAATTAATTATGGCCAATACAAAATCTGCAAAAGGTAAAGTTAGAGAGATTTCTAAAAAAACAGATATTAATAAATCTGTAAGGAATAGATATCGTACCTACATTAAAAAAGTAGAACTAAATATTGTTAAAGGAAATAAAAGTGAAGCTCAAGAGGCTCTCAAGCGTGCAGAGTCAGAGATAATGTCAGCTGTATCGAAAAAGATTGTTCATAAAAACACTGCCTCAAGAAAAATTTCACGTTTATCCGGCCAAATAAAGTCTATCAAATAGATTCATTAAACTTTTCCGTAGCTTATGATAAGCAGTGAAAGTTACATGCAAACATAACGCAGTAATTTAACTCTAAATTTTATAAGTATCTTAATTCTTTTTACTATTGCGATTCATTTTTAGAGAAGTTACTTTATTTCAAATTAAAAAATATCTTTTTTAATTATTCAAAAAAATAATTTTTAAAGACTAAAATTATAAAAAAATTTAGTCGGGACTTTTTTGATCATATTTTGATTTCATCAAAAAAAAGTTAAAAAAGAAATATGTTTTTTTTATAAATTAGATAAGATTTTATAAGGGCTATAGGAGGGGCTTGCAAAAAATGTATCAAGATCTTAATCAGAATCAAGCTTCGTCAGTAAATCTAAAAGATCAATGGAATTCAGTCTTAAAAAAGCTCAATACAGAATATGGAAATGAGATATTTAATAGTTGGATCAAAAATATTTCCATAAGAAACTTAGATGAGGATGTTTTATACTTTACTGTGCCTACAAGATTTATTAGAGATTGGATAACTTCACATTACTTAGATAAAATTATATTTTTTCTAAACCAAGAAAACTCGCAAATCAAAAGAGTAAAAATAAATATTGATAATTCACTCACCGCTAACATGCTTAATATTGAGAAAGATCCAAGTGACCAAAGAAAAATAAATAATAACTCATACAATTCTAATTACATTGATGACTGGCCGTTAGATGACAGATTTAAGTTTGATAAATTTGTAGTTGGTCCATCTAATGAGCTTGCTTTTGCTTCTGCAAAAAGATTTTGTTCAATTGATGTAAATGATTTTAACCCTCTTTACATTTATGGTGGTGTTGGCTTGGGTAAAACTCACCTACTCCATGCAATTGGATGGAAATTAAAAGAAGATAACATAGCTAACAATGTTTTATATCTTTCCGCCGAAAGATTCATGTTTCAGTTTATAAAATCTCTAAGACAAAAAGATACAATGTCATTCAAGCAAAAATTTAGATCTGTAGATGTATTAATTCTTGACGATATTCAATTCATGATTGGTAAATCTTCAACACAAGAGGAGTTTTTTCATACGTTTAATTCACTATTGGATATGAACAAAAAAGTCATAATTTCAGGTGATAGATCCCCAAGTGAATTAGGCAGCTTTAATGAGAGAATGAAGTCAAGATTATCAGGTGGATTGGTAGTAGATATTATGCCTGCTGATTTTAATTTGAGATTTTCAATTATTAAAAATAAATATGAAGAACTTGTTAAGAGAAATAAAAATTCATTAAGTCTAGATGAGGAGGTATTATCGTTTTTTAGCAAGAACAGTGACCTCCAATGTAAGAGAACTTGAAGGCGCGCTAAATAAAGTTTATACATTTTCAAATATTTTGGGTAAGAAAATCGATGTTGAATTAACCAAGTCAGTTTTAAAAGATTTACTTAAGTCTAATGATAGAAGAATTACAATAGATGAAATTCAAAAGAAAGTATCAAGTTATTATAACATTAAGTTAGACGATCTTATATCTAGCAGAAGAATAAGAACTTTTGCAAGACCAAGGCAAGTAGCAATGTATTTATCAAAAAAACTTACAACTAGATCGCTACCTGAGATTGGAAGAAAATTTGGAGGAAGAGACCACACGACTGTTATTCATGCAGTAAAAAAAATTGAAGAATTAAAAGATCATGATTCAAAATTTGATGAGGATGTAAACTTGATTACTCAGATGATAACTTCTATTTAATCAATTACTGATGCTTAATGCTTTATGGAATTTAAAATAAATAGTTCAGATTTACTGAAGGCACTGTCTCATATTCATGGAATTGTTGAAGTTAGGCACACTTTGCCAATACTCTCAAACATTATACTAAAAGCAAAAGATAATGAATTAACTCTGTCATCGACGAATTTAGACATATATTGTGCAGACAAAATCAAAGCAGAAGTCTCTATAGCAGGTGAAATTTCAGTTTCAGCAGTAACTTTTTTTGAAATTGTTAAACGACTTCCATCAGGTTCAGAAGTTATAATGACAATGGAAGAAGGTGAAAATGAAATTATACTAAAATGTGGTAGATCTAAATTCAACTTATCAACTCTTAAAACTGATGATTTCCCAATTATTTCTGATAATGATCTATCAACAAACTTTGTTCTAAGTGCCGATGAGTTGATTAGAATTATAGACAAAACTAAATTTGCAGTGTCAAACGAGGAAACGAGATATTATTTAAATGGTATTTTTCTTCATAAAGCTGATAGGGATTCCATACCCTTTTTAAGGGCTGTTGCTACAGACGGCCATCGCTTGGCACAATATGACATTCCACTTCCACAGGGAGCTGAGGAGATTACTGGCATTATCATTCCAAAAAAGACTATTTTTGAACTAAGAAAAGTACTTGACGATGCCAATGGTGACGTGAGTATTTCGTTAAATGAAAATAAAATTAAATTTACTTTTGATGATCTAAAAATTATCTCAAAGGTTATTGACGGCACATTTCCTGACTATACAAAAGTTATACCTCAAAATAATGACAAGAATTTTAAGACGAATAATAATGAATTAAAAAATGCTATTGATCGTGTTTCAGCTGTTGCAGCTAATGAAGAATCTAAATCTAAAGCAATCAAGCTATCTTTAGAGGATAATAAGCTTAATCTAAGTGTTGAAAGTCAATCAAAAGGTTCAGCAAATGAGATATTAGATATTAGCTATGATGGTGATAAAGTTGATATCGGTTTTAATTCTAAGTATATTATAGATATTTGCAATGAAGTCGACGGGGAGGAAGTTGACATAAGTTTATTAGATTCCGTCTCACCAGCCATTATTCTTGATAAGACAGATGAAAACCTATTTTTCGTTCTAATGCCTATGCGAATTTAATTATGTATCCTAACACTAGGATTGACAAAATTTCACTAATTAATTTTAAAAATCATTTAAATACAAATCTAAAAGATCTCAGCTCATTTGTTGTACTTAATGGAAATAATGGATCAGGAAAAACAAATATATTAGAGGCGATATCACTTTTTTCGCCTGGTCGAGGTATAAAAAATTCACGCTTTGTGGAGATGCCTAATAAGGACAAGGATCAAAAAAATTTTAAGATTAAAGTAAATGTAAAGTATGATACTGGTGAAGTTGAACTTTTTAGAAGTTTTTCGTCCGTGGAAAAAAATAAAAACTATATTTCAGTAGATAATGAGAAAATTAATAATTTTCAATTATTAGAATTCATAAATATATTATGGATAACACCAATTATGGAAAAAGTATTAATTCAAAGTAACTCAGAGAAAAGAAATTTTTTTGATCGTCTTATTTTCAATATAAATAAAAGCCACTTAAAAAATTATGCAAAACTGCAAAAATTACTAAGTGAAAGATTAGCTTTATTGAAAGAACAAAATTATGATACAGATTGGATAAGCATTGTCGAAAAAAATATTGCAAACCTCTCGGTTAGATTACTAATTGATAGGATAACTTTTATTGATCAGCTTAACTATAACCTAAGATCTGTTAAAGTTCCTTTCAATGCATGCCAAATCGATATTTATCATGAGTTATCCAAATTAGGCAATATTAGTAATTCTGAAGATTTTATAGAAAAGTATATAAATACATTAAATAAAAACAGGACAATAGATTCTGCATTAAACAAAACTACCTTAACAGTCAACAGGGTAGAAATTAAAATATTCAATAATATTGAAAGGATTATTGAAGCTAGAAATTGCTCAACTGGCGAACAAAAATCTATATTACTTTCAATATTTTTATCAGTTGCTAACATGGTAAAGAAGCAAAACAACAGTCGTTCCCCTATTATTTTAATTGATGAGGCAATGGCACATCTGGACACTGAACATAAAGAATTTCTATTTAGTGAATTAGAGCGATTAAAATCACAAGTATGGTTCTCTGGTGTTTCAAAAGATCTATTTGAAAATATTAATAGTCAAACTGTTTTCTTTGACATGAAAAATGTTGTATAATTAAATAAAACAAAACATATAAGTGAGCGAAGTTTCAAATAATTACGGCGCTGAGTCCATTAAAGTTCTAAAGGGTCTTGAGGCAGTTCGGAAGAGACCAGGAATGTACATTGGTGATACCGATGATGGTAGCGGTTTACATCATATGATATTTGAAGTTGTTGATAATTCAATCGACGAGGCTCTTGCGGGTCATTGTGACCAAATAGCCATTACTTTAAACAGTGATGGATCAGTTACTGTGGAAGATAATGGCAGAGGGATACCCACAGAAATTCATCCTGAAGAAAAAATTTCAGCAGCGGAAGTGATAATGACCCAACTTCACGCAGGTGGAAAGTTTGATCAAGATTCATATAAGGTTTCTGGAGGCTTACATGGAGTAGGTGTTTCCGTAGTTAACGCATTGTCATCTAAACTTCATCTAAATATATATAGAGATCAAAAAGAGCATTTTATTGAATTTAATAATGGAGAAGCCTTAAGCCCTCTCAGCATAATAAATAAAAACATAAAAAAAAACGGCACTAAATTAACATTTTACCCGGATAAAAATATTTTTTCAGATACTGAATTTGATTCAAAAATTTTAAAACAAAGGTTTAGAGAAATGGCTTTCTTAAACTCTAAGATAACTATAATTTTTTATGATAGTCGGAATGCTGATAAAAAAGAAAGTAAATTTCATTACGAGGGAGGTATTGGTGAGTTCGTTAAATATCTTGATAAATCAAAAAAATCACTGATTGAAAAACCAATAAACATAGAGGGTTACAAGAATAATATCGAGTTTAGTTGCTCTCTCTGGTGGAATGATAGTTATTATGAGCAAATTCTCACCTTCACCAATAATATTCGACAAAAGGATGGCGGCACTCATTTATCAGGCTTCAGAGCAGCACTTACGAGAGTTGTTAATAATTATTTAGATGGTAGTAAAGTTTCAAAGAAACAATCCATTAGCCCAAATAGTGATGATATTCGGGAGGGATTAACTTCAGTTTTATCTGTTAAAGTTCAAGATCCAAAGTTTTCTTCACAAACAAAAGACAAGCTTGTTTCTTCTGAAGTAAGGCCGGTGGTAGAGAATTTGGTCAATGAAAAATTATCTGATTGGTTTGAACGACACCCAAATATAGCAAAAGAAATTTTCCTCAAAATTCAAAAAGCTGCTGAGGCACGAGAAGCAGCAAGAAAAGCCAGAGAACTTACAAGAAGAAAATCTGCACTTGAAATAACAAACTTACCAGGGAAACTAGCTGACTGTCAGGAAAAAGACCCATCACTTTCAGAAATATTTATTGTCGAGGGAGATTCTGCTGGTGGTTCAGCTAAACAAGGTAGAGATAGAAAGTTTCAGGCAATCTTACCATTAAGAGGCAAGATACTTAATACTTGGAAATCGAGAACAGATAAAATTTTGGGCTCACATGAAATAGGAACTCTAATTACAGCACTTGGAACAGGTATAGGACCAAATGAATTTAATTCTGAAAAGTTAAGATACCATAAAGTTATAATAATGACTGATGCCGATGTTGATGGGTCGCATATAAGAACACTTTTGTTGACTTTCTTTTTTAAGGAAATGAGAGAACTTATTGAAAATGGTAATCTATATATCGCAAGACCACCTTTATTTAAAATCAAAAGAGGTAAGGAAGAACTTTATATAAGTGATGAGGAAAATCTTCAAAAATCTCTTATAAAATATGGAGTCGATGGTGCAATTTTTGAGACCGCTCTAGGAAATAAGTCAAAAGAAGAGGAGTTATTAAATACACTAAACAAAATTACAGAAGTCATGGAGATATATAGTAAGGTTCCTGATAGATATGACAAAAAAGTCTTAGAGCAAATTGCTATTTCTGGATGTTTGGATGTTAATAAGTTTTTAGGCTCAAAAGAAAAAACAAAAGACGCCATTAATTATATTTCAAAAAGAATTAATATAAGTAGGCCAGATTATGATAGAGGTTGGAATGGTGAATATTCAATCGATAAAGGATTTGTATTTAGGCGTGAATTGAGGGGCCTTGAGGACAGTATTGTAATAGACAATAACCTGTTGGAGTCGCAACTTATAAAAAATCTTAACTCAAATTACTCAGAACTTTTTCAAATGTTTGAGATGCCTAGTCGTCTAATTTTAAAAAATGAAACACTCAAGGTTTATTCGCCATCTCAACTCTTCACCACTATTCAAAATTTAGGTAAAAAAGGTTTATCTATGCAGAGATATAAGGGATTAGGCGAAATGAACCCAGATCAACTCTGGGAAACAACATTAGATCCAAACAATAGATCCTTAATACAAGTAAAAATTGATGATGAAGAGTCTACCAAAGGAGTATTTGAAGACTTAATGGGTGAAAATGTTCTGCCGCGAAAGGAATTTATTGAAAATAGAGCTGATAAAGTAGTAAATCTAGATATCTAGTCGAAACGTATACTATAAAGATAGCTATCATTTTTCTTTAACCATAATATTTGATTTTTATAATCAGGACAGAATCTTTTAACTAACAACCAAAAATTTTTTGTATGGTTAAACTCTTTTAAATGGCAAAGCTCATGTACAATAATATATTTTAAGATTTTTGTTGGTACAAAAATTAATCTCCAATTTAAATGTATTATTCCAGCGGAGTTGCAAGATCCCCAATAATTAAAACTATTGGAAATTTTTATTGCTTTAATATTTAAATCAAGCGATTTAGATATGATATCAACGTAATTTCTTGATTGATTTAAAATTTGACAATCAATCCATTTTTTAAAAATTTTTTTATGACCATTTTCGTGTGATAGGATCATAATCCTATTATTTTTTATGTACACTTTATTAAAATTATCTTCTTCAAAAATAATTTTCATTTTTTTACCCATAATTGATAAAGTTGTATTATGCTTTATTAGAATTAAAGGTAGAAATTTGTTAATTTCATCATATAGCCATTTAATATTTTCATTTGCAAATTCCAGCCCACTTTTAAATGATATGTAATAAGGAATGGACACTAACCCACGTAGATTTTTTTTATCAAAAGTAAGCTTATAATTTTTTGATAACTTATTTTTTTTTATCAACAATTGAATACTTTGCTTGTTATAATTGATGATATGATGTTTTTGCATATTTTTAATGATTGAAAGTATATAGAATATTATTAGATTTAAATGTCTTATGATAGGAAATAAATTTTGACTGACTTACTAAAACAATCTTTTGATGAAGAAATTAATTTAAAATTAAGAACTTTAAATCTAATACATTGGACAGCAATATTTGGTCAGTTCTTTGCAGTTATAATTGCATATTTCTATTTCGAAATAAGTTTTAGTATGTATTTCTGTATAATTTTAATACTTCTTAGCGTTGTATTAAATATTCTTGTAAGCATTTTTTATCCTTTAACAAAAATACTTAATTACAACGAAACTTTTTTAATTCTTGTATTTGATTTACTCCAATTAGTGGGTCTCCTTTACCTAACTGGAGGTCTAACCAACCCATTTTCTGTATTAATACTTGCTCCGCTTGTGATCGCGGCAACCTATCTTGATTTAAAACGAATTATTATTATTACTTTGATAGCTATTATTTCATTAAATTTTCTTGCATTTTTTTATTACCCGTTAGAGAGCGACGCATTGGGTATCAGTCAAAATGAATTTTCTAGTTTTGAAATATTTTTAATATGGTCAGCATTAATAATTGCAGCGATATTTCTCACATTTTATTGTTTTAGGGTGGCTGATGATGCTAGAAAAACTCGTAAGGCACTAAAAGAAACGCAACTTTCTCTTTCAAATGAGGAAAAAATTTCTGCATTGATGGGATTAACAGCTGCAGCAGTGCACGAACTAGGTACTCCTTTATCAACTATTTCAGTGATTACAAAAGAACTTGTCAATAATAATGAAGATAAACAAGTAAAAGAAGATTTAAATGTTATACAATCACAGCTTAAAAGATGTAGTAATATATTAGAAAGATTAAGATCAAATAGTTTAGACGACAAAAATAATGAGTTTATAAATCAGTTAGACTTTATTCGTTTGATTAATGAAATAACATCTTCTTATGATAAAAATAATATTAATACTATAATTTCTAATGATCCTTATTTTGAAAATATTAACGTTACAATTCCTAGATCAGCTGAAATTGTTCACTCAATAACTAACGTAGTTGATAATGCATTTAAATTTGCAAGCTCACAAATAAACATCAATTTAATTAGTGAAGGAGAATATATTATTATTGAAGTAGCAGATGATGGTCCCGGATTTGCGCCAGAAATTTTCCCTTTTCTTGGAGAACCATATATCAAAAATAATAATAAAGCAAAAAAACAAGGTCTTGGCTTGGGGCTATTCATTTCAAAAAACCTACTTGCAAAGTCCCAAGGTGAGATTAAATTTTCACATAGGGAAGGTGGTGGAGGATTGGTAAAAATAGTTTTATCAAAAGATTACCTCAATTTATCTAATGAGTAATGTAAAAGAAGTTTATATGAATAATGAAAAATCATTAATGATTATTGATGATGATGATGTATTCAGAAATAGGTTAATTACTGCAATGAAACGTAAAGGTTACGATGCTTTTGGGGCTTCATCAGTTTCGGAGGCTATATCATTGGTTAATACAAATGCTCCAAAATATGCTGTAATTGATTTACGCCTAAATGACGGTAATGGCTTGGAGGTTGTTTCAATTTTATCCAATAAAAGGCCAGACAGTAAAATAGTAATGCTCACAGGATATGGCAATATACCAACTGCAGTAGCTGCTGTAAAAGAAGGAGCTTGTGATTATCTAGCTAAACCAGCGGATGCTGACGATATTGAGGCAGCACTAAAGGCTCCTTATTCATCCACACCTGAACCTCCACAAAACCCAATGTCTGCCGATAGGGTAAAGTGGGAGCATATACTTAGGGTATATGAGCTGTGTAATCGAAATGTTTCAGAGACTGCCAGAAGGTTAAAAATGCATAGAAGAACTTTGCAGAGAATATTACAGAAAAAATCTCCGAAATAATTATTTAAGCGGTTTTCTTTAATTGATTAATTTCGCTTAGGGCGCTTACACCTTGATCAGCAATTTCCTGACCAGCAACAGTATCACTTTCGCTGTTTAATTCATCCATATTAACAAATTCCGCATAAGTTGCTCTAGTTCTATCTGTAATTATGTGGGCTTTTAAAAGTGTTTTAACAAGAACTCTGAAGATATTGTTTTGATTTTTCATCTCGTCCTTGATTACTTCACCCTGATCTATAAACTTATGGAATTCCCGATCAACCCACTTATGATCTAAACCAACACAGGAATATACATGTTTCTTTTCAAATGGATTAACTAGGTTAAACAGAAGTTCAACAAATATTTTCTCAGCCCAATCTTCAACTTTGATATGCTCCTTCTTTGTCAATTTTGGTACTGTTCTATCTGCCCATATTTTACCAAATTTATGATGGAATGCCTCATCGCTCATCGTATATTTTAATAATGTTTTCAATACTGGGTCATTCGTATTTTCATATGCCATGGCAAAAGCTCCCATAGCGAGTCCCTCGATCATCATTTGCATTCCGATAATCTTTTTATAAACTAAATCAGACGAGACAATCTCATTGGCTACTCTACCTAAAGTTGGCCCAACTTTGTAAGGTGAGCCCCATCTTGCTTGTATATACTTAGTAAAACCAGCAACATGTCTAGCTTCTTCTCTCGTTTGATTAGCTGCATATTCTTGAGCACCTGGATCTCTTAATACGTGACATAAACTTGCACTTAATGAGAGAGCGGCTTGCTCACCATGAAGAATTTGTGATAATACAAATCTAAAACTTTCGTTATTTAATTTGATTAATTGATGCTTTGACAACCTTTCTCTGATACTCGGAACTTGCAATTCAATTCCAAAAGGTCCATCAGGGTTAACAATATTTTCGTTTTCTATGTCAAATGGAATATCGAAATCAATATATTTTTTATCGTTGGGATCCCAGAAATGTTTGTGTGTGGCACTAATTATTTTATCAAATGCATCTGATCGATCACTGTAACGTTCTTCATCCATCATTGGAATGAAGTGTT
This sequence comes from uncultured Pelagibacteraceae bacterium, assembly GCA_902598405.1. Lineage (GTDB taxonomy): Bacteria > Pseudomonadota > Alphaproteobacteria > Pelagibacterales > AG-422-B15 > CACNXQ01. The sequence continues at coordinate 5,090 of CACKBQ010000018.1, read as the reverse complement.
TAGGATTTGCTGCGTTATACGCAGGATCTTTTGTAAGAGAGTTTTTACCTGATTTGGAAGTTTGCCATTTTTCTTGAACTTTATAAACCTGGTCTTTAGCAACAATCTTTGCAATTTGTATTTTTTGAGAAAACTCAACCATATTGAATAATATATACCTTTTGCTTAATTAATAAATACATAAATGAACAATTGTTCACTTTATTTTACAAAAAATATAATAAAAACAGCAATTTAAATAACTTAAAATTTTATGTCATTATTCTACCCTTACATAATGCTTGAAAATGTTTCAAACGTTTATAATTTAATAATGTACAAAATCATTAATTTCTCATATTTTGTGCGACTATCATTAAAAGAAATCATTTATTAGAGAATGTTGCAAAAAATAGAAAATTGGTTTTTTAAATTCCGTTTCTTTGTTCTATTAAGTTTTGTTCTTCTTACAATTGTAATGGGATATTTTGCTGTGCAAATAAGGATGGATGCAGGTTTTTATAAACAGCTTCCAAGTAGTCATTCATTTGTAAAAACTTATTATGAGTATCAAGATGACCTAAGTGGAACCAATAGTATCACTGTTGCACTAAGAACAATAGATGGCGACATATTTAATCAAGAATATTTCAAAAAATTATTTGAGCTTAATCAGACGATAAGGTATTTGCCGGGTGTAAATCAGGGCTCTATGCAATCATTATGGACACCAAATGTGAAAGTAATGCGTGTAACTGAGGAAGGCTTTGAAAGTACTGAGGTAATTCCAGGAAATTTAACTCCCGAAAAATTGAATGAAACAGAAATAAATAAGATTAAAGAAAGAATTCTAACTGGGGGTCATGTAGGTAGTATCGTATCTAACGATTTTACATCTTCTTTAATCAAAGTTGAGTTAACGGAATTTAATAGAAAAACAGGTGAGAGATTAGATTATCTTCAATTGGGACAAGACATTGAGGTTATAAGAGACGAATTTGAAAAAGGTGATTATCGAGTTGAAATAATTGGCTTTGCGAAGATGATATCAGATATAGCAAGTGAGGCCTATAATGTTGTAATATTTTTTGGACTTGCGTTCTTACTTACAGTACTTGCTGTTTACTGGTATTCTAGATCTTGGACACTTACATTTCTTCCACTCATTTGTTCATTGACATCCTTGATTTGGCAGTTTGGAATGTTAAAGATCCTAGGGTTTGGGCTAGACCCTCTTGCAATTCTCGTACCTTTCTTAGTATTTGCAATAGGAGTATCTCACGGAATACAGCAAGTTAATCAAATTACAAAAGAAGTAATAGAGGGCCAAACAGCAGAATACGCAGCTAGGGCTTCGTTTTCGAGGTTATTAGTGCCTGGAACAATGGCTTTAGTTACAGATTTAGTTGGTTTTGGAACTTTGATTTTACTTCCCATAGGTATGATACAAGAATTAGGAATAACTGCATCGATAGGTGTTGCATTTAAAATAATCACAAACCTTGTTATGCTTCCATTGGCTGCTTCTTATGCAAGATACAATACAAGTTTTGCAACTAGAGCCCAAACAGCAATAACTTATAGGCAGAATTTAATGGGCTTTTTTGGATTGCTTGCTAGACCTAAACCTGCTGTAATTACTTTGTCTGTAAGCGCATTGTTGTTTGCAGGGGCAACTTATCTTGCGAGTGAAAGACATGTCGGAGACTTGCACGCAGGTGCACCAGAATTAAGACCTGAAGCTAGGTATAATAAAGACATTAACGAAATAACTAAAAGATACGCCGTAACCACTGACGTTCTCGTCGTTATTGCTGAAACCGGCGCAACAGGAGGAATAAATCCTTGTCGATCAGATTATATAATGGAAGCTCAGGACAACTTACATTGGTATTTAGAAAATATTCCAGGCGTTACAAAAGTAATTTCTTTATCAAGTGTAGCAAAAAGAGCTTTGAGTGGGTACGCGGAAGGTAACTTAAAATGGACTTATCTACCTAGAAATGAGAGAGCACTTGCATTTGCTACAAGTGTGGTTGACCCATCAACGGGTCTTATAAATGAAGCCTGTTCTATAATGCCTATATATGTCTTTACAGAAGATCATAAAGCTACAACAATTAGTCGATTAGTAGAAGTTCTCGAGGAATATAACAAAAAATTTAGAGATTTAGATGAGACGTTAACGTTTAGGGTTTTAATTGAAAAGCCAGCAGAAGGTACTGAAATAATTCCTGACGCGAGTTTTGTTGGAAGCAATGAATTACCTGTTGAAGACTTAGGTGTTGAAAATCCTATAATTTTCACTGATGATGAATTTACTGATTTTAGTTACGAAAAGGGTTTCAATTCAAGAAATTTATGGACAACAAATTTGGTCGCATACTATCGTGACATTGATTCATATGATGCAAAAACTGATTTTAGGGTCAATGATATAAAACAATCTGAAATAGTTTTTAAAGAATTTTTTCAAGAAAACCCAGAATACTCTCATATTCTCTTTGACACAGATGAAATCAAATACAGATTGGCAAGTGGAACAGTAGGAATTCAACATGCAACAAATCAAGTTATTGAAGAAGGGGAATTACCTATGATGATAGCTGTATACATCGTAATTGTGATTCTTGTCTTTGCTACTTACTTAGACTGGAGAGCAACTATTTGCTGCACCGTTCCTCTAACCTTTGCAACAATGCTGGGGTATGCGTTTATGGACTTAGCTCAAATTGGTCTTAAGGTTTCAACTTTACCAGTTATGGTTTTGGCTGTTGGTGTTGGAGTAGACTATGCTTTTTATATATACAATAGATTAAATATGAGAATGAAAGAAGGTCTTGATATTACAGAGGCATTTGAACATACTTTTGCAAATACAGGCGCTGCAGTAGTATTTACTGCCATTACTCTAGCAATCGGTGTTTCTACATGGTCATTCTCTGCGCTTAAATTTCAGGCAGATATGGGATCATTACTTACTTTTATGTTTATAATAAATATGGTTTGCGCGATGACTACATTACCTGCTCTAGCTGTTGTTCTTGACAAATTATTTCCAAGAAAAAAAATTAATTCTTAGTTAGTTTAAGAAATACATCCTCAAGCTTAGTCTCATTTATATTTAAATCTTTAATTTGAATATTAGATAACCGTAATGCATCTAAAATTTTGTTGAATCTTACTTCGCTAGGCTTGTAATTAATTATTAGAGTGTTATTGTTTATTTCACACTCTACATTTAATCCCATTATTGGCTCTAGATTAAAATTTTTATCATCTAATGAAATAATTATTTGCTTTCTGTCAATTAATGACTTTATGTTTGATGTCGTATCCTTTGTAATTAAATTACCATCATCTATAATTGCAATTTCATTACACAACTCTTCTGCTTCATGTAAATAATGAGTTGTAATGATAATTGTTTTACCTTCATTATTTAATTTATATATATTTGACCACAAATTTGCCCTAAGCTCAACGTCGACTCCTGCTGTTGGTTCATCAAGAATTAATATTTCAGGATTATGAACCATTGCCTTGGCTATAAGTAATCTTCTTCTCATTCCTCCAGATAATGTTCTAGCATATGCGTGAGATTTTTCTTCAAGCGCAAGAAGCTCTAGTATCTCATCAGTCCTTCTATTATTTTTTGGAACACCAAATAAACCAGCCTGGATTTCTAATAACTCATGTGGAGTAAAAAAAGGATCAATATTTAATTCTTGGGGAACTATACCCATTAATTTTTTTACATCTTTTAACTTTTCATCGTGGCTCATGCCAAATATGTCAATGTGCCCTGATGTTTTTCTTACCAGATCAGCTAAAATATTAATAAAAGTTGATTTACCCGCACCATTAGGTCCTAGCAATCCAAATATCGAGCCTTTCTTTACTTGAAGAGAGATATTGTTTAGAGCTATCTTTTGATTTTCAGTTCCTACGCCGTAAATTTTATTTAAATCTCTTACTGATATAGCGACATCGCTTGACATAAAATAATAAATATTAGAATTAATAGTTTTTCAAAGTAATTTCTTGTATCATTCTGATTATGAATTCTCCAGTAATAAAAAGTGGAAAAAATAAAGATGTTGAATATGTTAATTCAAAAAAATTAAGCTGCACTGGAGTTGAAGGCCCATTGGGTCACCCAAAAGTATACCTTGATATGGGAGATGATAACCAGATCGTATGTCCGTATTGCAGTAAATTATTTTTACTCAAATAAATGGCAGAAAGAAACCACCTTTTTTTGGTTGATGGATCAGGATATATTTTTAGAGCATATTATGCATTGCCGCCACTATATCGAAAAAGTGATGGACTACCAACCGGAGCAGTGAATGGTTTTTGTAATATGCTTTATAAGTTAATTGAAGATACTGACAAAAAGATTAGCCCGACACATTTAGCGGTAATTTTCGACAGTGCCAGAAAAACTTTCAGAAACGATATTTATAAAGAATATAAAGCTAATAGAGGTGATCCGCCAGAGGACTTAATACCACAATTTAAAATAATTAAGGATGCTGTGAAGGCTTTTGGCATACCATCTATTGAATTAAGTGGTTATGAAGCAGATGATATAATTGCAACATATGCATCACTTGCAGAAAATAAAAAATGGAACGTATCTATAGTATCTTCCGATAAAGATCTTATGCAAATTGTTTCAAATCAGGTGAAATTAATTGACACAATGAAAAATAAAACTATTGGGCCTAATGAAGTAATTGAAAAGTTTGGAGTTACTCCTGACCATGTTATCGATGTTCAAGCCCTAGCTGGTGATAGTTCAGACAATGTTCCAGGAGCTCCAGGTATAGGAGTCAAAACAGCAGCACAGCTCATAAACGATTTTGGCAATTTAGAAAGTCTACTTGATAACTGTGATAATATTAAGCAGCAAAAAAGAAGAGAAACAATAAAAGATAATAAAAAAAACATCCTTATTAGCAAAGAATTAGTAACTTTGAGAAAAGATGTAAAAGATATTCCAACACTTAATGATTTAATAAAAAAAGAAATTTCCGTTGAAAATTTAATACCTTTTTTAGATGAGCTTGAGTTAAAAAAACTCGCTGAGAGAATTAGAAAAAAAA
>CACKBQ010000017.1 GCA_902598405.1 uncultured Pelagibacteraceae bacterium | reverse complement strand
ATGTATGTTTATAATTTTATTAGGATAATGATCAATTAATTTTTTTGATAATATTTTCATATATCCTGCTAAACAAATTAGTTCAAGGTCATAGGGTTTTAATAGACTAATAATCTTTTCTTCATATTCTTCAGTATTTTTAAAATTATGGTAGTCTAATGTGATTGCTTCTAAATTATTTTCTTTTGCAACACTTAAGCCGGGAGCATTCTTATTATTTGAAAAAACAACTTTTATTTCTGCTGGATACTCTTTTTCTTTACATGCATCTACAATTGATTTTAAATTTGAACCACGTCCAGATATAAAGATGCCTATGGGATGCTTAATCATTAAAATTTAATTTGCCAATATAACTAACTTTTTTATTTATTTTTTTTGAATTCACTAAATTGCCAATTATACTGTATTTAAGTTTGTGTTTCTTAATTGATTTTTCAAATTGATTAAATTTTGTTCTATCTAAGATTACTATCATGCCATATCCGCAATTAAATGTTTTTAACATTTCATTTTGTGATACCCCAAAACTTTGTATCCATTTAAATATTGTTGGCAAATTGAAGGTTTCTAAATTTATTTTTGCCGAAACATTTTTATTTAATGACCTTGGTAAATTTTCTGTTATTCCTCCACCAGTAATATGTGCGCATGTTTTTATTATTTTTTTTGTGTACATTTCAAGTATTGGACTCACGTATATCTCTGTAGGCTTAAGTAATAGTTCGCCAATAGTTTTATTTTTTTCTATCTTCTTATTTAATTTTATTTTGTTTTCTTTGATAATCTTTCTAACAAGAGAATATCCATTAGAATGAAGTCCTGATGATGAAATTCCTACAATAAGATCATTTTCTTTTAATTTTGGACTTGCTTTAGCAACTCCACTCTTAACTCCCACACAAAATCCAGCAAGATCATACTTATCGTTTGAATCAACTTCTGGATGTTCAGCTGTTTCTCCACCTAGTAGTGAACAATTAGACATTTTACATCCCTCAATAATACCCCTTATAATTTCTTTACCTTTAGATATGTCTAATTTTCCAGTTGAAATATAGTCTAAGAAAAAAAGAGGTTTAGCCTGATCAACTATTAAGTCATTCACGCACATGGCAACTAGGTCAATGCCAATTGTCTTATGGTCTCTCATCATACGGGCAATCTCAATTTTTGTTCCAACTCCATCGGTTGCACCAACAAGAATCGGTTTTTTAATTTTTGAATCAAGAACAAATTGACCTGAAAAACCACCAATATTGGATTTTTTAAGATTTTTATCTTTACGAATTATTTTTTTAATTTCAGATACAAATTTATTTCCTTTATTTATGCTTACGCCTGAACTTGAGTATGATAGCTTCTTCATTTAGATTTCTTATATATGATTTTTAATACCAATACTAAGCAAATAAGCTTTGTGATTGTTTTTTTATTTGCTTTTATTAATTCCTGTCTTGCTAATGAAAATGTAGATTTTTTTTCATCATTTGGCATAAAGGTAAATCTATCTTTTTCAAATGAGACTGATATTAGAAATACCGCTATATCTAAAGCTGAAGAAATTGCCTTTAAAAGAGTATCAGTTAAACTTCTTACGCCAGAGGATTATAAAAAATTAAGCAAATTAAAAGATATTGATATTTCTTATTTCGTAGAAAGTATTGAGTTTGTTGATGAAAAAATTTCTACAGAAACGTACCTCGGCGAGTTTAATATATATTTTAATCCGTTCCGTATCAAAGAATTCTACAAATCGAATTCCTTGACATTTTCTGAGGTAAGTTCTCAAAATACCACTGTTAATGTAGCATTTTCTAATTCTAATCAATTTTTTATTCTATTTAATTTGTGGAACACCGAATGGAAAAAAATCAAAAATATAGGTAATAAAATAAACTTAGATGTAAAGACCTTTTCACAGACTGAAATGGGCAATACCGATTTATCTAATTTTTTGGAAAATAAAGACATAGAAGGAAATAATTTAAATGATGAAAATGACATAATATTAATATGGTGTAGCCCTATTTATGAAAAATTAAATGAGCTTAGATTTGATTTAATAATAAAGTTTAATTTGAACCAAAAAGAAAAGATAATTAGAAAGAGTTATTTGACTGATTATTCTTTATTTAGGGATGATATTTTTTCACCATTAATTGAGGATATAAAAAATGAACTTTTACTTACGTGGATTGATCTAACAAAACAATCTGACGAGGTTTACAGATTTAAGTTTGTATACGATATCGAAAACATTACTGATTGGGTTGAGTTACAAAATCGACTGCAAAAAGTAAGGCTTTTGGAGCAATATAAGCCATCTTTATTTACCACGGATAAGGTTGAGGGGTACGTGGATTTTTTAGGAAATGGAGATAAGTTTGTTCTTCTGCTCTCTCAAAATAAAATTAATGCAGTAAATCTTGGACCGTATTATAGAATTTCTTTAGATGATTAAAAATTTACCAAATTTTATATCAATTTATCGTTTGGTTACTATTCCATTTGTTGCATGGTTTCTTTTGGAGGAATTATATAATTATGCGGCTTTATTTACTCTTTTAATTGCTGTAAGTGATTTTTTAGATGGATTTATTGCAAGACACTTTAAAGTTCAAAGTGAACTAGGTTCATATTTAGATGCAATTGCTGATAAAGCATTCGTAATTTCGATTTTTATACTCATTGGAAATCTCAAACTGTTACCTGTATTCATAATCATAATAATAATTTCAAGAGATATAATTATTTTGGGGTCGTTTGCAGTCACTTTTTTGGTTGGTAAAAAAATTGAGGTTAAACCAACTAAAATTAGTAAATTAAATACATTCTTTCAGTTTTGTCTTGTTATTACGACCATGCTTAGCAATATCAATGGATATGAGAAATATTTCACTGCATTAATGTTAAACGAAGTATTAATTATTATAGTATTGATATGCACTCTGTTATCTTTAGTAAATTATATTAATTATTGGTTTAAAAACATAAACTAAATGGAAAAAGGACAATTAATCTTTAATTTAGAAAATATAGAAACTTATGATCCTGAGGATTTTTATATTAGTAAAAGTAATTTTAATGTTTCAACTTTACTAAAATCTCCACAAGACTGGTTTAATAGATCAGCTGTAATATTTGGGCAAAAAAAATCAGGTAAAACACATCTTTTAAATATATGGTCAGGCTATAACAATGCTAATTTAATTAATTGCGTTAATGTGCAAAGCTGGAACGACATATCGTTTAATACTAATATAGCAATTGATGATTTTCATAATTTAAAAGACGAAGAGGGTTTTTTTCATTTTTATAATAGTTTAATTTTAGAAAAGAAAACAATTTTAGTAACGGTTGATATAAATTCAAATTTTGAAATCAAACTAAAAGACTTAAATTCAAGGTTTAAATCCTTTACTTCATCTAAAATTGAAAATCCAGAAGATGATCTCTTAAAAGCCATAATCATGAAATATTTTAGTAATGCCCAAGTTCAAGTTGACAAAAATGTAATTGAATATTTATTAAAGAGGGTAGATCGTGATTATCAAAAATTATATAATATCCTTGAAAAAATTAATATTCTATCCTTGCAAAGAAAATCAAAAATAACAACACATCTCATCCGAGATATAATGACTTAACATAACTCTCAAAAACTTCTAAACGTTGATCATTTTTATTTTTACCTTTTTTTAATTCTCCCAGTCTATTTGTACTTGCTTTTATAAGATTTTTATCGGATACAATCCAATTACGAGGAAGGTCATCTTTTTGGGCATAATTTTCTCTCCATTCAGAAAATTTTTTAATTAGTTTTTTTTCATTTTTTGAAAAATTTTTGATTTTTATTCTTTTATAGGATTTTTTAGTGTTGTAGACATCTTTGGTATCTAAATGGTCTTCAATTATTTTTTTTAATTTTTTTACGAGATTTCTTTTTTTAATTTTTTGCAATAGGTTCTCATAAATTTTAGGCAAATAATACACATCGTTAATTGCATAATTAATTTGCTCGGATGATAAAGGCCTCTTAGTCCAATCAGAAACTTGATGTTTTTTTGAAAGTTTTATTTTGAATAGTTTTTCTACTAAACTAGTATATCCAATTGTTTGTCCTCCATAAATTGAATTATAAGCAATTTGAGTATCAAAAACATTCACAACACTTATTTCAAAAGCATAATTTAATACTTCAATATCTTGTCGAGCAGAGTGGATAACTTTCAATATCTTTTTAGATGTGAGTATTCTTCTAAAATTTTCGAAGTTCATTTTTTCCCCTGATAACATATCAATTAAGAATTCTTTTCTTTGAGTTTTAATTTGAATAGTGCATAAAATTGGCCAATATGTATTATCTCTTTTGAATTCGGTATCCAGGAAGATAATTTTATACTTATTCAATAATTTACATAGCTTCTCGAGGGATTTATTATCTTGGACTATTTTCATAAATCAAACTATATATGATCCTTAATTAAAAGTATGAATAAATATAGAACGCACAATTGTAACCAGCTTAGATTAGAAGATGCTGGTTCTAAAGTATCATTAGCTGGGTGGATAAACAGAAAAAGAGATCACGGTAATGTACTATTTGTTGACTTAAGGGATCATTATGGCGTTACTCAATGTGTAATTGAGAAAACAAACACTAAATTGCTCAACTTAGTAGACAGCTTAAGAGTTGAGACCGTTATTAAAATCGATGGTACCGTTATAAAAAGAGAGTCTGATACTATTAATAAATCACTAAATACAGGGACCATTGAAATTGCAGTTGATAATGTAGAAGTATTATCTGAGGCAAAGGAGTTGCCTATGCCAGTTTTTGGCGAAAACGACTATCCAGAAGAAATTAGATTGAAGTATAGATTTCTTGATATTCGAAGAGAGGAATTGCATAAAAATATTATTCTAAGATCCTCAATTATTTCCCACATTAGAAAGCTTATGTCTGATGCTGGTTTTTTAGAAATGCAAACACCAATACTTACAGCTTCTAGTCCAGAAGGGGCTAGAGATTACTTGGTACCAAGCAGGATTCATCCAGGAAAATTTTACGCTCTTCCTCAAGCCCCACAGCAATTTAAGCAATTAATTATGGCAGGAGGATTCGATAAATATTTTCAAATAGCCCCTTGTTTTAGGGATGAAGATGCAAGAGCAGATAGAAGTCCTGGCGAATTTTATCAATTAGATATGGAAATGGCATTTGTTGAGCAAGACGATGTGTTTAACGCAATTGAACCCATTTTACATTCTGTATTTACAACTTTTTCTGATTATAACGTTACAGAAACACCTTTTCCAAGAATTACATATGCCGATGCTATGAGCAGGTATGGAACAGACAAACCTGACCTTAGAAATCCAATAAATATTTCTAATTTAACTAAGGAATTTAATGATGACAAAGTTGAATTTAGTGCATTTAAAAAAATTATAGAAGAGGGTGGTGAGGTTATTGGAATACCAGCGCCTGACTCGAGTCAAAAACCTAGAAGTTTTTTTGATAATCTTAATAATTGGGCAAGAAAAGAAATGAATGCTGCTGGTTTAGGTTATATTGTTTTTGATAAAAGCTCTTCTGGTGTAGAAGGAAAGGGGCCTATTGCAAAATTTATCCCCTCTGAAATTCAAGAAATGATATTAAACAAAGCGGGTCTTAAGGCCGGAGACTCAATTTTCTTTGCATGCGCTAAAGGCAAAGAAGTATATGATATTGCTGCTGCAGCCAGAGATAAAATTGCAATAGATCTGGATCTAATTGAAAAGGGAGTATTTAAGTTTTGTTGGATTGTCGATTTTCCCATGTATGAAAAAGATATAGAAACTGGAAAAATTGATTTTAGTCATAATCCTTTCTCAATGCCACAAGGTGGATTAGAAGCCCTTAATAATTCAGATCCCTTAAATATTTTAGGTTATCAATATGATATTGTTTGTAATGGTGTAGAACTATCATCAGGCGCTATACGAAATCACGTTCCAGAAATTATGTATAAGGCCTTTGAAATAGCTGGCTACAGTAAAGATCAAGTGCACGAAAAATTTGGAGGTATGATAAACGCTTTTACTTATGGCGTACCTCCTCATGGTGGCATTGCACCAGGAATAGACAGAATAGTGATGCTACTTGCTCAAGAAAAAAATATTCGCGAGGTAATATTGTTCCCAATGAATCAACAGGCCCAAGATCTGATGATGCTGGCCCCCGCTGAAGTCGATGAGACTACACTTAATGAGTTGAATTTAGAAGTTAAACCAACTGAAGAATAAACTATGAGCAGCCAGTTGTGGCACCACATGTATCGCATTTTAAGCAAGTACCATTTCTAACAAGAGTAAAAGAACCACACTCAGGACAAGCATCACCTTCATAGCCCATCATTCTTGCAGCTTGAACTCTACTCATTGATTGATCAGATGTAGAACCTGTGCTTACTGCAGCACTAATCGGCGCTTGTTCAGCTGACACAGTCTCCATGCTTCCGTTTGAACTAACTACCGAAAGTCCATCCTGGCCTCGTAAGTAACCTTGGCTTGAAACTTTTTTAACAAGCTTCCAAGGGATTTCATTGTTTTTTAATGTTCCCTCATCAGCTCCAGTTCCAAGTGAGAAGTCAACATCTGTATTATCAGCATGCGCCAAATCATTTCTGCCTAAGTAAGAAACAGCAAGTTCTCTGAACACGTAATCTAAAATAGATGTTGCATTTTTAATTCTATTATTACCTTGCACTACTCCAGCAGGGTCAAATCTAGTGAAAGTATAAGCTTCCACGTACTCTTCTAGTGGAACTCCATATTGAAGACCAATTGATATCGCGATTGCAAAATTATTCATCAGACTCCTCAGGAAAGCTCCTTCTTTATGCATATCAATAAAGATTTCACCCAAGCTACCATCTTCATATTCTCCGGTATGGAGATAAACTTTATGACCTCCTACAATAGCCTTTTGAATGTATCCTTTTCTTCTATCAGGAACTTTATTTCTTGAACCGTATACAACAGAATTCATAGCCTCTTTAGCAACAGCAATTGTTCTATCAATTTGGTTATCCGGTTGTTCTATTTCTTCTTCAACATCCTCATCAACAAGTTTTGATGCAAGTGGTTGACTTAATTTTGACCCATCACGATAGAGAGCGTTTGCTTTTGTGCCGAGTTTCCATGACAGTAAATAAGCTTCATTACAATCTTCCACGTCAGATTCTGCAGGCATGTTGATCGTTTTTGATATGGCTCCTGATATAAAAGGCTGAGCTGCTGCCATCATGCGTATATGACTTTCTACAGATAAATATCTTTTGCCGATCCTACCGCACGGATTCGCACAATCGAATACAGCTAAATGATCATTTTTGATATGCGGTGAGCCCTCTAAGGTCATGGTGCCGCAGCAAAAAGTATTTGCTTCATCGATTTCATCATTTGTAAAACCTAAAGCAGCTAGCATATTAAAATTCATGTCAGTAAGCTGTTCTTCTGAAAAATTCAGCTTCTCTTTACAGAATTCCATTCCGAGAGTATATGAATTGAAAGAAAATCGAATATCAAAAACATTCTTTAAATTTTGCTCAAGAAGTTCGATTTGTTCCTCCTCAAAGCCTTTTTCTTTTAGAGTCTCGTGATTTATAGCGGGCGCATTGTTAAGTGTACCGTGACCAACGGCATAATTAATTGTTTCTTCAATTTCATCCTCTGTGTATTGAAGTTGCCTTAATGCTTCTGGAACCGTTCTATTTATAATCTTGAAGTAACCACCTCCAGCAAGTTTCTTGAATTTGACCATTGCAAAATCAGGTTCGATGCCTGTTGTATCACAGTCCATTACAAGACCAATGGTTCCAGTTGGTGCAATTACTGTTGTCTGTGCATTTCTAAAACCAAACTTTTGACCATTCTCATAAGCTTGATCCCATGCACTTTGTGCTTCCATTCCTAAGTTTGTATCTCTTAAATCTTCAACTACAAATGGCACAGGATTAATATGTAAACCTTCATACTCATCAGTCTTACCATATGCGGCTCTTCTATGATTTCTCATAACACGTAGCATATTTTTAGAGTTTTGTTGATATCCGGGGAAGGGTCCTTGTTCGGATGCAACTTCAGCTGAAGTTGCATAGGATATGCCAGTCATTAAAGCTGTTATGGCTGCACAATTTGCCCTTCCTTCTTCACTATCGTAGGCTACACCTTTAGACATTAGGTAGCCTCCTAAATTCGCATATCCAAGACCAAGTGTCCTGTATTCATAGGAGAGTTTCGCTATTTCTTTTGACGGAAATTGAGCCATCATGACTGAAATTTCCAATATTAATGTCCATATTCTTACAGCATGCTTGAACAAGTCAGTGTTTAAACATTTGTTCTCATCCATAAATGTCATTAGATTTAAAGATGCTAAGTTGCAGGCTGTATTGTCTAAGAACATATACTCCGAGCAAGGGTTTGAAGCTCTAATTTCCCCACTTTCTGGGCATGTGTGCCAATCATTAATTGTCGTATGGAACTGAATCCCAGGATCAGCACAGGCCCAAGCAGAATATCCAACTTGATCCCAAAGGTCTTTTGCCTTTACTGTTTTACTCACTGAATTGTCAATTCTATTAATCAAGTTCCAATCTTTGTCTTCAATTACAGCATTTAAAAAATCGTCAGTAACTCGAACTGAATTATTTGAATTCTGACCAGAAACCGTCACATAAGCCTCTGAGTCCCAATCTGTATTATAAGTCTCAAATTCTATGGATTTATATCCTTGCTTTGCAAAATGTATAATCCTTTGAATATAATTTTCAGGAACTTCATTTTTTCTTGCAGCAATAATTTCTCTTTTTAAAGCCGGGTTTTTTGCTGGTTCAAAGCAACTTTCACCATCAGCTTCGCAGTTGTGGCAGGCATTCATAATACTTTTAAGATGTTTTGAACATATTTTTGATCCAGTAACAATGGATGCAACTTTTTGTTCTTCTGTAACTTTCCATTTAATAAATTCTTCAATATCAGGATGATCTATATCTACTACAACCATCTTTGCAGCTCTTCTAGTTGTGCCACCTGATTTAATTGCCCCCGCAGCTCTATCACCAATTTTAAGAAAACTCATCAGTCCAGATGATTTTCCTCCACCAGACAAACCTTCTGAAGAGCCTCTTAGATTTGAGAAGTTTGTTCCAGTTCCTGATCCATACTTAAAGAGTCTCGCTTCACGGACCCATAAATCCATAATACCACCATCGTTTACTAAATCATCATCTATACTCTGAATGAAGCATGCGTGTGGTTGAGGTCTCTCGTAAGAACTTGAAGATCTAGTTAGCTTTCCAGTTTCATGGTCCACATAAAAATGACCTTGAGAAGGACCATCAATTCCATAGGCCCAGTTTAATCCCGTGTTAAACCATTGAGGACTGTTTGGTGCAACCATTTGATTAGCGAGCATATAACGAACTTCGTCAAAAAAAGCTTTGGCATCATCTTCAGATGAAAAATAACCACCTTTCCATCCCCAATATGTCCACGCTCCTGCAAGTCTATCAAAAACTTGCTGCGAGCTTGTCTCGGACGAATAACTTACTTCTCCGTCACTATCATCAGCAATTCTTGGGGCAAGCCATGATGGAATATTTTTTTCATCTGTTCGTTTTAGTTTTGACGGAACACCAGCTTTTCTAAAATATTTCTGAGAGAGAATATCACTAGCAACTTGACTCCATTGTTCTGGTACCTCAAAATTTTCTAATTTAAATACAAGAGATCCATCAGGATTGACTATTTCACTTGAAACCTTTTTAAATTTTATACTTTCGTACGGCGATTGATTAGCAATTGTAAATTCTCTATTTATTTTCATTATTTTCCCTTCTAAAATATAGTCATTGCAACAGACGAGCTTATAAAAAAACCAATATCAATAATTTAATGGTCTCGACCGTAAATTGTGCCAGAATGCTAAATGAGTAACTTTCTAGATTATTGATAATTTATTATTTGAAAAATGAAGTCAACATATTGTGTAAAAAAAATTGAAAACCACTATATAAGGTATAGAAAATGTTATCAAAATTAAAAAAAGTCAATATTTTCAGTGTTTTATCTATTCAAGATAATTCACTAATTGTTGAAAAAACTGTTAATTTTAAATTTAATAATTCATAAATAATCATGTTCAGAGAGATATTTACTTGGTGGAACGGAAAGACCATAGGCACTAGAATTTGGTCATATTTTAATGGAGTTTTGGTCGGAACCGATGATCAGGGTAATAAATATTATAAAAATAAAAAAGATACTAAGAGGTGGGTTATTTACAGCAGCATAATTGAGTCAACTCTTGTTAACCCGGAATGGAACAACTGGCTTAGATACACTTCATTATCAAAACCATTAGAATCTGAAAAACATGATTGGCAGATAGACCATGTACCAAATTTAACAGGTACTGACGCTGCCTATGACCCAGAAAATAGTAAAAATGAAATAAAGTCAGTTGCTAAAAATGATGATTATAAAAAATGGAGTCCAAAAGATTAAAATAATATTTGATATATTATTTTTGAGTTTGTTATTGCTTTCTAATCTCTTTGCTCAAAACATTGAAGATCTACCATTGATAAATTTAAATGAACTTGAACCCACCTATGAAGATGAAGTTTTAGATCAAAATATTGAAAATGATTTAAACGATAAAGATTTTATTCAGAGTAAAAATAAAAATTTTGAAGAGGCGTTCGCTACCGTCAGTTTATTAAACAAAATTACAGCAGAAGTTAAAACTATAGATATTAAATTGAAAGAAAATTATCTTTATGAAGAACTAAAAATTTATGTGATCGATTGCTATAATAGTAAGCCATTAGAAAAAGCAGAAACAGCGGTATATTTGAATATTTATAACGAGAAAACGATGAAAAAAATATTTAATGGGTGGATGATAAAATCTCTGCCATCAATCTCATCAATGGAACACCCAATATATGATCTTTGGGTAGATGACTGCTATAAACTATAGCTTCTCAATATTGTTTTCTAACCAATTTATAGCCACCCCTCCATTCTTAAACTCCGAAGAAGACAGTATTTTTTTATGAAGCTCAATGTTAGTATCAATTCCGTCAATTACAATTTCATTAAGTGACCTCAATGCGCGCTTGATAGCATGATTTCGTGTTCTACCAGTAGAAATTAACTTCGCCAATAAATTATCATAATAGTGCGGAACTTTATATCCTGAATAAATAAAGGTATCTAGTCTAATTCCGTTACCTGCGGGAGGATGATACATTTCTATTTTGCCAGCAGATGGTTTGAAATCTTTTGAGCTTTCTGCATTTATTCTACATTCAATTGAATGTCCGAGAGGTTTAATATTTTCTTGATTTGTAAAAATTTTATCTCCGTGAGCAACACATATTTGTTCTCTAACGAGATCCACTCTAGTTAACATTTCTGTAATTGGGTGTTCCACCTGAAGCCTTGTATTCATTTCCATGAAATAAAATTCCTTACCATCGAATAAAAATTCGAGAGTACCCAATCCCAAATAACCCATCTTTTCCATTGCATCAACGCAAGTCTTAAATAGTTTCTGTTTTTTTTTCTCATCTACATTGGGCGCAAGGGCTTCTTCGACAACTTTCTGATTACGTCTTTGTACAGAGCAGTCTCTTTCATGCAAATGAAGAAAATTTCCATGAGTGTCGCAGATTACTTGAACTTCAATATGTCGAGGTGAGTCAATAAATTTTTCAATGTATATTGAGTCATTTCCAAAAAAAGAAAGCGCCTCCTGTTTAATTATTGGCAATGCGTCCTTTAATTCTTTTTTAGAATTTACAATTTTCATCCCTCTACCGCCACCTCCTGCACTGGCCTTAAGTAAAACAGGATATCCTATTTCATCACTAGCTGTTAGCGCATCAGACTCACTTTTGACTTCACCTTCAGAACCTGGAACAGTTGGCACGCCGAATTTTTTCATTATTTTTTTAGCCTCAATTTTATCGCCCATCATTTCGATATGAGAATACTTTGGCCCAATAAAAGTTAATTTATGATCCTCAAGCATCTTAGCAAATGAGGCATTTTCAGAGAGAAAGCCATAACCTGGATGAACTGCTTGAGCGCCAGTAATTTCACATGCTGAAATTATGGCATGAGCATTTAAATAGCTTTTATTAACTGGATTAGGCCCAATGCAAACACTCTCATCGGCAATTCTGACATGCATTGACTCAGTGTCCGCTTCACTGTGAACAGCTACAGTTGAAATTCCAAGCTCTTGGCAGGCTCGATTTATTCTAACTGCAATTTCGCCTCGGTTAGCAATAAGAACTTTGTCAAACATTACCCTATGAGCATTAATGGTTGACCAAATTCTACAGCTTGCTCATTTTCAACTAAAATTTTGATTACTTTTCCTTGTAGTGAAGATTCAATAGGATTCATTGTTTTCATTGCTTCAACAATAAGAATTGTTTGACCTGATTTAACAGAATCACCAATATTCACAAATTTATTAGCACCTGGCTCTGGTTGAAGGTAAACGGTTCCAACCATTGGAGATTTGATTACTCTTGGATCGTTTTTATAATCATCTTTACTAACTTGTATTTCTGAATTATTTTGGTTTGAAGTATCTTTATCAACAGGCTGTAAGCGAGCGCCTTTCGCTACTGTCACTGAAAAATCCCCATCTGAATATGAAACTTCAGTTAAATTTAATTCTTCAAGAATTTTTGCTAAATCTTTTATAGGTTTAGGGTCGATATTTTTTTTAGACTTATCACTCATAAGGTTATCCTTTTATATTAATTTAACCATTCCTTCAACTGCGAGCACATAGCTATTTGGTCCGAATCCGCAAATAACTCCGTGCACTCCTTTACTTATATATGAGTGGTGTCTAAAATCTTCTCTCCTAAATAAATTGGATAAATGAATTTCAATTTTTGGGATTTCTATTGATAGAAGTGCATCTAATATTGCTACTGAGGTATGTGAAAAGCCGCCACCATTGATTATTAGGCCAGATGCAGTATCTTTTGATTTTTGTATACAGTCTACAATATCACCTTCAGAATTAGACTGAAAAAAATTTACATCAATTTCTTTGTAGTTTTGAATAATGTATTCTTTTACAGTCTTATGAACTTCATCCAAAGTCATAGATCCGTAAATTTCTGGCTCTCTTTCACCAAGCATATTTAAATTAGGTCCATCTACAAATTGTATAAATTTTTTGCTCATTTTGATATTATACTTCTAATCATCATCTTTTTGAAACTTCTTTCTGTAAAATTTCAATTAAATCATTAGATCGATACCATTCTGGAGAATTTTCCTCAATATGTTTTAATGCTTTAACTGCAAATTCATAAGATAATTCACGTTCACCAATTAGAAAATAGCGTTCAGCAGTAGCATAGTTAGCCAGTGTAATTGATCCAGTTTGTGCGTATGCCCTTGACAATAAATACCACGCATAGGCATTTTCTGAGTTTATAAGTAATGATTTTTTTAAATTTAAAATTGCTTCTGTTGATTTACTTGTTTCCTCAAAAGTAAGCAAGTAATTGCCCATCATCATATAATATAAGTCATTTACTTTATCAATATTATCAATTGCTGCTGCATGATAGAATGTTGCACTTTTATTATCATTATTTGCAAAGTATATCTCGCCCAGTAGTTCATTATAAAATGGATTAGATGGATCCTTATTAATAAGCCGCTTCATATTCTCGATTGATTTTGCATGGTTACCTTGAAAATAGTTTGATACTGCAGTAGCGTACAAGTCTACATCTTTCGTTGAGTTATAGATAGCTTCTGTTTCATAGTGTGGGTGAGTAAAACCATGTAGTTTAGCTTTTAATAGCTCAAATTTTTTTTGATATATTTTATCCATATCGTAATTGCAATCATTATAATTTTCTAACGACGAATTGATCCATCCAATTCTATTTTGAACAAGCGGGTGAGTAGATCTATAATTTTCTTCATCTAAAACATAAGACTCATTTTCGTCCTCAATTTTTTTTAAAAATTCTATTAAATATTTCCCGTTTATTCCATTATCACACAAGATTTTTACTGCAGCTTGATCTGCAGAAGCCTCCTGAGTTCTAGAATAATAAGAAAAATTGTCAGTTACACTTGCTTGCCCAACCATAACTCCAGCTATCCCAGCATCAGTTGCGCCGGTAATCATTCCAATTATACCAAGTAAATATATTGGCAATGCTCTATTTGAAAGGTTAGACATTTCAATTGATGTATTAAAAATATGTCCTCCTGATATATGAGCTAGTTCGTGTGCAAGCACAGCGGCGTACTCCCTATAGTCATTTGCTGTCAAAATAAGCTCAGTATTAATGAAAATATTTTGACCTCCAGTTACAAATGCATTTACTTGATCACTTTTTACAAAATAAATTGTTAAGTCTTCTGATTCAAGATTGCTTGATTTCAATAATATAGAGATAATATCATCAGTGAATTGTTCTAATTCAGTGTCTCTAATAATTTCAAAAGCATTTGATTGAGAAAAAAGAAAATAAATTATAAAAAAAAATTTAATAAAAAATTTGCGACATTTCATTACTTTTGCCACCAGCCAGTTTTTTTGTTCTTAATCTCTTTGAGAGCGGCTTTTGGGTTTTTATTTTTTATTTTAGAGGAGTTTGTGAATTGATTTTTTTCTATTTTTTTGTTCTTAACCTTTTCTTTTATTCCCTTTTTTTTAATCGATCTTTCACTGCTCTTCTTGGTCTTACTTTTTACGCCATTTGCTCTAGTTTTTTTATTAGACTCATCAATTTCAAAAGTGATTTCTGAATTTTTGAGTGAGTCATCGACTGACAAATCAATTGTAACTTTTCTAGATAATTCAATATTTTCTATTTCTTTCTGGAAATTTGTTAATATAAGATTTTTAATATAAGGACTTATTTTTAAACTCAATTTTTTTGTTTTCTTTTTATTTAATTCTTCATTGATTTGGTATAAAAATTTTTGAACTATTGAATTATTGCTAAGTTCAGTTTTCCATTCAATGAAGCTTTGTCTTAGACGTTGCCGAGACATTTCTAACAGTCCAAATTGACTTATTCTTGAGACTTGCGTTCTTGCCCGATCTTTTTTAACAAGCTCCTTAATCTTACGTTCAACTTGACGATTATTTCTCATTTCATACATATCAATGAAATCGATCACAATTAATCCGGAAAGATCGCGTATTTTAACTTGCTTTGCTATTTCTATTGCTGCTTCCAAATTTGTTTTAAGCGCAGTTTTTTCAATGTTTCTCTCTTTTGTTGCACCTCCCGAGTTTACGTCGATGGCAACTAATGCTTCAGTTGGATTAATAACTAAGTAACCTCCAGATTTAAGCTTTACTTCTGCATCGAACATCTTAATTATTTCTTTTTCGATTTTGTGTTTTGTAAATAAAGGTTCTTTATTTTTATACAATTTTACAAATTTTGAGTTACCAGGTAAAACTTGAGACATGTATTTTTTTGTTTCCTTGTAAGCATCATTGCCCTGCACTAAAATTTCTTTCATTTCTTTCGAATAGATATCTCTTACTATTCTTCTAAGTAAATTTCCTTCTTCGTGTATCAATGCAGGGGCTATTGCTTTTTTTGTCTCATTTACTATTTGTGCCCATAATTTATTAAGGGTTGAATAATCTTTCTTGATTTCATTTTTTGTACGATTTAATCCAGCGGTTCTAATAATCAAACCCATTTCAGCTGGTACTTTTAGCTCTTCAATTATTTGTTTTAATTTTTTTCTTTCATCAGATATAGAAATTTTTCTTGAAACTCCTTTAGTTTTTGTAGAGTTAGGCATTAAAACTGAATATTTTCCTGCTAATGAAATATACGAAGTTAAAGCAGCTCCTTTATTGCCTCTTTCTTCTTTAACAACCTGCACCAAGATAAGTTGGCCTGTTTTTATTACTTCTTGAATTTTATACGAGCGATAGAGCCTTCTTCTTAAACTAGAGGTATTTTTTCTTTTAAAAGCTTTTTTTTCTATTTCACTATCTTTGCTTTCTTCATTTCCGCTTAAATCTGAATCATCCTTATTGTTTATTTCAGTAACTCGACTCTCATTAGAGTCAGAGTCATTATGAATTTCCCTATTGTAATCGTTGTCTTCTGAATTGTGATTTTCTTCAATTTCAGCTTCTGCTTGAATAAGAGCTTCTCTATCTGCTACGGGAATTTGAAAGTAATTTGGATGTATTTCGCCAAATGCTAAGAAGCCGTTTTTTTCGGACCCAATATCTACGAAAGCTGCCTGTAAAGAAGCCTCGATTCTTGATACTTTACCTAAATAAATGTTTCCCTTTAAATTCTTTTTAGAGATAGATTCAAATTCAAAATCTTCCAATTCATTATCAGATAATAATGCAAATTGAGTTTGAGTCTCATTCGAACCATCGATGAGTATTTTTTGTGACATTTAAGAAAACCTTTCAAAGTAATAACCATATTAAGTGGCGTAGAATATTTGTATGTGAATATGTTTGTTTTAATCATAATAATTATCTAACTATATGATTGTATTGTTATATTTAGAATTTACAAAAATCAATGATTTATTATTTTGTTTTTTTTAGCAAAAAATGAGTATTTTAAGTCAAATCAACGCCATATTTTTATTTAACTATTAGAAATGAACATGATTCAAACAATTAAATTATTTGCCTACATAGGAGTCTTTTTATTTTTCCTAATATTTGGAATAATTTTATATTTTATATTTCAATTGCCAGATGACTCAAGTTTACAAAATTACAAGCCAAACGTCATGAGCAGAATTCATGCTTCAAATGGCGATCTTGTAAAAGAATTTTCAAAAGAATATCGAATTTTTATACCAATAAAAGACATCCCTGATGATTTAAAATACGCATTTATTTCTGCAGAAGATAAAAATTTTTACAGACATTTTGGAGTTGACCCAGCTGGAATTATGCGTGCCTCTGTCAAAAATATTTTAAATCTTTTTAATGAAAAAAGGCCTGAGGGTGCATCAACAATTACTCAACAGGTTGCTAAAAATTTTCTTTTATCTGATGAATTGAGTATAAATCGAAAAATTAAAGAGGGACTTCTTGCTCTAAAAATTGAACAAACATTGCCAAAAGATCGAATTTTAGAACTCTATTTAAATCAGATTTATCTTGGATCTGGAACTTACGGCATTGCTGCAGCATCAAATAGATATTTTAAAAAATCTCTGAGCGAACTTGATATCCATGAAATGGCTTTTCTGGCAGCACTTCCTAAGGCGCCGAGCAGATATAATCCTGAAAGAAATTATAAAATGGCATTTGAAAGAAGAAACTGGGTGCTTGAAAGAATGTATGTGAATGGGTACATTGATAAGTATGAATTAAATTCGTTTAAAAAAATCCCAATTAATACCCATTTAAAAGAAAATAACAGAATCTTTGCAAATGACTATTATCTTGAGGAAATAAGAAAAAAAATAATTTTAATTTTTGGTGAAGATTATTTATATAACGGAGGATTGTCAGTTAGATCATCTCTGAACACTGAAATTCAAATTGCAGCTGATAATGCTTTGAAGAAAGGGCTGCTTCAATATGATAAGAGGCATGGCTTTCGTGGACCAATTGCTAATGATGCAAGTAATAATTGGCACTTAAAATATATAAACAACGATCCTCCTCATAATTTCTTAATTGGAAAAGTCATTAAATTTAATGAAAAAAATAATAATGCTCAAATTGAAGTTATTTTAAAAAATAAAAAAATCGATTCAGAACTTGTTAACTTTAAATGGGCAAGAAAGAGTCTTGCTGGCGGTTATCTAGGGCCTAAAATTAATAAGGTAAGCGATATTTTGCAATTAAACGACATAATTTACATCTCAAAAGATAGTCAACGCAGTTACAGCTTAGAGCAAATTCCAAAAATTAACGGTGGTATTATTGTAATGGACCCTTATACAGGAAGAGTTTTTGCTTTATCCGGTGGATTTGATTTCAATAAATCTAATTTCAATAGAGTTATGCAAGCCAAGCGCCAACCTGGTTCATCATTTAAACCATTTGTTTACATGTCTGCTTTAGAAAATGGTTTGCAGCCTAATAGTTTGGTATTAGATGCTCCCTTTGTTGTTGATCAGGGGTCAGACTTAGGAAAGTGGAAGCCTGAAAATTATGGCAAGGAGTTTTATGGACCGTCCACACTAAGGAAAGGAATAGAAAATTCTCGGAACTTAATTACGATAAGAATAGCTCAATATTTAGGAATGGAAAAGGTAGCGGAAATTGCAGAAAGGGCAGGAGTAATGGAAGATATGCCAAACGTTCTTTCGATGGCTCTAGGGGCAGGAGAGACTACCCTTATTGATCTTACCGCGGCTTATGCTTCTTTTGTGAATGGAGGAAAGAAAATAGTCCCAAGTCTTATTGATAGAATTCAAGACAGAAGAGGCAAGAATATTTTTTTAGAAAATTTTGCAACATGTACTAATTGTGATGAACCGTACGTTGAAGAAAATCCAATGCCAAAACTTGCTAATTCATCTGAAAGCATATTTGATGAAGCTAAATCTTATCAAATGGTTTCTATTTTAAAAGGAGCTGTTGATAGGGGCACTGGAAGAAAAACAAAAATTGATGGAATAGAAATAGCTGGTAAAACTGGAACAACAAATAATAATACAGATGCTTGGTTTATTGGATTTACTTCAGATTTAATTATCGGCGTATATGCTGGCTTTGATAGACCTAAATCACTTGGAAAAAGAGAAACGGGATCATCAGTTGCTGTACCAATTTTTCGTGATTTTGTAAAAAATTACTACCAAGAAAAGCCAATTTTACCTTTCACCATTCCTAATGGAATTGAATTAATTAAGATCAATTATGATACAGGCGAAATAGCAAGCAATTTCAACAGCAGTGAAAGTGTCTATGAAGCGTTCAGTAAAAGTGATAATCTTGTAAATACTGGTGAAATTCTTGTTGGTTCAGAGGGTTTCCAAATAATTGAGGTTGTAGATGAAGTTATGGAGGAGTATGTAATTTATTAGTTATGGAAAATGATTTTTTAAATTTATTGGCAACAGCAAATAAAAAACTTGATTTTGTTCGGAGTCATCTTTGACTTAGAAAACATACAAAAGCAATTATTTAAATTGAAAGCTCTAAGTGAAGAAGAAAATTTTTGGTCAGACAATGAAAAGGCCAGAAAGGTAATGGTTGAAATAAGCGAACTGGATCAAAGCATCAAACTAATTTCTGATTTTGAAAAGAAAATTACTGATGTTAAGGATTATTTTAATCTTGCAAATGAAGAAAATGATCAATTGATGATCAGTGAATGTATCGACACTATAAAAAGATTTTAAGTGAATTAGAAAAGTCTGAGTTTCAAATGCAATTTAATGGCGAAGCTGATTCGAATAGTTGTTATCTGGAAATACATGCTGGAGCTGGAGGTACTGAAAGTCAAGATTGGGCACAAATGTTGCAAAGAATGTACATGCGCTGGTCAGAACGAAAAAAATTTCAATTCAAAATAGTTTATGAGTCATTTGGTGAAGAGGCAGGTATTAAATCATGTACAGCGTTAGTAGAGGGCAAATATGCATTTGGTTATTTGAAAAGAGAGTCTGGTATCCATCGGTTGGTAAGAATTTCTCCATTTGACTCAAATTCAAGAAGGCACACAAGTTTTTCATCAGTTTGGATATCACCATATGTCGACGAAACAATAGAAATCAATCTTCAGGAAAAAGACATGAGAATAGATACTTTCAGAGCTTCTGGAGCGGGAGGTCAACACGTAAATACGACCGATAGCGCAATAAGAATAACACATATTCCAACAGGCATAGTTGTTCAATGTCAAAATGAACGATCTCAACATAAAAATAAGGCTACAGCTATCAATCTCCTCAAATCAAAATTATATGAAATGGAAATGCAAAAAATTGAATCTGAAAAAAAAGCGTCTGAGGATAAAAAATCTGAGATTGGCTGGGGTAATCAGATAAGGTCTTATGTTCTGCATCCGTATAGGATGGTGAAGGACCTAAGAAGTGATTATGAAGATAGTGATCCAGATGCAGTCTTAGACGGCGATATTGATAAATTGATCTTCTCGAATATCAAATAAAGTATGAGTATGAATAAAAAAATATCAATTTATATAACTATATCTATATCAGTATTGATTTTACTGTTTGTTTCGTTTGTCACAATCAAAGCGTCATTTGGAGGAATAAACCTTAATTTCTATGAAAAAAAAATATCAGATAAACTAAAGCTAAATTATTCTTTTGATGCAGATCTGGAGAATATTGTTCTCAAAAGATCAAATGAAAAAGGGTTTTATTTAGAAATAGAAAAATTGCAAGTTGTTGGCATAAATAGTTTAGGATTAGAGACAAGTTTAATTAGTTGGGATTTTAATTTATTTAATCTACTTACTTTTTCGATAGATGAAAAAAATAAAATTTCATCTGAAAAAATAAAGATATCTAATGATAATTTTCAAATATTCATTGATAACTTTAATGTGGAATTTGATGACCTTGATAGAGTAATTGTTTCTTGCACAAAAATAGACCTAACGTCAAAGCATTATGCTCTTAATTTTGAGTCATTGGATAATAACATATTAATTAATACAAATTCTATTTTTGAACTTTTTGAGTCTAAGAGTTTAATGTCAGCAAATCTTTTAATAAATAAAGAAAATTATCAAACAAATTTTGAGTTTATTCCAGCTAATCAGCAAATAAAAATATTAAAGTTTAGTGGAGACCATTTTTACATGAATGATACTAGTGTTATAGAATACAACACTAAGTATAAAAATATAAAAACTAAACTTGATATTAATTCAAAAAAAGATTCATTAATAAATATTCTAAACATAAATAATGAAAGTCAATTATATCCACTTATAAATAGTTTTAAGGGCTGGCAGTCAATACTACTGGAGACAAATTTTAATTATGAGGATAAAAATATAATAAATTCTGCGATCAGAAATTTATATCTTAATATATCTGGAATTTATGAGTTAAATAAATTATTGCCCAATGATAAATTTTATCAAAACTTCGGTGATGTGACAAAATATGATTTAGAGTTTTATAATGATAAAGAAAAATATGTAATCGATATAAATCATTTTAAAAATGACCAATTAGTCCTAAAAAAAGGAAGTTTTTTTAAATTAACTTACGACTTAGACGATGCAAATGTCAATTTGGTAACGAGAATTCATAAAAATGCTGCCATAAACTATTTACAAAATACTATTCTATCACGAGAGACTAGAACTGATCGTGTAAGCAGTTTTCTTCAACAAAATTTAAATGAGAACAATGATATAACGCTTAATTTCAACATCGATCCAACGTCAGACAGCATAATTAAAACTTTAAAAAGTTTATATGTGGCATCTTCTGGAGAATTAAAAACAAATTTTATTTTTGACGATAATGAGAATCCTAATTTTATTTCAGGTCCTGTAAATTACTATATTGAAATTAAAAATTTAGAAACTCCAAACCCCTTATTTAAGGGACTAATAAATTTATCAGATACAACAGCTTTTATAAGACAAATTAATTTAAACAAAAATAATGAGACAAGTTTGAAAATTCAATTTGAAGGCGATACAAATACACTCAATGATAGTTTAATAACATTTGATTCACTCGATAGTGAAATTGACTTTAATGGTAAAGTAAAAATAACTAAAACTAATCATATTTTTTTAGAAGATTTTTCAATTAATAATAATTCAAATGTTAAGTTAAATCTTTCAGGAGATTTATCAGAGCGTATTTTAAATTTAAATATTAGCGGTGATATCATTGATCTGTCTGCTAACAAAGTTGAAATAAAGAAAAAAGAAAGAGTTTACTATTTAAAGAGGGAAAATTATTCGATAAATACTGATGAAGTAATTTTTGCTGGAGCAGTAAGAGTAAATGATTTTAAGGCAGGAATTGAGAAACAAGGCTCTACTTTATCTGTAAATAGTCGTGCTTCTTTTAGGGGGCACGATCTAAATTATTCAAGGGAAAAAAACGATAACATTGATATAAATATTATTGATTCAAGCGATATAACATATTTTGTTAACAATAACCACCCAGCGAAAAAACTGTTAAGTGATGGAGAATTCAAAATGACCTCAATAAGAGATTTAAACACACAAGCAGCTGACGTAAAAATTAATTTAAACGACTTTGTGTTGATTAATACACCGGCTTCCCTCAAATTGTTGTCCCTACCTTCAATCTCAGGTCTAGTTAGCATTGCTGAAGGCGAAGAGGGAATTCGCTTTGGATATGGAGAAATTAATTATGTTGAAACAGAAAATAAATTTAATGAAATTGAAGCTTTTGCTGTTAGCGATAGCTTGGGTCTTATTATGGATGGAAATATTGATAGAAAAGAAAAGATTATTGATATGAAGGGAGAAATAAGTCCAATGCACCTTGTGAACGCAATTATTCAAAAATTACCTATTTTAGGACCAATAATTGTAGGAGGTGAGGGGGAAGGAATGTTTTCGATAGATTTTTTAATGACAGGATCTTCTGATGATCCCGAAGTAGAGTCTAATCCATTAACTATAATTAAGCCTAGAATAATAGAAAGAGCAATAGAAGCTATTGAAAGTGGTTCAACTATCCAATAATCACTTTAAAATGTTTTTTCTTGCCAACACTTATTACATTTTCAAACTGTGTAATTTGATTATAGTCTAATAACTTAAGCTCGTTTTCTACTATTTTTCCGTTTAATTTTACACCTTTCCCACGTATCAATTTCCTACTTTCAGATTTTGAGCTAGCGTATTTCATTTGGACAATGAGATCTGATAGTAGTACACCGTTTTGAATATCTTTACTGCTTAAACTAAGTGTAGGCATATCTTCAGACAAGCTTCTGTTTTCAAATATTTGTTTTGCTGCTTGCTCAGCTTTTCTTGAACTTTCAGTCCCATGAAGCATAGCAGTTACCTCATTTGCAAGTATTATTTTTAAATCATTTATATTTTTCGATGAGTTTTGTTCATAGTCATCAATTTGTTCTTTGCTTAAATCTGTAAAAAGTTTCATGAAACGAATTACATCTCTGTCATCTATATTTCTCCAAAACTGCCAATAATCGTAGGCTGATAAAAGGTCATCATTAAGCCATATTGCTCCATCAGCTGTCTTACCCATTTTATCACCGTTAGAATTAGTGAGAAGAGGAGTTGTGAGTCCGTAAACCTCATTACCATTTACTCTTCGTATAAGCTCCACCCCATTTACAATATTTCCCCATTGATCAGAGCCTCCAATCTGTAAGGTACACGAATTTCGATTATTAAGCTCATAGAAGTCATAAGCTTGAAATATCATATAATTAAACTCTACAAAACTGAGAGACTGCTCTCTTTCAAGACGTATTTTTACACTATCAAATGTCAGCATTTTATTTATCGTAAAATGTTTTCCAAAATTTCTTAAAAAATCTACATAACCAAGTTTATCTAACCAATCTGCATTATCCACTATCAATGCCTTATTCTTTTCATTTTTAAACGACAAATATTTGTCAAATACAGTTTTAAGATTATTAGCATTATTTTTTATTTCATCTTCAGTAAGCATTTTTCTAGTTTCGTCTTTTCCTGAAGGATCACCAATTCGGGTAGTTCCTGTGCCAATTAATATTATTGGAGTATGGCCGTGTTTTTGAAATAGGCGCATTACCATTATCTGTATCAAGCTACCTATATGTAATGATTTAGCCGTACAATCGAAGCCTATATAAAATGTAATATTTTCAGATTTTAATTTTTTATTAAGAGACTCCTCATCAGTGCATTGATTTAAGAAACCGCGGTATTTTAGTTCTTCAATAAGTGTCATTTTCTATATTCAGTAATGTATAAATTATTTAGACTAATTATACAAAATATATGAGCAACAATAAACTTCATGCAATTGGCATTATGAGCGGCACTTCTCTAGATGGAATTGATGTTTCATACGTTAGTTCTGATGGAAAAAGTAGATTTACTCATAATTGCTCATCTTTATTTAAGTTTAGGGAATCAACAAGAAAGTCTCTTCATACTCTCGTGAACAACTTTACAAAAAATAAAAATAGCATATCAAATATAATCAATTGCGAAAATTTAGTTAGTGAAGATTATGTAAATGCCATAAGAAAATTTATAAAATCTAAAAATATAAAAAAAGTTGATCTTATCGCGTTACATGGTCAAACTATTTTTCACTCATCTAAAAATAAATCATCGATTCAATTGTGCAATAGTTCTTATATTGCAGAGAAAACTAAAAGTCTTATTGTAAGTGATTTTAGGCAAAAGGATCTCTTAAATGGTGGAGAGGGAGCGCCATTAGTACCAATATTTCACAAGCTTTTAATTAATAAACTAAAACTTAAAAAGCCTTGTTCTTTTGTTAATATTGGAGGCATATCTAATATTTCCATATTGGACAATAGAGATAAGTTGACAGCATATGATATAGGTCCAGGAATGTGCCTTTTAGACCAATTCGTATTTTTCAAAAAAAATCAACCTTATGATAATTATGGAATATATTCCTCTCGAGGCGAAATCAATAAAAGTATTTTAAGACAACTTCTTAAAGACAATTTTTTTAAAAAAAGCCCTCCTAAATCTTTAGACCGAAATTATTTCTCATTTAACTCAGTATTAAAAATAAACTTTTACGATGCATGTGCTACTTTATCTGCATTTACTGCTTACGTGATAATTAATAATTTAAAAAAAATAGATTATCAAAAAATCATTCTTTCTGGTGGAGGAGTGAAAAATAAATTTATTTTAAAATTAATAAAAGAAAATTTAGGGAATAGAGTTATCTCAATTGATGAAATTTATGGTGATGCAAAATTTATAGAATCTCAGGCTTTTGCTTATTTGGGTATAAGAAGAGTAAAGAATCTGCCTATATCATTTCCAGGAACCACGGGCGTTAAAAATCCAATTACTGGAGGCAAACTGACTAAATTACCTATATTTTGAATTAA
>CACKBQ010000016.1 GCA_902598405.1 uncultured Pelagibacteraceae bacterium | reverse complement strand
GTAGAATTTAATATTTGCTCTAGTTTGTAGAGTGTTAAATTTATGCGATGATCAGTCACTCTTCCCTGAGGAAAATTATAGGTCCTGATTCTTTCTGATCTATCACCTGAACCTATCTGCGATTTTCTTTTATCCGCTATATCATCGTCCTGTTTTTTACGCTCGAAATCATATAATCTTGTTTTTAAAACCAGCATAGCTTTCGCTTTATTCTTATGTTGAGATTTTTCATCCTGCTGTTGTACAACGATACCAGATGGAAGATGAGTTATTCTAACTGCACTATCAGTTGTATTAACATGTTGTCCACCTGCACCACTAGATCTAAATACATCAACTCTAATATCTTTTTCGTCGACTTGAATATCTAGATCCTCAGCTTCAGGTAATACAACTACACTCGCTGCAGACGTATGAACTCTTCCCTGAGACTCAGTTTCTGGAACTCTTTGAACTCGATGGACACCGGACTCGAACTTAAGTTTTGAATAAACGCTGCTACCTGAGATTTTCGCAACTGCTTCTTTAATGCCTCCTTTTTTCAGAATCTGAAATGGAAATATATTCAATTTTCCATCCCTGATTTTCAGCATAGCGCTGATACATGCGCAAAAGATCATTAGCAAATAAAGCTGCTTCATCGCCACCTGTACCAGCTCTGACTTCAAGAATTACATTTTTTTTATCTAATGGATCTTTTGGGATCATTAATTCTTTCAAGACATTTTCAGCCGCTAATAATTTTTCTTTGACATTATTGATTTCAGATTTGGCTATTTCTATTAAATCAGCATCGTTACCGTTGATAACACTGTTCAATTCCTCTAATTCTGACTTATTAGCTAAATATAAATTAACTTGATCATATAAAGGTTTTAAATCAGCGTACTCTTTTGAAAGGGATACATATTTATCTTTATCATTTACCGTTTGGTTTAATTCGTTTTCAAGATTTTTGTATTTATCTTGAATTTTTTCTAATTCTTCTTGTTTAATCATGAAGTGATTGAATCTTTTTCTCTACAAGATTAACAACGTGATCAACTATTTCGGGATTTTTTATTTTATGGTCAGCAACACCTGATAAATAAATCATATTATTCCCCTTTCCACCGCCAGTTACCCCAATATCGCTATTTAATGCTTCTCCTGGACCGTTTACAACACAGCCAATAATTGAGAGAGTTATAGGATCTTTAATATGTGACAATCTTCTTTCAAGCTCACGAACTGTATCAATTACTGGAAAAGCTTGTCTAGCACAAGAAGGGCAGGAAATAATTTTAATACCCCTAGAAGCTAAATTTAAACTCTTTAATATCTCGTGACCTACTTTAATTTCCTCTACTGGATCTGCCGTTAATGAGACTCTAATTGTATCTCCGATCCCTTGTGAGAGAAGATTGCCAATACTTATGGATGACTTAATTGAGCCTGATAAATAAGTTCCTGCTTCTGTTAATCCAACATGAAATGGATAATCACAAAGTTTTGCTAATTTTTCATAGGCTTCAATTGTAGTAAATACATCTGATGCTTTTACACTTATTTTGAAATTATCAAAATTATTGTCTTCAAGCAGGCGTAAATTTTCTATTGCGCTCTCGACTAATGCATCTGCACAAGGTTTACTGTATTTTTTTAGAATTTTTTCATCAATGGAACCTGCATTTACTCCTATTC
The DNA here is from genome assembly GCA_902598405.1 of uncultured Pelagibacteraceae bacterium. GTDB lineage: Bacteria > Pseudomonadota > Alphaproteobacteria > Pelagibacterales > AG-422-B15 > CACNXQ01. Next base: position 24,035 of record CACKBQ010000016.1, on the reverse strand, counting down.
GCATACAAATGTTATTTTGTTTAGCCGCATCAATAACCTCAATAATTTTATCTACTCCAATATTGCCAGGATTTATTCTTAAGCAAGCAGCGCCCGCGTCAGCAGCTTCGATCGCACGCTTGTAGTGAAAGTGAATATCTGCAACGATTGGTACATCCACATAATTAACGATCTCTTTTAAAGATTCTGTAGATTCTTGATCAGGACAAGATACCCTAACAATATCTGCACCTTCAGATACTAAATCATTGATTTGTTGTAATGTTGCATTAACATCTGAGGTGAGCGTATTTGTCATTGATTGCACAGAAATTTTTGCATCACCACCAACTTCTACACTTCCAACCTTAATCTTCTTTGTACGCCTGCGGATTATTTTATTTTGAGAGTACTGACTCATAATTATTTATAAATTAGGTAATATTAAATATAATGAAAGAATTGATTTGAAAACTTAAAAAATCTGTTTTCTACCTATCTCGCCTATAGAGCCAAGAAATTTTATTTGGCCGTTGTTCACTTTTATTGAAATGAGACCCATATTCCCCGAGGTTACAAATATTTCGTCATTTTTTGATACCTCAAGATTAAGCTTTTCGCCCTCTTTAAAAACCTGACTAATTAATATTTCTTTTGAGTTATCAACTTCTATCCAAACTTCATTGTCAAATAATATTGATAAGCTGACAGTTTCCAAAAAATTTTTCTTATTGTCATATAAGCTAGCAGATCGTTTAGAATTACTTAAAGATTGATTAAATTTTTCTGTATTTGTTTGATTAAAGTTAGAGAATTTATTTTCAGCTAAATTATTTTCTAGATCATTTTGAGTTATTATTTCAGTATTATCTAATTTCAATTCAACAGATAAATTATTATTTTTTATAGAGTAATTAAAGCTTAAAATTAGAACAACTAAAAATAACGGTAATAAAATTTGGAATTTAAAATTATTCATCAGCGATAAAGCAAAATTAGCCGCTAATAGATTGTTTGATAATTTAGAAGAATTTTCTATTGAAGAATGAGTAAAAGTAATTTTTTTTTCAGGAACTTCTACACCTAGGTGTTTTGCGTATAAAAAAAGTAGATGCTTTTGTGGAAATAAGTCCACTTCACTTTCATTAAGATTTTCAATTTTATAAATAACTTTTTTTGAAATTTTTGTCTCTTTACTTAAATCATCTACTGAGCAGCCCCTTGCTTCTCTCTGGTTCTTAATTTCTAATAGAAAATTTTGGTACATATGCCTTGAATTAATTAAACCTTAATCTAAAAAAAATAAACCTATCAATTACCCAAAATAATAATTTCTTAGAGAATAGTAGTTAATACCAAGCATAGCCACTATATCTGGTCGAGCTGAAATACAGCATGTAGCGCATTTACAGCCTTTTCAGTTTTATCTTTATCTATTAAGACGCTTATCTTTATTTCAGATGTTGAGATTACTTCAATATTGATTTTATTTTTGGATAAACATTCAAACATTTTTGCAGCTATACCTGGTTGATTTCTCATTCCTGATCCAATAATAGAAACTTTTGAAAGGTTTTTTTCGTTTAAAACTTTTGAAATCTTAAGTTTTTTTTGTAAATTTTCTAAAATTTTTAATGTTTTATCAAGATCTATCATTGGAATTGTAAAAGTAAGATTTGTCATTTTTCTCTCAATAAAATTGTTCTGTACAATCATATCAACATTAACTGAATTCTCTGCAAGCTTATTAAAAATCTCTGCAGCAACTCCCGGTTTATCTTCTACATCAATAAGAGTTATTTTTGCCTCATCTTTAGAATAAGCAACTCCTGTTACTGCCCTATCATTTTCATTATTCACATCATTTGAAATTAAAGTTCCCTTATCAGACGGACTGAATGTTGATCGAACATATACGTCTACATCATTACTCATTGCAGACTCAACTGAAGCTGTTTGCAAAACTTTAGCCCCTTGTGAAGCCATTTCGATCATCTCTTCATAAGAAATTTTATCTAGTCTTCTTACATTTTCTGTCATTCTGGGATCGGAGGTATAAACTCCATCAACATCAGTATAAATATCGCACCTTTCGGCTTTTATTGCTGAAGCAATGAATACTGCAGTGTTATCTGAACCTCCACGACCAATAGTAGTAATTCTTCCCTCATTTGAAATACCCTGAAAACCAGCTACGACAGCTATCTTTTTGTTTTCAAAATCGTTAATGATTTTATCCGGTATTACTTTATCAATAAATGAGTTTCTATGCGAACCTCTAGTAATTATTGGGACTTGCCAACCAAGCCAAGATCGAGATGGTAGACCAATTTTTTTTAGAGCCAGTGACATTAATCCTGCTGTTACTTGCTCTCCTGATGAAACAACAACATCATATTCACTATCATCATTATGATTTATCTTATCGACATGCTCTATTAGCCGATTAGTAGCTCCAGACATAGCTGAAACAACCACAACTATATTATTGCCTTTATCATATTCTGATTTGACAATATTAGCTGCGGATTCAATTAAATCAGTTGTAGCTACTGATGTTCCGCCAAATTTTAAAACTATAGTGGACATTTGACTTTTCGTTATTAAATTGTGTTACGTAATACTCTAAACAAAAACAAGGATTACTTTAATACGATACTTTAATCAAGTATTAGTTAAATGATTGATTTATGGACATTTCATCGATTGATAAAACTGAAATTGACAAGTTTAAAAACCTTGCCAAAGAATGGTGGAAGCATGATGGCAAGTTTAAAACACTGCATAAATTTAATCCCATAAGACTGGAATATATAATCAATACAATTAAAGATCATTATGCAATAGACCAAGAAAATGTATCACCTTTAAAGGGATTATCAGTTTTGGATATTGGATGTGGTGGTGGACTAATGAGTGAACCATTAGCAAGATTAGGTGCAGATGTAACCGGCATTGATGCTTTAGAGAAAAATTGTATCACTGCAAAAATTCATGCCGAAGAAAATAATTTAGATATTAATTATCTTAATACAACTGCTGAAAGTCTTAACAAAAATAAAAAGTATGACATCATTTTAAATTTGGAAGTAATAGAACATGTAAACAATCCAAAAAATTTTATTAAAGAATGTAGTGGCCTGGTATCTAATAATGGTATTATGTTTATAGCAACTATTAATAAATCTATCTTTTCGCTTATTTTTGCAAAATTCATGGCTGAATATGTATTAGGATTTCTTCCAAAAGGCACACATGATTGGAATAAATTTTTAACTCCTGAGGATATTTACTCTTTTTTTATTCAAAACAACTTTGATGTGATTAGTAATATAGGTGTAAACTATAATCCATTAAGAGACGAATGGTTTATGTCTAAAAGAATGGATGCAAATTTTATTGTTTCTGGAAAAAAAAATTAATTATCTTCTTTTATCCATGGAATAGAAGTTACCTCAATACCCTCATCACTTAGATCAGTAACTTCTTCTTTAGTTGCGTTACCGTATACTGGCTTTTTATTAGATTTACTATAGTGAATTTTTCTTGCTTCGTATGCAAACTGGTCTCCGACAAACTCAAAATTTTGTTTAACAAACTTATTTACTTCTTTTACTTTATTTCGAAAGTCTCTGAGTGCTTTTTCGTTTGAAGTGACGTTAGTTTTTTTTACGGATACATTTGGACTTGAAAGTTCTTTAGTAATATTTGAGGACCCGCACGAAACACATTGAACAAGCTTTTTTTTGATTTGTGTTTCACATGACTTGGATGACCCAAACCAACCTTCAAATGAATGAAAACAGTCACTGCATTGTAAATTAAAAACGATCATAATAACTCTATATTGTAATTATATTGTTTATTTCAATATTTGTGTTCTGAAACTTGGTATATTAGCTCTAATTTTATGAAGCTTTTTAAAGTCCAAACTAGCCATTATTATGCCTTTTCCTGCCTTTTTTTCTGCCAATATCTCACCCCATGGGGATACAATCAGACTGTGTCCATAGGTATGGCGCTTTAATGAATTTTTTCCATATTGTGCAGGAGCTAAAACATAAGAACCATTTTCAATAGCTCGGGTTTTTATAAGATTATGCCAGTGGGCTTTACCTGTAGTGGTTGTGAATGCTGAAGGAATAGTAATTAACTTTGCCCCCATCATCACTTGTTTTCTATAAAGCTCAGGGAATCTTAAATCATAACAAATTGATAGACCAATTTTTCCCCAAGGAGTATTAGTAACCACAACTTTTTTACCTGGTTTAAAGATTTTGGATTCTTTATAGCTTTCTTTTTTGGATATTTTCACATCAAACATATGAATTTTATCGTACTTGCATTGAATATTGCCTTTGTTGTTTATCAGATAGGAGCGATTATACAATTTGTTCTTATTGTCTTTGATAACAATAGAGCCAAGCAATATCCATACTGATTTTTTCTTTGCAATTTTTGTAAATTCAATAAGAAATGGATCGTCCTTCTCCAGAAATACTGACCTTTTTAATTTTTGTCGATCTAATGAGATAATATTTGTAACTTCTGGTGTTGAAATTAAAAAGGCGCCTTTATCAATAGCTTTATTTGAAAGATCTATTGTCTCTTTTAAGTTTTTATAGATATCTGAACTTGATGTAAGCTGAAGACAGGCGGCAATTAAATTATTTTTCATTCAAAATTTTATCAAGCGTGCCCGACATCTCAAGCTTATTTAATTCTTCAAATCCACCAATATGCAGCTCTTTAAAAAAAATTTGTGGAACAGTTCTTTTTCCATTAGCTCTCTCTAACATAATATCTCTTTGGGAGGGATCATCTTGAATGTTAATTTCTTGGTATTTAATTTGTTTTTTATCAAGGAGTTTTTTTGCTAAGTCGCAATATCCGCAATTATAGGAAGAATAAATAATTATTTGGTCGCTCATAAATTTAGATCCTATTATCAAAGTAACTTATGATTTCAGAAATATTTTCAATAACTTTATCATCTTCCATATAAGTTTCACCTAATCGAACAACGATCATATCCTTAGACGGAATAATTAATATATATTGCCCGCCAAAACCTGCGGCATAGTAAGTATCCTTTGGAAGTCCACGTGTAAATGCTGGATGAGGCATCCAAAACTTATTGCTATACATTTGGTAGGAGTTTTTAGCTGGAGTTCTTGTATCATCAATCCATTCTTTTGATACAATTCTCTCCCCATCCCATAATCCATCTCTTAAATATAAATATCCAAATCTTGCATAATCCCTTGCGTTTGCAAAAATTGAGCTGCCACCAATAAAAGTTCCAGAATTATCAAATTCGAAGATCGAATTTTTTATACCTATTTTATCAATAAGATTACTTTTTATGAAATCTAAATATTCAATTCCTTGAGCTTCAAGCCTTGTTTTTATTATTTGACTTATAATATTAGTTTCTCCAGTCGAGTAGTTGTATTTCATACCTGGTAGAGGAGTTTTTAGTTTCATGGATGCTGCAAACTCAGCTTGATCAAATCTTCCCTGCCCAAATAACATCTCTAATGTGTCTGACCTTCCACCTAAATCATATTCCTCAACATAATCCAGCCCTGACTGCATATTAAGCATATGTCCTATGGAAATGTTTTTTCTATTGTCATCCCAGCTTGGTAAGAGATTTGTTTCGTCTTTTGATTGTATGTATCCCCTATCAATCATCATTCCAGTCAATAGGCCGATATAGCTTTTTGCCATTGAATAGGAGACAAGTTTTGTATCTTTTGTAATAGGAGAATTGTAATTTTCATAAACAATACTTCCGTCTTGAATAATTAAAAGTGCATTCGTACGTCCCAATTCATCATAAGAATCATCAGAAAAAGTATAATTAATAATTGTACTAAACTCTTCGTCATCAATTTCTATTAAATTTTCTGGCCATGTATTTGTTGGCCATTCGACTGTTTCATTATGTGGTAATTGATTAACAATAGCTAATGATGGATTGACCCAAATTAAAATAAAGGATAAACACGTTATAAATTTTATAATTTTATGCATAAAGTATCTCGATTTATTTATAACATATTAGTAATATTTACATCATTTTTTTTTATAAATACTAGTATTGCAAAGTCTGATGAAACCCTCATTGGATTGAATGCTTCAGCAAAGCACTATTGTGTTTGTTTCTTTATTTCAGAGATGAAAAGTGATTATTGTGATGAAGCATATGATCGTGTTATTGCTTCTTCAGTTTCAGACGATGAATTATTCAGTCAAATTAAACTATTAAGTTACAACAAAGATGAGGGGGAAAAAGAAATTTCAATTGAATATGGAGAATATAAAATAGTCTCGGTTTTCACTGAGGAAACAGGTTGTTATTTTAAAAAATAATTAACAACTTTAGTATTTGCAGGCAATAATTTTGCTTTCTTCAAGTCCTTTACAGACACCCATTTTAAAAGCTCCCCTTCTTTACTTATAATTTTTCCTGTCCATTCAGTTACCTCAAATACATACATCATTAATAAAAATGAACGATACTGGTGCTTAAAAAATTCATAGTTTGATAATTTGCTTATATCTATTAGAATATTTAATTCTTCCTTTAGCTCCCTAAATAATGCAACTGTAAAATTTTCGTAATTTTTCAATTTTCCACCTGGAAACTCCCAAGAATTGATAAAAGAATCCTTTTGTTTTCTGCTCATTAAGAGAATTTCGCCATTTTTATTTTTTATAATTGCGGATGAGCAAAATACTACCTTCATGTCCTGTACGCTGCATTGATATCAACATATTTGTGAGAAAAATCACATGTTTGTGTTTCGTAAGAATAATTACCTTGTCCAAGGTCAAGTTTTAGATCAATTTCTTTGCTTGCCATATATTTTTTTAATTTTTGTAAATTTAATTTTTTATACTCTGCTCCATTAGCAACAACTATTTGTTTACCTATATAAATCTTAAGTTTTTTTGGGTCTATTTTTTCATATGTTTTACCAATCGCCATTACAATTCTCCCCCAATTTGGATCATTTCCATAAAAAGCTGTTTTTACAAGTGGGGAATTTGCGACTGCCTTAGCAATTCTTTTTGCCTGTTGTGAATTTTTAGCACTTTCAACTTTTATGTTTAATAATTTTGTTGCACCTTCACCATCTCGTACAATTTGTTCTGCTAAATATTTAACAACAGGAAGTAAAGAGTTTTTTATTTTTGATATTCTCTTATCTTTTATTGACGAAATCTTATTTTTTAATGAAACACTATTAGTGCTAGTCATAATTACAGTATCATTTGTAGATTCGTCTCCATCAACAGTTATTTGATTGAATGACTTATCTACAAGATCTTTTAATAATTTCTGTAAAATGTTTTGAGGTATTAAACAATCTATAAAAATAAATCCCAACATTGTTGCCATGTTTGGCTCTATCATTCCAGACCCTTTCGCAATCCCTGTGATTGTGATTGTTTTGTTTTCAATCATTGTTTTTACAGAAATTGCTTTTGGAAAAGTATCGGTTGTCATAATTGATTGAGCTGCTTGTAACCAATTATTAGATTTTGATTTATTTTTTTTTAATGTATTTAGTATTTTATGTTCAGGAAATTTTTCTCCGATAACACCTGTGGATGCGAAAAATAACTTCTTAACTGAGACTTTGAATTTATTAGAAACAAAGTTACTTATTTTCGTTAACGCATTAATACCTGCCTGGCCTGTAAAAGTGTTTGCATTTCCTGAATTAACAATCAATGCTTCTATTTCTTTATTTTTTAAATTTTTTTCGTTCCAGTCCAGTGTGCATGATCTTAATGAGGACTTTGTAAAAACTTCAGCAACCGAGGTTTTATTTTTGAAAAGAAACAAAGCTAAATCCAGTCGTTTCTTCTTATACAAGCCTGCAGAATATACATACAAATCAATGCCTTTAATCTGATTAATCTTTCCAATATTTTTTGGCGCTAAAGGTGATTTTTTTAACATTTTCAGAACAATCAAATATGAGTGATTTAAGTAATTTTATCTTAATTGGTGTTAGTATTTAAGGTATAAATGCTTGCAATTAAATAGAAAATACAAATATCTACTCAAATGTTAAAAGTTAACTCATTTTTTAATACAATTTTTAGCCGAAGCGAAAAGAAGAAATTAGCGGAATTTCAGCGTACTGTAAAATTAATTAATGATTTGGAGCCTGAAATTGAAAAGCTATCTCAAGATTCACTTCTTAAAAGAATTTCAGAGATTAAATCAGAAATATCGAATGGAGAGAAAATTGATGACTATTTAGTAGAGGCTTTTGCAATGGTGCGTGAGGCTTCCAAAAGAACGCTTGGTCAAAGGCATTTTGATGTTCAATTAATCGGGGGAATGGTTTTGCACAATGGTGGAATTGCAGAGATGAAGACTGGCGAGGGAAAAACACTTGTTTCTACTTTAGCAGCTTTTCTGAATTCATTATCTAATAAAGGTGTGCATATAGTGACTGTAAATGATTATCTTGCAAAACGTGATGCTGAATGGATGGGTTCTATATTTAATTATTTGGGTCTATCTGTAGGATGTTTAACGAATGATGTCGAAGGAGCTGATGAAAGAAAGAAGCAATATGATTGCGATATTACATACGGTACAAATAATGAATTTGGTTTTGATTATTTAAGAGACAACCTTAGATTGATGAAAAAAAATATGGTTCAAAGGGCGCATAATTTTTGCATTGTTGATGAAGTTGATAGCATATTAATCGATGAATCAAGAACACCTCTAGTTATTTCTGGAGCGATAGAAGATAAAACAACGCTTTACAATTCTATAAATAAAATTATTCCTTTTCTTGACAAAAATGATTTTGAGATTGATGAAAAATCAAAAACTGCAAATTTAACCGATGCTGGAAATGACAAGGCGGAGATCATACTCAAAGAAAGAAAAATAATCAATGAAGGCACCTTATATGATATTTCAAATGTAGCGGTGGTTCATCATATTAACCAAGCATTAAGAGCAAATAAACTGTTTGAAAAAGATAGAGATTATATAGTTAAATCGGGAAATGTAATTATTGTTGATGAATTTACTGGAAGAACAATGGAGGGTAGAAGATATGGGGATGGACTTCATCAAGCGATTGAAGCGAAAGAAAATGTTAAAGTTCAGAATGAGAGTCAAACTTTAGCATCCATCACATATCAAAATTATTTTAGATTATATAATAAAATTTCTGGTATGACTGGAACTGCACTTACAGAAGCAGAAGAATTTGCTGATATTTATAACTTATCAGTTATTGAGATACCAACAAATGTAGCAATTTCTAGGATCGATAATCAGGATGAGATTTACAGAACGAAGGATGAAAAATACAATGCAATCGTAGAACAAGTTAAAAAATGTAATCAAAAAAATCAGCCTGTTTTAGTTGGAACTACAAGTATTGAAAAGTCGGAAGAAATATCAAAAAAACTACGAAATAACAAAATTAAGCATGAAGTTCTAAATGCAAAGCATCATGAACAAGAAGCAAAAATTATTGCAAATGCTGGAGAGCCTGGAGCTGTTACAATAGCAACAAATATGGCAGGAAGAGGTACAGATATACAACTTGGTGGCAATTATGAATTTAATTCTAATCAAACAAATGGGGAAGAGAAAGCTAGGGAAATTCGTGCAAAGATTTCAATAGATAAAAATGAGGTATTAGAAGCTGGGGGTCTTTACGTTATTGGCAGTGAAAGACACGAAAGCAGAAGAATAGATAATCAGCTAAGAGGAAGATCTGGTAGGCAAGGAGACCCCGGTGAAACAAAATTCTTTATTAGTTTAGAAGACGACCTAATGAGAATCTTTGGATCAGAAAAAATAGACAATGTATTAAAAAGTCTGGGATTAAAAGAAGGAGAGTCAATAAAACATGCTTGGATCTCTAAAGCACTGGAAAGAGCTCAAAAAAAAGTAGAAGGAAGAAATTTTGATATACGAAAAACACTGCTAAAATTTGATGATGTATTAAATGATCAGAGAAAAACAATATTTGATCAAAGACTAGAACTAATGAATGCAGAGAATATTGCTGAGATTGCAAATGACATGCAGTACGATATTGCTGATGCGATTATTGATCGCCATTGTCCAGAGAAATCATACGCAGATCAATGGAACATAAATGATCTACAAGAAGAAATAAAACAACATTTTGCCTCAGAAATTAAACTTGATATTAAAAATACAGATATCGAAATAGATCAAAAATATTTAAGAGAAAAAGTTTATGAGCTCATTAATAAAAATACAATTAGTAGAAAAGGAAGTCATTCAGCAGAGGCTATCAATTCTGCAGAACGTATGGTCTTACTAAAAATTTTAGATGATAAGTGGAAGGATCATATAAATAATTTAGAACAACTTAGATCAACTATAGGTTTAAGAGGGTATGGTCAAAGAGATCCTCTAAATGAGTATAAAAATGAAGCCTTTAGTTTATTTGAAAATCTACTTGATAGTTTAAAAGTTGATGTATCTAAAATATTTTCAAGAATGAAATTAAGAGAAAATATAAACCAAAATTTTGACGAGAATAAGGGAACCCAGCGTTTAAATCAGAACGTTTCAAAAGAAAAAAAGATATCAAGAAATTCACCTTGTCCCTGTGGATCGGGAAAAAAGTATAAACACTGTCACGGAAATATTAATTAGGTTAAGAAGTAAATAAGAGCAATACAAAATAATACTATTAAAACAATTGAAGAAGTCTTTAGAATAAGGCTTGAAAGCTTATTTTTATTTTTAGTTTTTCCATACTTAGCATTTAGCACTGAATTTGCTGGGGTGATCTTATCACTAAACAAACCAGATCTTCCAATTTGAAGATATCTTTCTTGTCTTGCATGTTTTAAATCATTTCCATGTTGATTTGAGAGCAAATTTAAATATTTCTCAATTTCATCTCCAACAGACTCAATCGCCCGATGAGGATTTCTATGTGCGCCACCTGTAGGCTCTTTAACAATTTCATCAATTACATCAATTTTTAACATATCTTCTGCTGTAAGCTTAAGGGCTGATGCCGCCTCAACAGTTTTTGTATTATCTTTCCATAAAATTGATGAACAGCCCTCTGGAGAAATAACTGAATATATGGAGTTTTCCAACATAAGGACTGTATTTCCTGTACCAATAGCGACTGCACCGCCTGATCCTCCTTCACCAATTATTATTGCTATAATAGGTACACCTAATGATAAACAACACTCAGTTGTTTTTGCTATTGCTTCAGACTGTCCTCGCTGTTCAGCTCCTACTCCAGGGTAAGCGCCAGGAGTGTCTACAAAGGAAATTACTGGAATGTCAAAATCCTCTGCAAGTTTCATTAATCTTTGAGCTTTTCTGTATCCCTCTGGCCTAGGCATTCCAAAATTATGTTCAATTCTTGATGTTGTATCGTGTCCCTTTTCATGACCAAGGACTAATACTGTTTTACCTCTAAATTTTCCAAACCCCCCAAGAATGGCTTTATCTTCTGAAAAAAAACGATCACCTGATAATGGGAAAAAATCCTCAATTAGATTTTGAATATATTCTCTAGTTTTTGGTCGTTGAGGATGTCTTGCAACAAGTGTCCTTTGCCAAGGTGATATTGAAGAATATATCTTTCTATAAGTTTCATTTATTTGTTCTTCAACTTGCGTAATTTCTTCAAGAAGATTATCTGATGGAGCATTATCATTTAAGCTTTTGAGCTCATGAACCTTATTGTCAAGTTGTTCGATGGGCTTTTCAAACTCAAGATAGGTGTTCATTTAATAATAAATTATTTACTTAGAGTTTCTATTAATTTTGTTTGTTCGATAATTTGCTCGGCTTGCCTTATTGAAGCGGCGTCTATTAATTTTCCATTTAGTGTAGCAGCGCCTGCGCCTGACTCCTGTGCTTTTTTCATCGCTTCAAGAATATCTCTGGCTTTTTGTACTTCTTTTTCCGGTAGTGTGAATACCTCATTTGCAAGATCTACCTGACTAGGATGAATTGCCCATTTTCCCTCGCATCCAAGAATTGCTGTTCTTCTTGCGTGAGACTTAAAACCATCTGGATCTGAAAAATCCCCAAAAGGACCGTCAATAATCCTAATACCATGAGCCCTTCCAATAGTTGTCATTTTTGATATTGGATAGTGCCACATATCATTCCAGTGAGTTTTTCTCTCTCCATCGATTTCATCAGTTAATATTGAATAGTCTTGATTAGATCCGCCGATATTTGTTGTTCGCATTCTAACTGATGCCGCATAATCAGCATAACCAAAATGGAGAGATTCAATTCTTTTACTCCCAGTTAAGATTTTATCTAAGTTTGTTATTCCCATTGATGTTTCAACTATAAGTTCAAAGCCTATTTTCTTTTGTCTTTGAGTTTTATCTTCTATTTGCGTCACTAACATATCAATCGCATAAACATCCTCTGGAACACCAACTTTTGGTATCATGATTAAATCTAATCGCTCACCACCATTTTCCATTAAGTCAACAACATCTCTGTAACAATAATGAGTATCCAATCCATTAATTCTTACTGAAATAGTTTTTTTCCCAAAATCATGATTGTTTAGTGCTTTGATTACATTTTCTTTTGCTTGTTCCTTATCTTGCGGTGCCACAGCATCCTCAAGATCTAAACAGATTATATCTGCATTGCTTGCTGAGGCTTTCTCAAACAAATCTGGCTTTGACCCTGGAACAAATAACTGAGATCTATTTATTCTTATAGTGTTAGAGGGTACGGGCGTGAAACTCATTTTGTTGGTTTATCATCATAAAATCCTCTTTTCAAGGACAACTTGAATTACAATTATTCTTTGAATACCTTGGATAATGGGTGATTATCTTCCACCGTACTTTTTAATCTATCGCTAAGAACATGAGTATAAATTTGTGTTGTAGATATATCTGAATGCCCAAGTAGCATTTGTAGTGATCTCAGATCCATTCCATTAGCAAGTAGATGTGATGCAAAGGCATGTCTTAGCTTGTGGGGGCTAACGTATTTTGCATCGATATTCGCTTCTTTGCACAATACTTTTAAAAGTTGATGAAATCTTTGCCTTGAAATATGACCAAGCTTTGAATTTTTTGAAGGAAAAAGCCATTTGTCTTCATTTTTATCTACATTTAAAAATTCTACTCTTACTTTAAGATACTTTTCTATTGTGGATAAAGTGTTTTGATCAACGGGCACAAGTCTTTCTTTATTTCCTTTACCTGTAACAAAAATAAAATTTTCTTTTTCATATAAAGATGACAATTTTAATCCAACTAGCTCAGAAACTCTTATTCCTGTTGCATATAATATTTCTATCATAGTGAATAGTCTCAACCCTTTAATAGAGTCATCATTTTTAGCTGTCTCTAATAGCCTATCTACCTGATCGTTTGTTAAAAAAATCGGTAGCTTAGAGTTTTTTTTGGGTATTGATATTTGCGAGAACGGATTATCTTTCAGTATATTTTCGGTAACTAAAAAATCAAAAAAGTGTCCTAACGAAGATAATTTCCTGAGGATTGTTGACCTCTCAAATCCTAAATCGTTCATCATTGAAATATATTTTTCAATAGATTTTCTTGAAAATATTAGTTCAGATGATTTGCTTGTTGTTTGTCTTTCTAAAAACTGATTTATATCGCTTTTATAAGACTCAATCGTATTTTTACTTAAACCTTTCTCAGATATCAGTGATTCTAAGAAATTCTCAATAATAGATTTTTCTATTTTCGGCACTATAAATTGTACGTTGAAAAATACTCTAATATATAGTCTTGTGCGTAAGCTTCATTAATCTCGAACAATGAATCTATTATAAGAAAAATCGAAAACTCGTCATTCTCATTAAAATTATCATCTCCATGCAATATGTTTAGTAAAATTATTTTCTCACCTATTTGATTTTCAAGAGACTCAAAATAATTATGAAGTTTTATATTTGCAGTTATTGAGGAAACTTTATTTAATTCATTTGGAGTTTTCCAATAACTAATTTTTTTTGAATTTGTAATAAGTTCGTAATACTTAACTATAATATTCTTCTGCCTATCGGAAAAACCTTCATAGTCAATTAATTGATTTAAGTTAGTCTCTTTTATTGCTTTACCGTTCGCCAATGAAAGATAAAACTTAGCTTTAGAAAGCTCTAATGTGTTTGAATTGAGATTAAATTGACTCACCCACTCATTACATTTTTCTGGGTCATCATTTAGTATAAAGACCAGGCAAATACCCGATGCATTATCGATATAATCTGGTTTTGGCTGAACTATTTTTATTTTATCATAAATCATTAAAGACGCTGTATCCAACATACCATGCGCACTAAATAAACTAACATATTCAGGTATTTTATTTACTAATTCAGCCTGAGATGAAGTTTTTCTTATATCTTTAAAGATTTTAATTCGCTCTAATAAAGCTAAATTATCATCACCAGCGTCCTTAGTGTTATTCAGGTCAAAGGACTGGTAAATCTCTGCAAGGTATTTGTGTTCAACCAAGCCTTTTTTGACAAGTTCTTCAGCAATTGAAATTTTTTTAAGGTTGTTCTTCTTATAATTTAAAAAGTAGAACAATTTAAATTTTATTGGTGAATTTATGGAAATATATTTATCAATATCGACATTGTATTTTTGTAATAAATTTAAATTAATTAGATTTATTTCTTTGAGATTTTCAGCTTTAATTTCATCACTGTAAATAATTTCAGATAATAAAGATAAATACTCTTCATTATAAGAATTATTATCATCTCGCATTAAAGAGATATTTAGATCAAGAGTTAGTTTATTAGCTGACATTGCATTGCAAAATGATGCAAAATATAAATCACTTAATCTTTCTGATATTAAATTAGAGTTGCTATTACAAATTCTTTTGTATTGATTATAGATAAGTAAATTATCTATCATTCCATCACTTAAAATATCATTTATTTCGTCACTATTTAGTAAGCTAAATAATTGAGATATATTTTTATAATAACCTCTTGAGATTAAAAAATCTGATTTAAGATTTAAAAAAGATAATGAGTCACTATTTGATTTATCGGGTGGAGCTGCTGTAGTTAAGATTACATTTTTTACTAGGTTCGTAAGAGTTGAACTAGTACTTTCTACAGGAGCTGTATTAATTAAATATGCTATATCCTCTATATGAGACCCATCCCATAAATTAGCTTCAAATCCGCCATTAGTTGGATCATATAAACCTATAGCATCGGCTTTAGTGAATAGAAAATTTTCCTGTTTTACGGTTTGATTAGTTAAGTTTACTGCTTCCTGCGTATTTGATTTTTCAACAGAGCTTTCAATTTCGCTTATAACACTGTTCTCTTGCCAAATTTCATATGGCTCTTGACTCAAATTGCTTTCCGCCAAAACATCAATATTAATGAAAAATGAGCTTATAAGAGATAAACTAATGATATATAATGTTACTTTATTACGAATGCTTTTATCAAACATATTAATTTCTTTTAACAGAATATTTTAAAACTGTGAAATTTATTCACATTTAATAATGTCAAAAAAAAGACTCTCTCAAACAAAAAAAAATATAGTTTTTCTAGGCCATATGGGCTCTGGTAAATCAACTATTGGCAGAGGTTTATCAAAAAAACTAGGCTTAGATTTTTATGACACGGATAAAGAAATTGAAAAAGAAATGGGTCAAAAAATTGCAAAAATTTTTGATGAAAGCGGTGAAAGTATCTTCAGAAATATTGAGAGAAAAATTACTTTAAAATTACTAGATAAAAAAAACTCTATTATTGCACTAGGCGGAGGTGGCTTTGAAGATTTAAAAATAAGAAAGTTAATATTGAATAAATGTAATTCAATATGGTTAAAATGTGATTTGAATATTTTAGAAAAAAGATGTAGAGTGTCAAAAAAAAGGCCCCTTTTATCAAATAAAAATATAAAAGCAGAATTTGAAAGATTAAATAAAATTAGGCAGAAAAATTACTCAAAAGCTAAATTCACAATCGATGTGAGCAAAAAAAATAAATATCAAATAATTAAAGAAATTACCGAAGCTTTAAAAATCTAATAATGAAAAAAACTTTAGAGGTAAAGACCGGAACAGACGAATATAAGATATTAATTGGTGATAATATTTTATTGAGCTCAGGCTCAATAATAAAAAAGAAATTAATAAATCCACGAGTTTTTATAATTACTAATAAATTAATTTATAAGCTTTACGGAAAAAAATTAGAGAACTCACTAAAAAAAAATAAAATAAGTTTTAACAACATAATAATTAATGATGGTGAGAAATACAAAAATATTAAAACTATTAATTTAATTACGTCTAAACTTTTCAAATATAAGGTTGATAGGAATGATACTTTAATTGCTTTTGGTGGAGGTGTTATTGGCGATATTGTTGGTTTTACAGCAAGTATCACATTAAGAGGTATTAATTTTATTCAAATGCCAACGACATTATTATCGCAAGTTGATTCTGCTGTAGGTGGCAAAACAGGCGTAAATACTAAAGAAGGTAAAAATCTGATAGGTGCTTTTTACCAACCTAAATTAGTGATTTCGGATATTTCACTATTAAAATCTCTTCCAAAAAGGGAGATTTTATCTGGCTATGCTGAAATAATTAAGTATGGACTTATTATGGATAAAAGATTCCTTAATTGGCTTTTAGATAATGAGTCGAAGCTTATGACATTTAACAAAAAATATTTAATTGAGGCTGTTTTCCACTCTTGCAAAAATAAAGCAATAATTGTAAGAAAAGATGAAAAAGAAAAAAATATAAGAGCAATACTTAATTTAGGCCATACTTTCGGACATGCTATTGAAGCAATAAATAATTACCAAAAATCATTAACACATGGAGAAGCAGTATCTATAGGCATTATGATGGCTCTAGATATGTCTTCACTTCAAGGGAATAGTTTAAATAAAAATATTAATAAAATAAAAGATCATTTTCAAAAATTAAAAATGAAAACAAAAATACCTAACAATATTAAAAGAAAGACATCACTTAAAAAATTTAAAGAGACAATGAATTCTGATAAAAAAGTAAAAAATAATCATATAAATCTGATTCTTTTAAGGAATTTAGGTAAAGCTTATTTAGCCAATCGATATTCAACTAGAAAATTAGACAGCGTGATAAATAATTATATAAATTAGATGATATTTGAAATTATCGTATTATTTTTAGCCATAATAGTTCTTTTAGCATTTTCTGCGTTTTTCTCTGGTTCAGAAACAGCACTAACAGCAAGTACGCGAAGTAGGTTAACCGGCCTTAGTATGAAGGGCAAAAAGAATTCTAATGTCGCAATAGATTTATTGAATAAGAAAGAAGCCTTAATTGGAGCGATTTTACTTGGTAATAATTTAGTCAATATTCTTGCTTCAGCTTTAGCTACGAGTTTATTAATCAAAATTTTTGGTAATACAGGTGTTGCTTATGCCGTAATCATAATGACAGCATTAATTGTGATTTTTGCAGAAATTCTTCCTAAAAGCTACGCTATTGCAAATGCAGAAAAAATGGCGCTATTAGTAAGCCCATTTTTAAAACCATTTGTAACCATCTTAGCGCCTGTAACATGGCTGATGGAAAAAATCGTTTTTACTATTTTAAATATAATTGGAATTAAACATGACCAGAATGCAAGAAGTTTATCTGTAGCTGATGAAATTAGGGGAACTGTAGATCTACATCATAAAGAAGGTAGATTATTTAAAATGGATAAAGATATGGTGACTGGAATTTTAGATTTATCAGAAACAACTGTTGAGGATATTATGGTTCACAGAAGCAACATCTTTATGGTTAATATTGATGAAGATCCCGAAAAAATAATAAGCCAAGTTGTTGAAAGCCCTTATACAAGAATACCTGTATGGAAAGACAACAATGAAAATATTATTGGCTTAGTCCATGCAAAAAATCTGTTGAGGAAGCTAAATGAACATAAATCTTTAAAAATTTCAAGAGAGGATATTAAGCAATCATTAATTAAAACTTGGTTTGTACCAGAAACTACGCCTCTAAAAAATCAATTACAAATGCACCTTAACAGAAAAATTAAATTAGCTATGGTAGTAGATGAATACGGTGTGTTAAATGGAATGATAAGTCTTGAAGATATTATTGAAGAGATAGTTGGAGAAATAAGCGATGAACATGATATCGACTTAGCTGATATTGTAAGAAATAAAGATGGCTCAATTAAAGTTCAAGGATCTACAGAAATAAGAAACATAAATAGAAGTTTTGGTTGGGACCTACCTGATGAAGATGCAAATACTATTTCTGGTTTAATAATAAATGAGTCAAGGTCTTTTCCTAAGGCTGGACAAGTTTTTCAATTTTATGGATTTAAATTCGAAATAATTGAAACGAAAAGAAATTTGATTTCGCAAGTCAAAATTGCATCACTTAATTAAATCATATTCTGACTTTATATAGAGTTTTAATCTTATTGAGTGTATCTCTGTCAGTATTTCTTCTTTAAGTATGTTATGAACAATCCTCTCTCTTTCAACTCTTGAATGTCCATCAAAAGATTCTGAAACAATTATGATTTTAATATGTGAAGTATCTTTATTATCACCTTCATAATGATTTTTGTGTTGATCAGAAAAGTTTATAATTTTAAAAAAAGACGGGTTTAGATTGTCATTAATTTTCTTATCTATAGATTCTTCTAGAGTCATGTATATTAATCTAATCTAACATATGAAAAGACAATATGAACAAAAGAAAATGTCATTTTAAAGGGTGCCAAGAAATAGGGGAATATCGTGCCCCGTCTTCCCCAAAAGATCTTGGAAAATACATCTGGTTCTGTCTAACACACATAAAAGAATACAACAAAAAATGGAATTATTTTTCAGATATGACAGCCGATGAAATTGAGGCATTTATCGAGAATGACATAATTGGCCATAGAAAAACTAAGCAAATAGGATCAAATGATACGAGTTATTTTGAAAAAATATCTAAAATTTCAGAGAGAATGTTTCAGGGGATGAATAATCTTGAAAATACGCTCGTACATCCTAGTTATTATAGTTCTAAGTATTTAAATGCTCTTGCTACTTTAGGGATTGATAATAAGGAAAGTTCACTCAATGAAATCAAGTCCAAATTCAAAAAGATTGTAAAAGAATTACACCCTGATACAGTTGGTAACAATGAAAAAAATAAAGAAAAATTAACTAGGGTTTTAGAAGCCTATAAAATAATAAAGGAACAATATGACAACAACAGAAAATCTCATGCAAAGTAAACCGGATATTTCTATATCTGTGAATCAAGCTTTTGGATTTGATACAGATCTTCATGTTGAGGGTTTTTCAAAGAAATCAGAGTATGTTCCTGAAATCGACTCTAACTATTGCTTTGATAAGTCAACTACCATGGCAATACTGTCTGGGTTTAAATATAACAGAAGAGTTATGGTCCAAGGATTACATGGGACTGGAAAATCAACACATATTGAACAGATTGCTGCTCGGCTTAATTGGCCTTGCGTAAGAGTCAATCTTGACAGTCACATTAGTCGGATTGATTTGATTGGTAAAGATGCAATCGTATTAAATGATGGAAAGCAAGTTACGGAATTTCAAGACGGAATCTTACCTTGGTCATTGCAAACACCTACAGCTTTGGTATTTGATGAATATGATGCTGGAAGACCAGATGTTATGTTTGTCATTCAAAGAGTATTAGAGTCGGAAGGTAAATTTACATTATTAGATAAGAACAGAGTTTTAACGCCAAATCCATATTTTAGATTATTTGCAACTACAAACACCGTTGGGTTAGGAGATACAACTGGACTTTATCATGGTACACAGCAAATAAATCAAGGGCAGATGGACAGGTGGAGCATAGTTACTACTCTTAACTATTTAGATCTTGAACAAGAAAAAAAGATAATGCTCTCGAAAGTTCCTTCATTTAATAACCCTGAAAAGGAAGAGATCATTGAATTGATGATAAAGGTTGCTGATTTATCCAGAAAAGGTCTCGCAAATGGAGATATATCAACGGTTATGAGTCCCAGGACAGTTCTAACTTGGGCTCAAAATTCGGAAATTTTTGATCACAATTATTCCGCAGCATTTAAACTTACTTTCTTAAATAAGTGTGATGAAAGTGAAAGACAAATTATAGCCGAGTACTATCAACGCTGTTTTGGAGAAGAGATCACAACTGAAGCAAGCAAATTTGATTTAGTTTAGTGAAAGAAGATTTTTTAGAAGATATCAAAAAAGCTATATCCTCCACTACACGAGCAATAGCTGAAGATAAAGAAATTGATGTTGTATTCGAGGATAATCTATCATCAACTGATAATAAAATTGTTCTACCTAAAATTGATAATAATGAGGACTTAAAAAATTTAAATCAGTTACGCGGGCATGCTGATAATGAGGCTCTTAGGTACAAATATCATAACAAAGAAACCTACATACAATTTGAACCCTCTGGTGAAAAAAATAGGAAAATTTACGAAGTTCTAGAAAATACTCGAATCCAACTTATAGGCAGTAAGTTAATGCGAGGGGTTAAATCTAATTTAAAGACACTCAATGAACAAAAATTTAGAGAGAAGAACTTAGACACTGTTTCAAAGCAATCAGATTTGAATATTGAAGACGCAATAGACTTGTATTTAAGAAATAAAATCAATCCTGATTATCTGCCATCTAACTCAAATAATGCACTTAATCTATGGAAGAAATGGTTAAATAATAAAATTAGTGACTCATCTGATCAACTTTTAAAAAATATACATAATCAAAAACTATTTGCTGAAAATGTGAACGAACTAATTAAAGAGCTAGATTATTATGATAATGAAAATAGTGATGATAAAGAAAACAAAGAAGAGGAAAATCAAAAAATTGATCAACTAGAAAACAATGAGGTCAATGAAATGGAAAACCAGTCTTCCTTTAGTGATGAAGAATCTACTCAATCTGAGGAAGAGGTGGGTTATGATGAAACTGAGATGAATATTGACCAACAAGAAGATGATGAATTAAGCGAAGTAGATGAGGGTAATACTGAAAACGCAACTCCCCAATACAAAGCAGAAAATTCAGTAGAAAAAATACTCAACGAATACGAAATTTATACTGAGGAATTTGATGAAGTTATTACTGCAAAAAATATCTGTGAAGATGAAGAACTAAATAGATTAAGGGCTTATCTAGATCAGCAATTAAAAGCTTATCAAATGATAATTTCAAGATTAGCCAACAGACTGCAAAGAAAGCTATTGGCTAAACAAAATCGAAGTTGGGATTTTGATCTTGAGGAAGGACTGCTTGATACCTCAAGACTTACTAGAATAATCATGGATCCATACCATTCACTGTCATTTAAAAAAGAAAAGGACACAGATTTCAAAGATACTGTGGTTTCATTACTTATAGATAACTCGGGTTCAATGAGAGGCCGCCCTATAACAGTCGCAGCAATGAGTGCAGATATTCTTGCGAGGACACTTGAAAGGTGCGGCGTTAAAGTTGAGATACTCGGCTTCACCACTAAAGCTTGGAAAGGTGGAAAGAGCAGAGAGCATTGGATGCAAAATAAAAAAATTCCATCTCCTGGAAGATTAAATGATTTAAGGCATATAATTTATAAAGCTGCTGATGAACCGTGGAGAAGGTCAAAGAAAAATCTTGGATTAATGATGCGTGAGGGGCTTTTAAAAGAGAATATTGATGGTGAAGCATTGTTATGGGCACACAAAAGGCTTCAAGCAAGATATGAAGCAAGAAAAATATTAATGGTTATCTCAGATGGTGCACCTGTCGATGATAGTACACTTTCAGTAAATACAGGTAATTATTTAGAAAAACATCTTCGAGGTGTTATAAATTGGATAGAGTCTAAATCTTCAATTCAGTTGCTTGCTGTTGGAATTGGCCACGATGTGACAAGATACTACAAAAGAGCTGTTACAATAGTTGATGCAGAACAATTAGCTGACGTAATGACTGAGCAGTTGGTAGATCTTTTTGAAGAAAACGAAAATAATTTAAACCGTCAGACTATTAACTAGCTTTTTTTTGTGCATTATTCATAGCACGTTGTACTCTCTTTGCTTTTTGAGACAATTTCTTACTTTTTGTTTGTGTTAAAAATTCATCAATACCACCAAATTTGGAAACTGTTCTGATTGATGAAGTAGCTACAGAGAACCTTATATTCTTATTTAAAATATCACTTTTAAAAGTTACAGACTGAAGATTAACGTTAAATTTTCTTCTCGTCTTATTATTGGCTTTGCTCACATTATTACCAAATTGTACTTTTTTGCCTGATAAATCACATGCTTTTGTCATAGTAAGTTTAAGTAAAGTTTTTGGTAATTATTGTCAATATGATTATTGCTTGAGGGTATCTTTTGTAATTGTTTCAACTGCTTCGTACATAGACATTTCATTTTTCATTACTTTTTCAGAGTATTTTGGAATATTTCCCTTACTTGTCAGTCGTTTTGTTATGTCTGATGCGATTATATTTTTTACCTCTTCTTCGATCCAATATTCAAGCTGATCAGCGCGTCTTTCATCAAATATCCCTTTTAGCTTATTTTGATCGATTATCTGATTAATTGTTTTAATAACATCCTCCATTCCGGTTTGCTCAATCGCAGATACTAATAACACCTGCTTTTCAAGCTCATCTAATTTCTTATAGTAACTCAGGGCTGATTTATAGTCAGCGGCAGTTTTTGAAGCTTCCATTTTCAACTCGCCGTCATTTTTATTGACTATAAATATATCTGCATATTCCGTAATACCTTTTTTTATCCCTTGCAGCTCATCACCAGAACCAGGGCCAACAATAAGAGTAAATATATCAACTAAATTGCTTGCAACAATTTCTGATTGTCCCACACCAACTGTTTCAATAAATATAAAGTCATAGCCTGCAGCATCTAATATGATGGATGCTTCGCGAGTTCCCATTGAGATACCTCCTAAAGTTCCTCTTGAGGGTGTAGATCTTATAAAAGTATTTGGATTTTTCGATATCTCTACCATTCGAGTTTTATCTCCTAATATTGACCCACCAGTAATTTGCGAAGATGGATCAATAGCTAAAATACCTAACTTATAATTTTGACTGACTAAATAACTGCCAAAGGACTCAATGAATGTTGACTTCCCAACTCCTGGCGGGCCAGAGAAACCTACTCTTATTGATTTACCAGGCTTTTTAATTAACTCTGATATCAGCTGCCTACTAATTTTTTGATCACTATCTTTTGAAGATTCAACTAATGTAATAGCTTTAGCAATAGCAGCTCTTTCACCCTTAATAATCTTATTTACTAATTCCATTAACTATTCTTTACTTAAGTTATCTGAAATCAAATCGATAACTTTTTCAGCAGATTCTATGATGTTGGAACCGGGACCAAAAATGGCTGATACATTATTTTCATATAGAAATTCGTAATCTTGTTCAGGAATTATGCCTCCTACAAAAACGATTATTTTTGATTTGGGATCAATCTCTTTTAGGCCTTTCATTAATTCAGGTACAAGTGTTTTATGTCCTGCCGCTAAAGTTGAAACTCCAATTGCGTGAACATCATTTTCAATAGCGTCTTTTGCAACATCTTTGGGCGATTGAAATAGCGGGCCCATATCAACATCAAAACCCATGTCAGCAAATGAAGTTGCAACTATCTTTGCCCCCCTATCATGACCATCCTGACCCATTTTCACTACTAGAACTCGTGGTCTTCTACCATTTACATTTTCAAATTCCTTAATTTTACTCTCTACCTTCATAAATTCTTTATCACCTTCAAAATGTTTACCATATACTCCTGAAACACTTAAGCTTTTTGCAAAATGTCTACCATATACTTGCTCCAATGCTTTTGAAACTTCTCCAACCGTTGCTCTTAATTTAATGGCTTCTATACAAGGAATAAGAAGATTTGTTTCATCTTTGGCAGCACTTGCTAAATTAGTAAGTGCTTTTTCTACAGCTTTTGTAT
>CACKBQ010000015.1 GCA_902598405.1 uncultured Pelagibacteraceae bacterium | reverse complement strand
CCCTCCTGAATACGTGCGCCACCAGAGTCATTTATGCCAATAATAGGAGCACCAACTTTCATTGCCATATCCATTATCTTGCATATTTTTTCTGCATGAGCTTCAGATAATGAGCCCCCAAAAACTGTAAAGTCTTGACTGAAAACGTATACTAATTTTCCATTTATTTTTCCACTACCGGTAACCACTCCATCACCCGCATACTTCTGATCGGCCATACCAAAATCATTAGTACGGTGTTCCACGTACATATCGTACTCTTCAAAAGTGTCTTGATCTAAAAGTACCTCTATTCGTTCTCTTGCTGTTAATTTGCCTTTTGCGTGTTGAGAGTCAATTCGTCTTTTTCCTCCACCCAATTTCGCCTCTTCGCGCTTTTTTTCTAATAATTTGATGATATCACTCATGAAGTAACTATATTATATAATATCTCTGAATTATCAATTTATAAGTATTTTCTAAAGTGATTTGGGAGCTCAGTCTCTATTTTGACTTTTTTATTATTCATATCAATGAATTCTAAAGCGCCAGCATGTAAAAATAAATTAGAAAATTTTACCTGATTACGTTCAATATAATATTTTTTATCACCAAGGATTGGGAAACCATTCATAAAACAATGTTGCCTGATTTGATGTTTTCTACCTGATTGAGGATTTAATTTTAAAAGAAAATATTCTCCAGGCAGTTTTTTTATTATTTGATATTTTGTTTCAGCAGAAACATTTTTTTTATTTTTGGGAAGCATATTATTAAGTATTCCCTCTCTATATTTTGGTTTTTTTTCAACTATTGCATAATAAGTTTTCTTTATTTTATGGTTAGACAGAATTTTATGAAAGTACCTTGCTGAATTAGAATTTTTTGCAATTATCAATAGACCAGTTGTGTCTTTATCAAGCCGATGCACTAGCTTAGGATGACTATCTTTAGTGTTAAAAAATTGAAGTAGATCATCAATTGATAGATTAATTTTTGATCCACGCTGACATGGTATTCCAGCCCATTTATTAATAATAATAAAGTCGTTAGCTTGAAAAACTACTGAACTTTTAATTTTTCTCTTGAGTATATTGGGTATTTTAATTGAAGGTTTATTTTTATGAATTAATTTGAATTCCTTAAAAACATCAACAATATCATCTTGTTTAACTCTATAACTTCCAAGTTTTTTTTTATTATTTACTTCGATTGATTTTTTTCTGAGCTCTTTGTGAAGTAATGAAAAAGGAATATTTAATCTTTCTTTTAAAAACTTGTCTAATCTCACCCCGTTAGAAGCACTATCAACAATTATAGTTTTTTTGGATTTCATCTAAATTTATATGTTTAGATAAATCAACTTATTATTAATTAGATATTATTTTTCTTGATCAAGAATTTGGATGTAAGCCATGGGCGCATTATCACCCGATCGATAACCGGCTTTTACAATTCTACAATAGCCGCCGCTTCTATCTTTGAATCTTTCAGATAAATCTCCGAAAACTTTTGTTACTGCTTCTTTATCTCTAAGCGAGTTAAAAGCATTTGCCCTAGATGAACTTTTATTCTTTTTACCTAGAGTGATAATCTTTTCAACAAATGGTCTTAATTCCTTTGCTTTTGGAAGTGTGGTTTTAATAGTCTCATTTTTGATTAGAGAAACAGCCATGTTCTCAAGCATCGCTATCCGATGCGATGATGTCCTATTTAACTTTCTTTTTGCAATTCCGTGTCTCATTTTTAGTTATATGGATCTTCAATCTTTCTTGCCATTTCTTCGATATTTTCAGGTGGCCAATTAGGTACTTCCATGCCTAAATATAGTGACATAGTGCCTAGTACTTCTTTTATTTCATTTAGAGACTTACGACCAAAATTGGGTGTACGCAACATTTCAATTTCACTTTTTTGAACAAGGTCTCCAATGTAAATAATATTATCATTTCTTAGGCAATTCATTGATCTCACTGAAAGTTCAAGCTCCTCAACTTTTCTTAAAAGATTTTTATTAAATTGAGGTTCCAATGCATCAGGTTCTTCCTGAATCTCTTCAGGTTCTTCAAAATTAATAAATGATTGCAACTGGTCTTGAATTATTCGTGCTGCAAAAGCAATAGCATCCTCAGGAGATACTGATCCATTTGTTTCAATTGACATTGTTAACTTGTCATAATCTAAAACTTTTCCTTCTCTAGTATTTTCTATACTGTATGAAACTTGTTTAACTGGACTAAATATTGAGTCTATCGGAATCAGGCCTATTGCAGAGTCTTCTGGCTTGTTATGTTCAGCAGCAACATAACCTTTACCTTTTGCCACAGTAAGTTCCATATTAAATTCAGTATTGTCATCAAGATTACAGATAACTAACTCTGGATTTATAATATCAATTTCAGATGGTGTATTTATCATACCTGCAGTAATCTCACCTGGACCAGTTACATTGAGATTCATTTTTCTTACACCTTCAGAATGCATATTTAGAGAAAGGGACTTAATATTTAACACTATATCTGTAACGTCTTCTCTTACTCCATCAATAGATGAAAATTCATGAAGAACATTATCTATTTTAATAGCTGTCACAGCAGTACCTTGTAGTGATGACAACAACACTCTTCTAAGAGCATTTCCAAGTGTTAATCCAAAACCCCTTTCAAGTGGTTCCGCAATTAAAGTTGCTTTATATTGAGTGTCTTCATCGCTGATTAGCTTTAGTTTTGAAGGTTTTATTAATGCCTGCCAATTATTAATAATACTCATAGTTTTTTTCCTTTAATAAATATTAAACTCTTCTTTTCTTTGGTGGACGACAACCATTATGAGGGATTGGTGTAGTATCTTTTATAGAAGTTATATAGAATCCCACGGCTTGTAATGCTCGTAGTGCCGACTCTCGTCCTCCGCCTGGTCCTTTAACAAATACTTGTAAGTTTTTTAAACCAAACTCTTTTGCTTTTGTGCCAGCATCCTCAGCTGCAATTTGTGCAGCGTATGGTGTGGACTTTCTTGATCCTTTAAAACCTTTTACTCCCGCAGACGACCATGCAATACTGTTGCCTTGCTCATCGGTAATGGTAATCATAGTATTATTAAATGTAGCATTAATATACGCTAATCCAGATATGATATTCTTTTTTTGTTTTTTCTTTTTTATGGTTTTAGTTTCAGCCATATTTATTTAGTAACCTTTTTCTTTCCAGCAATTGCAATAGCTTTTCCTTTTTTAGTTCTAGCGTTTGTATGAGTACGCTGACCTCTACATGGCAAATTTTTTCTGTGTCTTACACCTCTATACGTACCTAAATCTTTCAATCTTTTGATATTTCCAGATACCTCTCTTCTTAAATCACCTTCAACTAAAAATGATGATGAAATAACATCACTAACATTTTTTATTTCTGTTTCAGATAGATCCTGAACTCTAGTATTTGCATCAACATTTGCCTGAGAACATACATCCTTTGAAATCTTATCACCAATTCCGTAAACGTAGGTCAAAGCAACTCCTAATTTTTTTTGGGTTGGAATATTTACTCCAGCAATACGAGCCATTAATAAAGACCTAACATTTTTGGTTTGAGAGATTGCGGGATTATAGGATTATTAATTAATTGGTCAAGCATATTAAAGATGATCTATAATTATGTTAATTGCTTGATTTATCTGCATAATTTCACCTACGCCAGTGACTTTTTTTAGCAGTTTTGCTTCGTCATAATATTTTATTAAAGGCGCAGTTTCATTGAAATATGTTTCGAGTCTTTTAATTAGGGTTTCCTCGTTATCATCGGATCTTCCTTCTTCTTTACCCCTAGATAATATTCTGTCTTTTAAATGTTTTTCATCAACATCTAACTGAATTACGCATGATATCTTGTCTTTAAGTTCTAACATCAATTCATCTAGAAGCTTAGCCTGCTCTGTATTTCTGGGAAAGCCATCGAGTAGATATCCACTTAAATTTTTATTATTATTAAAAAATGATTTAATAACATTAATTATAATATCGTTAGAAACTAGTTTTCCCTCATCAATAATTTGTTTAGCCTTTACCCCAATTTCACTTTTATTAGCTATCTCCATCCTAAGCAAATCACCTGTAGATAAGTGACTTAAATTATATTTTTCACAGATTAAATTTGCCTGTGTTCCTTTTCCAGCTCCTGGGGGTCCCAATAAAACTAAATTCACCTTCTTGTGCCTCTTAGGCGAGATTTTTTTATTAAAGCTTCATATTGATATGCAAACAAATGACTTTGAATTTGTCCAACAGTATCCATGCCTACAACCACAACAATGAGTAGTGATGTACCTCCCAAATAAAATGGGATTGAGTATTGTGCAATTAAAATTTCTGGGAGTATGCATACAAATGCTAAATATAGTGCCCCAATGGTTGTTATTCTAGATAAGACAAAATCAATATACTCAGCAGTTTTCTCACCTGGCCTAATTCCTGGAATAAAGCCACCTTGTCTTTTTAGATTATCAGCCGTTTCAACTGGATTAAATACAATTGAAGTATAAAAGAATGCAAAAAATATAATGGCCGCAGCATACATAAGCATGTATGCAGGTTGGCCCCTACCAAGTAATGCTGCAATATCATTTAACAATCCTGGTTCTGCAGATACATTAAAATTCGCAATTGTAATTGGTAGCAACAGAATAGATGAAGCAAATATTGCTGGTATAACTCCTGCGGTATTGAGTTTAAGTGGTAAATGTGTGCTATCTCCAGCAAACATCTTATTACCCATTTGTCTTTTTGGATACTGGACTATTAATCTTCTCTGAGCTCGTTCCATAAAAACAATAAAGATAACTACAGCTACAATCATCACTAAAAGTAATACAAGTATAAGAGTTGATATTGTTCCCTGACGACCCAAGGTAAGTGTATTTATTAGGGCACTAGGTATCTCAGCTACAATACCAGAAAAAATAATGAGCGATATTCCATTTCCTATGCCTCTACTGGTTATTTGTTCTCCCAGCCACATTAAGAAGACAGTTCCACCAGTTAATGTAATTGTTGTTGAAAGTCGAAAAAATAGTCCAGGGTCTGTAACAACTTTTCCTGCTGACTCTAACCCAACAGAAATCCCATATCCTTGTAATAAAGCAAGTAAGACAGTTCCATATCTTGTATATTGAGTAATTTTTCTTCTACCGGGCTCACCCTCTTTCTTCAAACTTGCCAAATGCGGAGAGACACTTGTCATAAGCTGCATAATAATTGATGAAGATATATATGGCATGATACCTAATGCAAAAATAGCCATTCGACTAATTGCGCCACCCGCGAAAACATCAAACATTCCAAGAATTCCGCTTTGATTAGTTTCAACAAGAAGTTTTAATTGCTCAATGTCTATTCCAGGTAAAGGTATATATGTACCAAATCTATAAACTATTAAAGCGCCTAAAGTGAACCAAATTCTTTTCTTCAATTCAGTTGCCTTAGAAAAGACACTAAAGTTGAAATTTGATGCTAATTTTTCAGCTGCTGAAGCCATTTCGCTAAATTGCTTTACTTATTTTTAATTCAACACCAAGTTTTTGAAGCTTTTCTTCTGCAGACTTAGTTACCTTACTACACTCAATTATATTTTTTGATTTTAATTCACCTGTACCGAGAATTTTTAGGAGTTTTTTATCTTTATTTTTCAAAATACGTAACTTTTTAAAGAGTGCAATATTTATAATCTCTGACTCTTTGATAGAATTTTTATCGATCAATTTTTGCAGTGTAGCGAGGTTTAATTCAAAATATTGTTTCTTTGTAAAATTTGAAAATCCAAATTTAGGTAATCTTCTATGTAAAGGCATCTGTCCACCTTCGAAACCATTAATAGCAACACCCGAACGAGCTTTTTGTCCTTTGTGACCATTTCCCGAAGTTTTACCTTTACCTGAGCCTATACCTCTTCCGATTCTCTTCTTTGATTTAAAGCTCTTGTTTTTATCAATTTGATTTAATTTCATTTAATTATTTTCCGTGATTACTAAATGTTTAATTTTTTTAATCATGCCTAATGTTTCAGGCGTTGCTTCTCTTATGACGCTGCTGTTAATTTTTTTTAGCCCTAGTCCTTTTACCGTCGCTATCTGTCCTTTTTGAGAACCAATCGTACTTTTTTTTAATGTAATTTTTAATTTTTGAGTCATGTCGTTTCTCTTGCAGAAGTAATGTTGCCGACTTTTTTAGATCTCCTTGCAGCAATTATCTTGGGTGATTTTTGCTGTTTTAGTCCATCTACTGCTGCTCTGATAATATTATAGGGATTTGAGCTGCCAACTGACTTTGCAACAATATCTTGTATGCCTAATAATTCAAATACTGCCCTAACTGATCCTCCAGCAATAATACCTGTACCTGAGGGTGCAGATCTCATTACAACCCGTGATGAACCATGTATTCCAATTATATCGTGATGTAATGTTCTGCCCTCTCTAAGCGGTATTCTGACTAAACTTTTTTTAGCTGAGTCTGTTGCTTTTTTTATGGCCTCAGGAACCTCTTTTGCTTTTCCATGACCAAAACCAACTTTACCAGACTCATCACCAGCAACAACTAATGCTGCAAATCCAAATCGCCTTCCTCCTTTAACAACTTTTGTAACACGGTTAATTGCGACTAGTTTGTCTTTAATATCAATACTATTTTGATCTTTGTTCTTGTTTTCTTTAACCATAATATTTCCTATAAATTTATACCCCCAGATCTTACTTCATCAGTAATAGTTTTTACTATTCCATGATACAAATTTGAACCACGATCCAAGTAAACATCTTTAACGCCCTTTTCAGCTGCTGACTTAGCAAGTTCACTGCCTAATATTTTTGCATTTGCAACATTACATGAATTTTTATTTTTTTCTGATTTTAGAGTTGAGGCGCTACAAATAGTAATACCTTTACTATCGTCAACGATTTGAGCATACAAGTGTTGTGAGGACTTATAAAGAGTAAGTCTCATGCGAGATTTATTATTTTTCTTTAGCTTAAACCTGACCCTACTTGATCTTTTTTGTTTTTTTGGAGATAACATTATTTCTTTTTACCTTCTTTTCTATTTATATATTCATCGGCATACTTTATGCCCTTGCCTTTATAAGGTTCAGGACCCCTAAAATTTCTAATTTCAGCAGCAGTTTGTCCAACAAGTTGCTTGTCAGGACCCTTAATCTCAATATTATTTTGCTTATCTACTGTGACTGTAATATTTTCTGGAATATCGTAATTTATCGGATGACTATACCCAAGCAATAATTCAAGAGTTTTACCTTTTAAGGCTGCACGATATCCAACGCCATTCATTTCTAATTTTTTTGTAAAACCCTCGCTTACACCAATAATTAAATTATTAACTAAATTTCTCTGTAAACCCCAGAAAGAAACTAGAGTTTTGTCATCAGATTTGGGTTTCATTGTAATTTTTTGACCCTCAATTATTACTTCGATTTGAGAATTTAACTTAGACTCAAGTTTGCCTAATGGTCCCTCAGCTGAAATTAATCCATCTTGAAGATTAATTTTTACGCTTTCTGGTATATTTATTTCTTTTGATCCAACTCTAGACATAATTAAAATACTCTACAAATAATTTCCCCGCCTACTTTTTGATCTCTTGCGTCTGCATCTGTCATCACACCTTTCGAAGTCGAAATAATTGAAATTCCAAGGCCATTATGAACATACGGTATCCTTTCAGCGCCAGAATAAACACGCCTACCTGGTTTTGAAATTCTTGTGATCTCTGAAATTACAGGACCTTTTTCATCATATTTCAGTTCAATATCGAGCTCTTCCCTGCCAGATGAGTGTTTTGTTCGAGCATATCCTCTTATGTAACCTTCTTTTTTAAGTACCTCTAAAATATTTTCCCTTAACTTTGATACAGGAGAACTAACAATTGGCTTATTTCTCATTTGTGCATTTCTAATTCTACTAAATAAATCTGACAACGGATCTTGTAATGACATATTTCTTCCTTTCTACCAGCTTGATTTATTCATTCCAGGGATTTGACCTTTAGATGCAAGATCCCTCAAGGCAATTCTAGATAATCTCACTCGTTTATGATAACCCCTTGGACGGCCTGTTAATTCACATCTATTTCGAACTCTTGTTCTCGCACCATTCCTTCTTAGTTTGGAAAGTTTTAGTTGAGCTTGAAACCTATCATCAATAGAGGTTTTTTTGTCCATAATAAGAGATTTTAGTTTACTTCTCTTATGCAGGTCTTTTTCAGACAGCTTTATTCTTCTTTTATTTTTTTCTATCGAACTTTTTTTAGCCATATTCTTACCTAATCATTAATTGGAAAATTTAGAGATTTTAATAGCAACAATGCCTGATCATCATTTGAGGCTGTAGTATTTATTGTAATATCTAACCCACGCACCTTATCAAGTTTATCCACGTTAATTTCTGGGAAAATAGTACATTCTTTAATTCCAAAAGAGTAATTACCTTTTCCATCGAAACAATTTTTTTTCAATCCTCTAAAGTCTCTAATACGCGGAAGAGCAATAGTAACGAGCCTATCAATGAACTCGTACATCCTGTTACCTCTTAAAGTAACCTTTACTCCTAAAGGCATACCAGTTCTGATTTTAAAAGTAGCGATTGATTTTCTTGCTTTTGTCACTAATGGTTGTTGACCTGCTATCGAAGCTAATTGATCTGAAGCCAGTTGAATTACTTTAGAGTCATTTACTGCCTCTCCAAGGCCCATGTTTAATGAAACTTTTACCAACTTAGGCAGTGCAAGATCATTCTTTATAGAAAGATCATTCTTTAGCTTTGGCACTATCGTACTTACATACATTTCTTTTAAACGTGGAGTATAATTATCCATCGATTTGATCTCCCGTTTTAATGTTAATTCTCACTTTTTTATTGTCTTTTAAGTATTTATAACCAATTCTAATACCTTTGTTGGTCTTTTTATCAACTGGCATTAAATTAGAAAGCATAATTGGCATCTCCTTACTCAAAACTCCACCTTCGTTTTTCTGATCTTGTTTTTGATGTTTCTTTGAAATGTTCACGCCTTTAACAATTGCTTTCATGCCTAATATTTTCATCACTTCACCAACTTTTCCCTTATCCTTGCCTGTGTTAACAGTAACTTGATCACCTTTTTTTAATCTCATGCTCATTATAAGACCTCCGGTGCTAGTGAAATGATTTTCATTTGTTTTTTTGATCGTAGCTCTCTACAAACAGGGCCGAAGATTCTTGTCCCTACCGGTTCACCCTGATTATTAATTAATACAGCGGCGTTTGTATCAAACTTAATTGTACTTCCATCAACTCTTTTCAACTCTTTTCTAGTTCTTACGATTACAGCTTTATGGACAGTTCCTTTTTTAACTTTCCCTTTTGGTATTGCGTCTTTGACAGTTACTACGATAATATCTCCTACAGATGCAAAACGACGCTTTGATCCACCAAGAACTTTGACACATAAAACCTCTTTGGCTCCTGAGTTATCCGCAACATTTAATCGAGATTCAACTTGTATCATTTAACTAATTGCAACCCATCTTTTTAGTTTAGAAATTGGCTTAGACTCCATAATTCTTACTTTATCTCCTGCGTTAAATTGATTATCGGGATCATGTGCGCTGTATTTTTTTGATCTTCTAATCACTTTTTTTAACACTGGGTGTTTAAACTTTCTTTCAACTAAAACTGTTATTGTTTTATCTTGCTTGTTACTAATAACAGTTCCTTGTAATATCTTTTTTGGCATATTAGTTAACCGATTTTTCCTTCATTATTGTTTTTATTCTTGCTATCAGTTTTCTTACCTTAAAAATTCGAGACGTATTCTCTAGCTGGCCTGAGGACTTTTGAAATCTCAAGTTAAAGGACTCCTTGTATAAATTTTGCAACTCAGTCTTCAGTTGATCTGTTGTTTTTTTTCTTATTTCTTCTGCTTTCATAAATTCTCTATTTAATTAACTGTTCCACTACCTTAGTTTTAATAGGCAGTTTAGATGAAGCGCGTCCAAAAGCCTCTGTTGCAATTGCTTGTGAAACGCCATCAACTTCAAATAAAATTTTTCCTGGTTTAACCCTGCATGCCCAATACTCTGGCGATCCTTTGCCTTTACCCATTCTTACTTCTGTAGGTTTTTTTGAAACAGGAACATCAGGAAATATTCTAACCCACACTCTTCCAGCTCTTTTCATGAATCTTGTCATTGCAACACGGGCAGCCTCAATTTGACGAGCTGTAACTCTTTCAGCTTCTAAAGCTTTCAAACCATATGTCCCATAATTAAGCGTTGTCGCTGACGTTGCAACACCCTTGATTCTACCCTTATGTGCTTTTCTATATTTTGTTTTCTTTGGCTGTAACATATCTATCCTAATTTATTTGGGTTTTTATCTAATTCATGAGGCGCATTATCATCTATATCGCCTTTATATATCCAAACTTTTATTCCACATGAACCATATGTAGTTTGTGCTGTAGCGACAGCGTAATCTACATTTGCTCTGAAAGTATGCAAAGGAACTCTTCCTTCCCTATACCACTCAGTTCTTGCTATTTCAGTTCCACCAAGTCTACCTCCACAATTCACTCTAATTCCGTCTGCTCCCAAGCGCATTGCTGACTGAACTGAACGTTTCATCGCTCTTCGGAATGAAACGCGTCTTTCTAATTGTTCAGCTATGCCATCAGCAATTAATTGTGCTTCAACTTCTGGTTTTCTAATCTCCACAAGATTTATAGAAACTTCATCAGAGGTAAATTCAGAGATTTTTTTCTTCAATTTCTCAATATCACTACCTTTTTTTCCAATAATAAGACCTGGGCGCGCTGAATATATTGTAACCTGAGCTTTCTTTGCAGGTCGTTCAATCTGAATTTTTGCTACAGCACAATTTTTAAGTTTTTTTTCAAGATAAGCTCTAATCTTTAAATCTTCCTGCAAGAACGATCCAAATTCTTTCTTTCCAGCATACCATCTAGATTGCCACTTCTTATTAAGAATTAATCTTAGTCCAATTGGATTGACTTTTTGACCCATATACTATTTTGCCTTCTCTTTCTTTACTTCCTTAACTTGATCTTCAGAAACTTTAATTGTGACGTTAGTCAGAAATTTATTAATTCTCCCGGGTCTTCCCTTTGCTCTTGCTCTCCATCTTTTCATCACCATACCTTTACCGCAATATGCTTCAGTAACTTTTAATATATCAATATCCAACTGATGATTATTCTCAGCATTTGCAATTGCACTGTTTAAAACTTTAGAAATATTTTTAGCAACTCCTCTAGATGAAAACTTTAATAAGTTAAGCGCTTCTGATGCTTTTTTGCCTCTGATCATTTCAAGTACTGCATTAGCCTTTGACGGACTCACTCTAATGTTCCTTTGAATTGCATACGCTTCGTTATCTTTTCTTACAAGTTGTCTCATATTTACTTTGTTTTCTTATCACCTGTGTGGCCATTAAAAGTTCTTGTAGGAGAGAACTCTCCAAGTTTATGGCCAACCATGTCTTCAGTTACGTTTACAGGTATAAATCTTTTGCCATTGTGAACCGCAAAATTCATACCCACAAATTCGGGTAGTATAGTTGATCTTCTAGACCAAGTCTTAATAACGCTATTGCCACCAGAATCGGAAGCCGCTTTTACTTTTTTTAATAAATGGCTATCAACAAATGGTCCCTTCCAAACAGATCTTGTCATTTATACCTCTATTCTTGCTTTCTTATCCGTTTTTCTTTTAATTATAAATTTATCAGTTCTTTTATTATTTCTTGTCTTCTTTCCTTTTGTAGGTTTTCCCCATGGAGTTACAGGATCTCTTCCACCAGAAGTTTTACCTTCACCGCCACCATGTGGATGATCGATAGGATTCATCGCAACTCCTCTGACAGATGGTCTTATACCAAGCCACCTGTTCCTACCGGCCTTACCAAGCTTTTGGTTTTTTTTATCAATATTTGACAAAACACCTATCGTAGCACGACATTCTTCCCTGATTTTTCGTTGTTCCCCTGAAGGCAACTTAATAGCGACATAACCATTAGATTTTCCAACTATTTGAGTTGATGTGCCCGCAGACCTTGCTAATTGCGCACCGCTTCCTGATTTTAATTCGATGTTATGTATGTCAATGCCTACAGGTATGTCAGACATGGGCATACAATTTCCATTTCTAATTTCTTTTTTTGATCCAGAAATTACTTTATCTCCAACCTTTATATCTTTCGGGGCCAATATATAGCTTCGAATACCGTCATCATATTTAATCAATGCTATATATGAAGATCTATTTGGATCATACTCTATTCTTTCCACAGTCGCACTCACATCTATCTTATTTCTTTTGAAATCAATTATTCTATATTTTGATTTATGCCCTCCACCTTTTCTTCTCATAGTGATTCTGCCTGTATTATTACGTCCACCTTTTTTAGAGATACCAGTGGTAAGTGATTTTACTGGTTTACCATTCCATAATCCTTTTTTATCAACTAGAGTAAGTCCTCTGGTTCCGGGCGTGTTAGGTCTGAATTTTTTAAGTGCCATTTATTTATACTCCCGCATTAATATCAATTGTTTGACCATCTTCGAGGGTAACGAATGCCTTCTTGTAATCCGACCTTTTACCAAGAGAACCTCTAAATGATTTAAGCTTACCCTTAACGATTGAAGTATTTACTTTTTTTACTTTGACTTTAAAAATATTTTCAATTGCTAATTTAATTTCTTTCTTTGAACTTGTTTTCTGAACTTGGAATGTAACTTGATTATACTCTGAACCCATAGAGGACTTCTCTGTAATAATAGGTTTGATTATCGTTTTAAAATCTTTAATTGTAACCATCTTAATTAATCCTGCTCTCAAGTATTTCTAAAGCATTCTTACTCATGATTAATTTTTCAAATCCAAGTAAATCGAGTGCATTAAAATTATTTATACTTGAATACTTTATATTTTTTAAGTTTCTTGAAGCTAATGCAAAATTATTATCAGGTTTATCGCCCTCTAATATGAGCGCAGAGTGAGCATTTAAATCTGAGAGGCTTTCAACTAGTGTTTTTGTCTTTGGCTCTGTAATTTTGAGTTCTTCAACAATTATCAAATTATTATTCTTAAGTTTATCAGCAAGAATGTGTTTCAAGGCCTCTTGCCTAGTGCGTTTTGGCATTTTTTTTAATGAACGTACTCCTCTTAAGTTATGAGCCATTCCTCCACTTCTAAATATATTTGCCTTTTTGGAACCGTGTCTAGCTCCTCCACTTCCTTTCTGTCTTCCTAGCTTTTGTGTTGTTCCTTTCACTTCAGATCTGTTTTTGGTCCTAGCTCTTAGAGGTTTCTGGTTAGACTCATTCCATCTAACTAAAGAGCCAACAACACTTAAATCGGACTTACTATTGAATAATTGATCTTTCAAATTGACAGACCCACTCTTTTTTCCATCTATTTTATACATGTCAATTTGCATTTACTTATTTTTCCTTCTTATCTTCTTTTTCTGATTTTACTGATGTGGCTTCGATTTCTTTGATGCCATCTTTTTTAATTGAGTCCTCAACAACTAACCAAGTTCCCCTTGAGCCTGGTGTAGCTCCTTTTACACAGATTAGATTTTTTTGTTCATCAACTTTTACAACCTGTAAGCTTTGAAGAGTTTTATGAACATCTCCATATTGTCCTGCCATTTTTTTTCCTTTGAAAACTTTACCAGGGTCTTGGCACTGGCCTGTAGATCCATGACTTCGATGTGAAACTGAAACACCATGAGAGGCTCTCAAGCCGGAGAAATTATGACGTTTCATTACTCCAGCAAATCCTTTGCCTTTCGTGTAACCAGATACATCAATAAATTGACCTTCCTTAAAATGACTTGCTTTCAATTCATCTCCACTTTTAATCTCTTGGTCTTTACTAATTTCAAACTCTCTAAGATATTTATAAGCATCTGATTTTTTTTTATCGAAGAATCCCTTCTGTGATTTTGATGTTTTTTTTAACTTGCAAGCACCAACCAATACTTTGTCTGAATTTTCATTTTCTGATGTAATTCGATCAATAATTTTACAATTTTCAACATGAAGTACAGTAACAGGAATATTTGTTCCACTTTGTGTGTACAAATTACTCATTCCAATTTTTTTTGCTATAATACCTGATCTCATATCTTATAATTTGATTTCTACATCAACTCCTGAAGCTAAATCTAATTTCATTAGTGCATCGACTGTTTGTGGCGTTGGGTCGACTATCTCTATTAATCTCTTATGAGTCCTGATCTCGAATTGCTCTCTACTTTTTTTGTTAACATGGGGAGATCGAAGAACTGTAAACTTCTCATTATTTGTGGGTAATGGTATTGGGCCTTTCACCATTGCTCCGGTTCTTTTAGCTGTATCAACGATTTCTACTGATGATTTATCGAGCACACCATGGTCAAAAGCCTTCAATCTTATTTTGATATTTTGATTTTCCATCTAATTCCTTATGCAAATTTTGCTTTTACCTCATCTTGAACGTTTTGAGGTACTTGCTCATAATGATCAAAAAACATTGAATATTGAGCTCTTCCTTGAGTCATAGATCGTAATGTGTTGACATAGCCAAACATATTGGCAAGAGGCACCATTGAGCTAATTGCTGTTGTATTACCTCTAGCTTCACTTCCACTAACTTGGCCTCTTCGACTACTCAAATCGCCTATAACATCCCCCATAAACTCTTCAGGCGTAACTACCTCAACTCTCATAACAGGCTCAAGAAGTTTTGGGCCAGCTTTTTGACAAGCGTCTTTAAACGCCATCCTTCCAGCTATCTCAAAAGCTAAACTACTAGAGTCTACATCGTGATATTTTCCATCGATTAATGTTACTTTATAATCAATGATAGGGAAGCCGGCTATAACGCCGGTATCAGCAACGCCCTCAATTCCTTTTTCAACTCCAGGGATATACTCTTTAGGTATATTACCTCCCTTAATTTTGTCTTCAAATAATCTTCCTGTACCTGGTTCACATCCCTCAACAATGATTTTTACTTCAGCGAACTGACCAGCTCCTCCACTTTGTTTTTTATGTGTATATGTTACCTCAACCTCTTTAGATATTGTTTCTCTGTAAGCAACCTGTGGTGCTCCTACATTAGCTTCAACCTTGAATTCTCGTTTCATTCGGTCAACAATAATATCCAAATGAAGCTCACCCATTCCTTTAATAACAGTTTGCCCAGATTCATCATCAGACGTTACTCTGAAAGAAGGGTCTTCTTTAGCAAGTCGAGCAAGCGCTTCACCCATTTTTTCTTGGTCGGCTTTTGTTTTTGGTTCAACGGCAATTTCAATTACTGGATCAGGAAAATCCATTGACTCTAATATGATTGGCTTCTGAGAGTCACATAAAGTTTCACCAGTTATGGTATCTTTCAACCCTGCTATCGCAACAATATCACCAGCATACGCAGTTTTAATATCTTCTCTGTTATTTGCATGCATAAGTAGCATTCTTCCAATTCTTTCCTTATCACCTTTAACAGAATTCATAATTGTTGAACCAGCTTCTAACTTTCCTGAATAGATTCTTGTAAACGTGAGAGAGCCTACGAAAGGATCGTTAGCAACTTTAAATGCTAATGCAGAAAAAGGCTCTTCATCTGATGCTTTTCTTATTTCTTCTTCTTCTTTGCCTGGTATATTGCCCGTAGCTTGTTGTACCTCACTCGGATCTGGCATAAAGTTTACGATGGCATCTAGAAGTGGTTGTACACCTTTATTTTTAAATGCACTGCCTGTTAAAATTGGAACGAACTCAAAATTGATAGTACCTTTTCTAATGCAACGGTTAAGAGTTTCTTCATCAGGCTCTACTCCGTCTAAATATTTTTCTAAAACCTCTTCATCCTGCTCAACTGCCATTTCAACCATTTCAGATCGATATTTTTCAGCCGTCTCTTTTAATTCTTCTGGGATCTCTGTGTACTCATATTTAGCTCCAAGATCTTCATTTGCCCAAACAATTGCTTTATTTTTTACAAGGTCAATAACACCCTTAAGATCAGACTCACTTCCATAGGGAATTTGTAAGACTAAAGCATTTGCTTGAAGTCTGTCTTTAATCATATCAAGACATTTATAGAAATCAGCCCCGGTGCGATCCATCTTGTTAACAAAGCACATTCTTGGAACCTTGTATCTATTCGCTTGTCTCCATACAGTTTCAGTCTGAGGTTCAACACCAGCTACTCCATCAAATACTGCAACAGCTCCGTCAAGAACTCTAAGTGATCTCTCAACTTCAATAGTAAAATCAACGTGGCCTGGAGTATCAATTATATTAATTCTATGATCATTCCAAAAACATGTAGTTGCTGCTGAAGTAATTGTAATTCCTCTTTCTTGCTCTTGTTCCATCCAGTCCATAGTAGCTGCACCATCATGAACTTCTCCGATTTTGTGACTTTTACCAGTGTAATAAAGTATTCTTTCTGTAGTAGTGGTTTTCCCTGCATCAATGTGAGCCATAATTCCTATATTACGGTATTTCTGCAATGCGTATTCTCTTGTCATATTACCACCTAAAGTGTGCAAAAGCTTTATTGGCTTCTGCCATTTTATGAGTATCTTCTCTTTTTTTTATTGCCGATCCTCTGTTACCAGCTGCGTCCATTAATTCAGAACTTAATTTATCAACTAAACTTTTTTCTTTACGGTTTCTTATTGCGTTAACAATCCATCTAATTGCTAGAGCTTGCGACCTGTTACTTTTAACCTCAACTGGGACTTGGTAAGTTGCTCCACCAACTCGACGTGATCTTACCTCAACAAGTGGTCTTACATTTTCTATTGCTTTGTTGAAAACATTCATTGGAGGTTCACCAGTTTTGCTTTCAATATTTGTGAATGATTTATTTATTATGGACTCAGCAACAGTTTTCTTGCCATCAAGCATTATAGCATTTGTAAATTTTGTAAGAACTTTACTTCCATGAACTGGATCTGGTAGCACTTCTCTAATTTGAGCTTTTCTTCTTCTAGACATTTATTTAGGTTTCTTCGTTCCATATAATGAACGACGTTGTTTTCTCTCACCTACACCTTGAGTATCTAAAACTCCTCTTACAGTGTGATAACGAACTCCTGGCAGGTCTTTAACACGACCACCTCGAATTAATATTACTGAGTGTTCTTGCAAATTATGACCCTCACCGCCAATATAACTTGTAACTTCAAATCCATTTGTAAGTCTAACTCTCGCAACTTTTCGTAATGCTGAGTTTGGTTTTTTAGGAGTAGTTGTATAAACTCTAGTGCAAACACCTCGCTTTTGAGGATTTGCTTTTAATGCTGGAACCTTATTTCTTTTTTGAACTTTGGTTCTAGGTTTTCTAATCAGCTGACTTATAGTCGGCATAAAATATCTCCAGTCTTTACAACTTAAAGGTTAACTATTTTAAAAAATTAATAAAAAGTAGCGTTTAGATTTCTCTACCGCCTACTATTTAAGAATGCCGAATAATACTTAATAGTTTATGCAGGTCAACAAAATTTATTAGGAATTCTCCTGTATTTCGGCTGATTCTTGCTCTTTCTTTGCCTGAATTGCCTCAATTTCAATTTTTGCCTCTTTATCCAACAATTTTGCCTTATTTTCAATTTGATTGAAGGTTCTTCCTGTCCCTGCTGGAATTAATCTTCCAACAATTACGTTCTCTTTGAGTCCCTCAAGGCGATCCATTTTACCTTTTATCGACGCGTCAGTTAGAATTCTTGTTGTTTCTTGGAAAGATGCAGCTGAAATGAAAGATCTTGTTTGAAGAGAA
Organism: uncultured Pelagibacteraceae bacterium; assembly: GCA_902598405.1. GTDB lineage: Bacteria > Pseudomonadota > Alphaproteobacteria > Pelagibacterales > AG-422-B15 > CACNXQ01. The sequence continues at coordinate 8,246 of CACKBQ010000015.1, read as the reverse complement.
GCTTTTGTAATACCAAGCAATACAGGTTTAGCTATTGCAGGTTTCTTTCCTTCACTTTCTAGCTGTTCATTTGTAGTCAAGAATTCAAACCTATCAATTTCTTCACCTTTGATAAATGAGCTATCACCAATTTCAGTAATATGGACTTTTTGTAACATTTGCCTGCATAGTACTTCGATGTGCTTATCGTTAATTAATACGCCTTGCAGCCTATAAACCTCTTGTACTTCATTGATAAGATAGTCAGCTAAAGCTTCAATACCTAAAATTTCTAAAATGTCATGAGGGTCTGGGTTTCCATCTAATAAGTAATCTCCCTTCTCAATAGTTTCACCTTCTTGATAAGCTATATGCTTTCCTTTTGGTATTAAAACTTCTACAGGGTCACCATCTTTTTCAGGAGTAATTATTACTTTTTGTTTTCCTCTAATATCTTTTCCAAAAGAAATGATTCCAGAAGTCTCAGAAATGATTGCGTGATCTTTTGGTTTTCTTGCTTCAAATAACTCTGCAACCCTCGGCAAACCTCCAGTGATATCTTTTGTTTTTGAAGCAGCCTTCGGAGTTCTGGCCAGAACATCTCCCGCATGAACTTCTGATCCATCTGCTACAGATAGAATTGAGTCAGGAGGTAAGAAGTATCTGGCTTCATTGCCATTTGCAAGAAGTATAACTTCGCCTTTTTTATCTCTAAGTGTTATTCTCGGCTTTAACTCACTTCCTTTTGGATCTGATTTCCAGTCCTTAACTTTGGTGTATGTTAATCCTGTTTTTTCTTCTGTTTCCTCAATAAGAGAAATTCCTTCTTCCATATCCACATAATTAGCAGTTCCTGACTTTTCTGATATAACTGGATTTGTAAATGGATCCCATTCACAAATTTTTGTACCACTATTTACTTTAGAGTCTTCCTCTACTAATATTTTTGTACCATAAGGAACTTTATAATTTGCAAGTTCTCTTCCATTCTCATCGTGTATTGCTAGTTGACAATTTCGGCCCATAACAATCAGGTCATTATTACTATCTTCAACAGTATTTTTATTTAAAATTTTAAATATTCCATCAGTGTTAATCTCTATAAATGATTGATCGTTAATTTGGGCAGCACCACCGATGTGGAAGGTTCTCATGGTAAGCTGTGTACCGGGCTCACCTATTGATTGAGCGGCTATCATTCCAACAGCTTCACCTTCATTTACAAGGAATCCTCTTGCTAAATCACGTCCATAACATTTTACGCATATACCTCTTTTACTATCACATGTTAGTGGAGACCGAATATAAACACTTTGAATGCCTGCCGTTTCAATTTTTTCTGCAACAACCTCATCTACATAATCATCTTTTTTCGCAATATTTTCACCAGTAATTGGATGGTTTACATCGTTCTGAAGGAACCTACCTAATACTCTGTCTGCTATAGAAATTATTACTTCTCCTCCCTCAACAACATCTGAAATCCATACTCCACTATCTGTTCCGCAATCAGGTTCAGAGATAGTACAATCCTGAGCAACATCGCAAAGTCTTCTAGTTAAATACCCAGAGTTCGCAGTTTTTAGAGCAGTATCTGCAAGGCCTTTTCTAGCACCGTGGGTTGAATTGAAGTACTCTAGTACATTCAATCCCTCTTTAAAGTTTGAGATAATAGGTGTTTCAATTATATCGCCAGATGGCTTAGCCATAAGACCTCTCATGCCAGATAGTTGTTTCATTTGTGCTGCAGAACCACGAGCGCCAGAGTTTGCCATCATATAAATTGAATTTATTGGCATTTCCCTTTTAGTATCGTCATCAAATTTTTTGGATGATATTTCATTCATCATTTCCTGAGCAACACGGTCAGTACATTTAGCCCACGCATCAATTACCTTATTATATTTCTCCCGATTAGTAATAAGACCATCATTGTATTGTTTTTCATATTTTTCTATTTGACCAGCTGTTTCAGAAACAAGTTTTTCTTTTGTCTCCGGAATTATCATATCATCTTTACCAAAAGAAATACCTGCCTTGTATGCATAATGAAAGCCCAAAGCCATTAATTGATCAGCGAATATCACTGTATCTTTTTGCCCACAATATCTATAAACAGTATCAATAAGTCCTGATATTTCTTTTTTACCTAAAAGCCTATTTACTAGTTTAGGATCTAGATCTTTATGCTGCGGGACGAGGTTCCAAAGCAACATTCTACCTGGCGTTGTCTCAATTCTTTTTAATTTTTTGTTACCTTCTGGGTCAATGAAATTAATTCTAGCATGAACTTTTGCATGGACTGTTGTTGCATTATTTTCAAGGGCTTGCTGTACTTCATAAATATCCTTAAATACAGATCCTTGTCCTGGCTCATTTTCTTTTTCTTGCGATAGATAATAAATACCTAAGACGATATCCTGACTTGGAACAATGACTGGTTTTCCGTTTGCAGGATTAAGTATGTTGTTTGTTGACATCATAAGAACTCTCGCCTCAAGCTGGGCTTCTAAACTTAAAGGCACGTGTACAGCCATCTGATCACCATCAAAGTCTGCGTTGAAAGCAGTACATACTAAAGGATGTAGTTGGATTGCCTTACCCTCAATTAAAACTGGCTCGAAGGCCTGTACACCGAGTCTATGTAAAGTCGGTGCTCTGTTTAGTATTACTGGATGCTCCCTAATTACACGATCTAGTACATCCCATACTTCTGGACGTTCTTTCTCAACCATTTTCTTGGCTTGTTTTAATGTTGTAGCTAAACCTAGAGACTCCAACCTTGCGTATATAAATGGTTTAAATAGCTCGATAGCCATTTTTTTTGGCAGGCCACATTGATGAAGTTTTAATTCTGGACCAACAACAATTACAGACCTTCCAGAGTAATCAACTCTTTTTCCCAATAAGTTCTGTCTAAATCGACCCTGTTTACCTTTAAGCATTTCTGCCAGCGATTTGAGAGGTCTTTTATTTGTTCCAGTGATGACTCTTCCTCTTCTTCCATTATCAAATAATGCATCAACGGACTCTTGAAGCATTCTTTTTTCATTTCTTATTATTATATCTGGAGCTCTTAATTCAATTAATCTAGACAGTCTATTATTTCTATTGATTACTCTTCTGTATAGATCATTCAAATCACTTGATGCAAATCTTCCTCCATCAAGTGGAACCAGTGGTCTTAATTCTGGCGGGATGACAGGTACAGAGGTTAAAATCATCCACTCAGGTCTGTTTCCTGATGATATAAAGGCCTCAAAAATTTTAATTCTTTTTACTAGCTTTTCTGAAAGCGCAACAGCTTTCGTTTCAGAAAGTTTTGTGCGTAATGCCTCAAGCTCAGGCTCAAGTTCTATTCTTTCAAGAACTTTTCTGACCGCCTCAGCTCCTATACCAGCTGAAAAAGAGTCTTCTCCATATTCTTCTTTAGCATTTTCCAATTCTTCTTCATCAAGAAGCTGGTTTTGTATTAGAGGAGTTAACCCTGGCTCAGTTACCATGAATTTTTCAAAATAAAGAACTTTTTCAAGATCTTTAAGCTTCATATCCATCATGAGAGCTATACGGCTTGGAAGCGATTTTAAAAACCATATATGTGCAACAGGAGCAGCTAATTGAATGTGCCCCATTCTTTCTCTTCTTACATCTTTTTTTGTTACCTCGACACCACATTTCTCACAAATGATGCCCTTAAATTTCATTCTTTTATATTTACCACAAAGACATTCATAATCTTTAATTGGTCCAAAAATTCTTGCACAGAAAAGACCATCCCTCTCTGGTTTGAAAGTTCTATAATTTATTGTTTCAGGCTTTTTTATTTCACCATATGACCATGATAATATTCTTTCTGGACTCGCAATTGAAATTTTTACCTGATTAAAATCATCTCTTGATGCGGCGGGATTGAAAATATTCATTAACGATTGACTCATAGCTTTTTCCTAGTTCAAATTTGAAAGTTCAATATTTAGACCTAATGATCTGATTTCTTTAATCAATACATTAAATGACTCAGGTGTTCCAGATTGGAAAACATCTTCACCTCTGATAATAGTTTCATAAACTTTAGTTCTACCTGCAACATCATCAGATTTAACAGTTAAAATTTCTTGAAGAGTATAAGCAGCTCCGTAAGCCTCAAGCGCCCAAACTTCCATTTCACCAAATCTCTGTCCACCGAATTGAGCTTTACCTCCAAGCGGCTGTTGAGTAACTAGACTGTAAGGTCCAATGGATCTTGCATGAATTTTGTCATCAACAAGATGATGGAGTTTAAGCATATAAATATATCCTACTGTTACTTTTCTCTCAAATTTTTCACCAGTTAATCCATCCCATAGCTGTGTTTGGCCACTTTTATCAAAACCAGCTTCACCCAACATTTCTGATATTTCAGCTTCAGATGCTCCATCAAATACAGGAGTTTTAATTGGAACGCCACTTGCAATATTCATTGCGAGTTCTTTTTGTTCATCTTTACTTAATGATGATATTTCATTTTTATATTGAACTTTGCCATACACCTTTTCAAGAGACTGACCAATTACTGAGTGATCATTTGAAGACTTATATTGCGCAAGAGATTTATTAATTATTTCACCTATACCAGCACATGCCCAACCTAGATGTGTTTCTAGGATTTGACCTACATTCATTCTACTCGGCACTCCTAGAGGATTTAATACGATATCAACTGTTCTACCGTCTTCGAGGTACGGCATATCTTCAACTGGAGCAATTTTGCTTATTACTCCCTTATTACCATGTCTACCTGCCATTTTATCTCCCGGCTGCAATTTTCTTTTAACTGCAACAAATACCTTAACCATCTTCATTACACCTGGTAAAAGTTCATCACCTCTTTGAACTTTATCAACTTTATTGTCAAATCGAGATTGAATTGCAGATCTCGCAATGTCGTACTGTTTTTTTAAGTTATCAATTTCATTTTGATCATTTGAATTTTCAAGTTTCATCTTCCAAAGAGAATCTAGTTTAACATTTGATAAGGTAGCTTTATCGTATTTAGTCTGACTTTCAACATCATCAGGTGTGTCAGATATATTTTTACCATTAATTAGCAGGATAAGTCTCTCTTTAATATTTCTATTTAGAATTCCTAACTCGGCTTCTCTATCATTTGCTAATTTTTCAATCTCATCTCTTTCAATAGACAAGGCTCGATCGTCTTTTTCTATACCATATCTATTGAATACTTTTACATCAACAACGATACCACTTGATCCGGGCGGAAGTCTTAGAGAAGTATCTTTAACATCAGTTGCTTTTTCTCCAAAAATCGCTCTTAATAATTTCTCTTCAGGAGTTACAGGACTTTCACCCTTAGGTGTGACTTTTCCAACGAGAATATCACCAGGATTAACATCAGCCCCAACATACACAATACCAGCTTCATCCAGGTTACGTAACAATTCATCTCCAGCATTTGGAATATCTCTTGTGATTTCCTCAGATCCTAACTTGGTGTCTCTTGACATGACTTCAAATTCTTCAATATGAATAGAAGTAAACTTATCCTCTTGAACAATTTTTTCTGAAATTAAAATAGAATCTTCAAAATTATAGCCCCTCCATGGCATGAAGGCTACAACCACATTTCGTCCTAGACCAAGCTCTCCAAAATGTGTTGATGGTCCATCTGCGATAATGTCACCCTTCGATACCTTATCACCAACTTTGACTAAAGGTCTCTGGTTGATGCACGTACTTTGATTTGATCTTTGAAATTTTTGAAGAGTATAAATGTCAACACCAGATTCGGTGGTCTTAATTTTTTCTGTTACTCTGACAACAATTCTTTTCCCATCGATTTTGTCAACGATACCGTCTCTATTTGCTACAATGGTAACGCCTGAGTCAACCGCAACTACCTTTTCCACTCCTGTTCCTACTAATGGAGACTCGGCCTGTATGAGAGGAACTGCCTGTCTCATCATATTTGATCCCATAAGAGCTCTGTTTGCATCATCGTTTTCTAGAAATGGTATTAGAGAGGCTGCACAAGATACTACCTGCTTAGGTGATACATCCATATAGTCTATTTCCTCTGGAACAGTCATTACAAAGTCACCATTTCTTCGGCAAGAAACCAATTTAGTAATAAAACTTCCTTTATCATCTAGTTCACTATTGGCTTGAGCAATAGTATAGTCAGCTTCCTCCATAGCTGGAAGATATTCTACCTCATTACTTACCTTTCCATTTATTACTTTTCTATAGGGACTTTCAATAAAACCATATTGATTTACTCTCGCATGAGAAGCTAAGCTATTTATCAAACCAATATTTGGACCCTCAGGTGTTTCAATTGGACAAATTCTTCCATAGTGAGTTGGATGTACGTCTCTAACTTCAAACCCGGCTCTCTCTCTGCTAAGTCCGCCTGGTCCTAGTGCTGATAATCTTCTTTTATGTGTAATTTCTGCTAAAGGATTAGTTTGATCCATGAATTGCGATAATTGTGAGGTTCCAAAAAACTCCTTAAGAGATGCAACCAAAGGCTTTGCATTAATAATATCCTGAGGGGTGGCGGCATCAACTTCTAGAGAATTCATCCTTTCTTTAATCGATCTTTCCATTCGGATAAGCCCCATTCTGAATTGATTTTCAACTAGCTCTCCTACCGACCTAACTCTTCTGTTGCCTAAATGGTCAATATCATCTACTTCACCCTTTCCTGTTCTTAAATCCATTACCGTTTTGATCACTTCGATAACATCTTCGCTGCGAAGTACTGTAACAGTGTCAGAGCATTCTATGTTAAGCCTATAATTCATTTTTACTCTGCCTACATCAGAGAGGTCATATTTTTCTGATTTGAAGAATAATGAGTTAAATACTTCAAATGCTGTCTCTAGGTTCGGTGGTTCACCAGGCCTTAGTACTTTATATATTTCAACTACTGCTTCCTCAGGACTTAAGTTTTTATCAACTCTTAGAGTGTCGCGTATAAATGAACCTATATTAATTCCATCTATTTCCAGTACAGGTATTTTTGATATCTTTAGTTCCTTGATTTTTTCAATTGTTTCAGATGTAATTTCGTCAGATGACTCAAAATAAATTTCTCCGGTTTTTTCGTTAATTATATCTTCAGCAATAAACTTACCAATAAGCTCATCATCCTCTAGTAATAAGTTTTTCAAACCATCATTAAATAGCTTTTTTGCTATAGCTGGATTTATTTTTGTCCCCTGTTTAACAGCAACTTTTCCATTAGATGCATTAACAAGACTCTTCTGAAGTTTTCCGGTCTTTATATTTTTGGGATTAAAACCTACCTTCCATTTGTCATCTTTTGTACTTAAAGAGTAAGTCTCGGTACCATAAAATAAAGACAGTATTTCGTCACGCTTAATACCCATTGCCATGAGAAATGTAGTGATAGGAATTTTCTTTTTTCTATCAATTCGACAGTGAATGATATCTTTGTGATCAAATTCAATGTCTAACCATGAGCCTCTATAAGGGATTACTCTTGCTCCAAACAACAATTTACCACTTGAATGTGTCTTTCCATTATCATGATCGAAAAATACCCCTGGACTTCTATGCATCTGACTAACAACTACTCTTTCAGTTCCATTTGTGATAAATGTTCCTTTTTGAGTCATTAGGGGCAAATCACATAAATAAATTTCTTGTTCCTTGATATCTTTTACTGTTCTCGACTCTGTTTCTTCATCTATATCAAAGACGATAAGTCTTAATTTTACATTTAAAGGAGCTGCATAGGTCTTGTCTCTTTGACGGCATTCATCAACATCAAATTTAGGAGACTGAAAATCATACTCAATATATTCAATTCTTGCTGATCCTGAAAAATCTTCTAGAGGAAAAACACTTTTGAATACTCTCTGAAGACCCTTATCTGGTCTTTCTGAGGGATTGGCATGCTCAAGTAAAAAATCTTCATAAGATTTTTTTTGTATTTCGATGAGATTAGGGAATTTTGAAACTTCTTTTAATTTGCCAAAGTTTTTACGAACTCTTTTTCGTTCAGTAAATGATAATGTATTAACCATTAATGTGTATTCGTCCTATAAACAATAGCTAAATGTTTCAAGCTATTGAGAAAAAATATTTTAAAAATTACTTAAGTTCTACTGTTGCGCCAGCAGCTTCTAACTTTTCTTTAAAGCCATTAGCTTCATCTTTTGAGACGCCTGTTTTCAATTCCTTTGGCGCACCCTCAACAAGATCTTTTGCTTCCTTTAAACCTAATCCAGTGATTGTTCTTA
>CACKBQ010000014.1 GCA_902598405.1 uncultured Pelagibacteraceae bacterium | reverse complement strand
CAAGGCGGTTTATCAAAGTCAGAAATGGAAAAATCAGCTACGAGGAAATTTACTGCTCGTTCACCTAGAGTAGAGTCTAGGGCAAAGCCAATTGAAGAAGTTATCCAACCACAGTCATCCCCTGATGAAATAGTTCCAAGCGATGATGAGCTCGAAAAAATTGAACAAGAAAATTCTGAAATTAATATGATGGATGATTTAGAAAGTACAGAGGCAACAGAAAAGCCTGCATCGCCAAGTGAAACCATGAATGTATCTGAGGTTGAGGAAACTGAAGTGAACAGCATTGAAGCAGAAGAGGTTTCAGAAAGTATTGATATAGCTCCTGAAACTGAGACAGTAGCTCAAGAAGAAAACGATACGAAAGAATAGTAGCCGTCATGAATTTTGATTTCTCAGATGATCAAAAACTTCTACGTGATCAAGCGAGAAAATTCTTATTCGATAAGTGCGATCGTAAATCAGTAAGAACAATTCTTGATGACGATCAACTGCATTATCACAAAGAACTATGGTCACAAATATCTGAAATGGGTTGGACTGGAACTGCAATTCCAGAAGAATATGGTGGACTTGGTCTTGGTATGTTGGAATTATGCGTCATAGCAGAAGAATTGGGAAGATCTCTAGCTCCCACACCATTCTCATCCTCAATATATTTATTTGCAGAATTTATTAAAAACTATGGCACAAAAGATCAAAAGAAAAAATTCTTACCTTCGATTGCATCTGGTGAAAAAATAGGCACATTTGCCTTGTCCGAAACAAATGGAACACCGAAACCATCAAATGTAAAAACTGAATATTCTTCAGAAAAAATTAATGGCTACAAATCACCAGTAAGTGATGGAGAGACTGCCGATTATCTAATAATTGCTGCCAACAGCGATAATAAAGGAAATAGAAATTCACTTTCATTATACATAATCGATTTACATCAAGATGGAGTAAGCAAAACAAGCCTTGAAACAATTGATCCAACGCGACCTGCGTGCAGCATGAAATTTGAAAATGTAAAAGCCGAATTGCTTGGTGAGCAAGGTATGGCATGGGATATGATAGAAAACATATTCAATAGAGCGGCAGTTTTGTACTCTTTTGAGCAAGTTGGAGGAGCACAGGTTTCTTTGGATGAAGCAAAAAAGTATTCAATGGAAAGATTTGCTTTTGGAAGACAGATTGGTTCATTTCAGGCTTTAAAGCATAAAATGGCAGATATGTATGTTAAAATTGAATTAGCCAGATCAAATGCATACTATGGGGCATGGGCTTTGAGTACTGATTCCAATGAATTGCCGGTTGCAGCAGCTGGTGCAAGGGTAAGCGCCTCTGATGCTTTTAATTATGCTGCAAAAGAGAATATTCAGATTCATGGGGGAGTTGGCTTTACCTGGGATTATGATTGCCACTTGTTTTATCGTAGATCAAAACTACTTTCTTTAAATATTGGCAGTACAAGACAATGGAAAGAAAATTTAATTTCAAATCTTGAGAAAAGGAATATAGTTTAATTATGGACTTTAATGATTCACAGCAGGAAGCTGCATTTAGAAAAGAAGCGAGGGACTTTCTTGAGGCAAATGCAGAAAAAAGATCAATAATTTCTGATAAGCCTAATGATAAAAGCCCTCAGATTGCCGTTGCAGGAGCTCCTGAAACAGTAAAGGGTGGTAAAGAAGCAGCTCAGGAAGCTTTAGAACGAGCTAAAGTATGGCAAAAGAAAAAAGCTGAAGCAGGGTTTGCTGCTATTTTATGGCCAAAAGACTTTGGTGGGTATGGTGGATCGCCTATACAACAAGTTATCTATTCTCAAGAAGAACATGATTATTTAGTTCCTTCTGGTTATTTTGAAATTGGAATTGGTATGCTTGGTCCAACAATGATGGTATGGGGCAAAGACGAGGATAAAAAAAGATATTTACCTAAAATGATTACGGGTGAAGAAATATGGTGTCAGCTTTTTTCAGAACCTTCAGCGGGATCAGATTTGGCTGGAATTAAAATGAAAGCTGAAAAAGATGGCGATGAGTGGGTTTTAAATGGTCAAAAAGTATGGACATCTGGGGCTCACTTTGCAGATTATGGAATGATAGTTGCAAGATCTGATCCAACTGCCTTAAAGCATAAAGGCCTTACTTATTTTTATTTAGATATGAAAACACCTGGTATCGAAGTTAGACCAATCAAACAGATTTCAGGCACTTCAAATTTTAACGAAGTCTTCTTCAACGATGTAAGAATACCTGATAGTCAAAGATTAGGTGGAGAAGGCGAGGGCTGGAAAGTTGCGCTTACTACTCTCATGAACGAAAGACTTGCTGTTGGCGACCCTCCAGGACTTGACTTCGATCAAATATTTGAAGCAACGAAGGAATTAGAAGTGGAGGATGGTCTTGCAATTAAGAACAGTGAAGTAAGACAAAAAATGGCTGACTGGTATGTACAATCTCGTGGTTTACAATACACAAAGTTTAGAAGTATTACCGCTTTATCAAAAGGCCAAACACCTGGCCCAGAGCTATCAATAAGCAAACTTGTTACAGCATCAAAAATGCAAGATGTTTCAGCCTATGCACTTGAATTGATGGACTCAGCAGGAATGGTTCATCACGATCAAAACCCTGTATTAAAGAACTTATTTCAAAATGGATATTTTTTCTCTGCGGCAATGAGAATTGCTGGCGGTACAGATGAAGTTCTTCGAAATATCATTGCAGAGCGCGTTCTTGGTTTACCGCAGGATGATAGAGCTGATAAAAAAGTTCCTTTTAACGAACTTCCTTCTGGTAAAAACTAATCTTTTAGGTGTTCTCAACAATATTTAGCAATGTCGCATCTGGCGACTTGCTTCTTTCTATAATATTGTTGGTCGGTTCTGGTATCTTTGCTGGATTTATAGCAGGATTATTTGGTATTGGAGGAGGCGTTGTTGTTGTTCCCGCGCTTTACTATATTTTTACATTGGCAGAGATAGATGAGAGCATAAGAATGCACTTGGCAGTAGGTACTTCTCTAGCGAATATAGTGCCAATTTCTATCATTTCAGCTATCAATCATCACAGACGGGGATCTGTCGATATAAATTTTTTAAAATTTATTTTTTTGTCAGTATTTGTAGGTGTCGTTTTTGGATCAATCGCAGTTTCTTCGTTAGAAGGAAGCAGTTTAATATTAATTTATTCAATTATTTTATTTTTTGTTGCACTTCAATTTTTCTTTTGGAGAGATGAATGGAATTTGGCAAATAAATTTCCAAAAAATTTCATTGGCCACGGTTATGGCTCCACAATTGGTTTTTTGTCTGTAATTATTGGAGTTGGTGGAGGATCATTAAGTATACCAGTTTTAAAACTTTATAACTTTGATATTCGCCGTGCGATCGGAACTGCTGCAGGTATTGGCTCAATTGTTGCTATTCCAGGCACGATTGGTTTCATGATTGCAGGAATTCAAAATGACGTTTCTCTACCTTTAACTTACGGCTATGTAAGCTTAGTTGGGTTAATATTAATTACTCCAATGACAATTATCGGGGCACCGCTTGGAGTAAGATTTGCACATTATATTTCTAGAGATAAGTTGAGTTTTATATTTGGTTTATTTATTTTGATTATGTCAATTAGATTTTGTTTAGAGTGGATATCATTGACATCATAGTTTCTGGTCATATTCGCCTATTTTTCCAATTTCATTAAGTAGATTATTTATATACGAAAAAATATCTTTGACCTCTTCTTTTGAAACGAGACTTTCAATAACAATTACCAATGATGGCTTATTTGATGAAGCTCGAACTAAACCCCAAGATCCGTTCGATAAACTAAATCGGATACCATTGATTATATTTGTATTGACTATTTTACATCCTGAAATTTCATTTTTATTATTTTGGTCTTGAATAATTTTTTCAGTAATCTCATCTACAACCTTATATTTATCCTCATCCTTACAGAAAGGTGCCATAGTAGGCGACTGATAGGAAGTTTTTATGTTGGAATATAACTCTGATAAACTTTTATTTTTATGATGGTTCAAATACTCAATCATCATACAGGCTGATTTTAAACCATCGTCAAATCCAAGTCCTAGAGGTTGATTAATAAAAAAATGACCACTTTTTTCAAATCCACATAAGGCATTTATTTCTTTTACCCTTCTTTTAATATGTGAGTGACCAGTTTTCCACATGTCAATAGTGCAATTGTTTTTTTTCAAAACGTCATTATTAAAAAATAAACCTGTAGATTTTACATCAATAACAAACTTGGAGTTAGCATGTTTCTCAGACAAATATTCAGCTAACATTAAACCTATCTTATCAGAAAATATTTCATTCCCTTTATCATCAACAACTCCCAACCGATCGCCATCACCGTCAAAAGCAAATCCAACATCTGCATCGTTTTCTTTTACATTTTTTGACAGATCATTAAGCATAATTAAGTCTTCCGGATTAGGATTATAATTTGGAAAATGAAAGTCCAGATCACAATGCAGCTCAACCACTTCACAACCAAGACCTCTTAATAATTCAGGAGCGAATGCCCCAGCAGTTCCGTTGCCACAAGCAATTACAACTTTTATCTTTCTATTTGTTGTTTGGTTACTCTTAAGATATTTCAAGTATATCTCACGTACACTTGCTCTAAATTCATAATTTCCATTTTCTTCTGCCTTAAAGTCATTTGAATTATTAACAATGCCTTTTATTTCTTTTACTTCATCGGGACCGAATGTAAGTGACTTTTCAATCCCACATTTTATACCAGTCCAACCATTTTCATTATGGCTCGCCGTGATCATTGCAAGACTATCAGTGTTCAAGTAGTGCTGCGCATAATAAACCATTGGCGATAGTGCTAAGCCTATGTCAATGACATTTAAACCACTTGTGATTAGTCCTTTTGCTACGTGATATTTAACCTCACTGCTGTACGATCTATAATCATGACCTACCACAATTGATGATCCTTCCCCTTTTTTTTGGGAAATATATTTTCCAAGACTAAAACCAAATATTTCTAGGCCTTTTTTATTGATTTCATCTGGATAAAGCCAACGGACGTCATACTCCCTAAAACCATTCGGAGATATTATGTGTGTGTCCAATTCTTCACGAAAATTAAAAGTTAGAGGCTTCTGATTATCAAAAATATCCATTTTTAGCTTGATTTGTAATTTCAAATATAGAATAGTTTTTATGTTGGTTCACGTAAAGTGAATAACAGGGAATGAAGTTTAAAGCTTCAGCTGTACCCGCAACTGTAACTAAAGAGTTTAAATACGAATACCACTGAATTTTCGGGAAGGTGTATTTAAATGTTGAAATAGAAGTCAGGAGACCTACCAACAAGACATAGTCATCCACAGATGATCGGGATAATCATTTGGACAAAATTTGTTTGCGGTGACTTCAAACTGGAGACAAATTATGATTAAAAAATTATCCGCGTTATTAATAACTTACTTATTACTGGTATTTTCAGCTTTTGCAGACCTTCCTGAAATACTAATTAAGCCAAACAATGAACAATATACAAGGTTGTCATCAGGACTAGCTGGTTCAAATATTTCGATAATTGATGAGACAATGCTCAAAGAAAACTACAATAAAAATTTGCCTCAGATATTAGAAATGTATTCTGGTGTAGAGATTAGAAGGCTTTATGACGGTGTTGAAGGAACAAATTCTTCAATTGACATGAGGGGCTTTGGTGAAGCGTCAAAATCAAACGTACTTATTTTAGTAAATGGCAATAGATTAAACGAAATTGATATGGCAAATATAAGTTTTTCGCATATACCAATTACATCAATCGAAAGAATTGAAATAGTAAGAGGCGGATCTGCTGCAACGATATACGGCTCGGGTGCAGTAGGGGGATCAATAAATGTTATAACTAAAAATGATATTATTGAAGATACTGTTAACTTATCCATAGGAAGTTACAATGCAAGAAAAATAGATTTTAATACAGGATCTAAAATAGATGAAAACAGTGCTATATCTTTTTCTGCATCTGCAGCCACCAGCGATACTTTCAGAGATACAGCTGACTATGAAAACCAAAACTTTATTGTAAATTATAAAAATAAAATAACAGATATGATTGTAAATCTGGATCTTTTTTTATCGTTCAAAGAGCAAGATTTACCCGGGCCTCGTGTTAAAGGAGGTGAAGTATATAATTACCACTTTTGTAACCGTTATGAGGATAGTAGAACAGCAAAACACATTGGTGGGTCTTTTGCAACAAATGGCGACACCTGCAATACAAATCAAAGAGATGATTACGCTGAAGCAGAAAATATGCGTATTAATGCAAACGTCGAGTACACCCTTGATGAATTAAATAAGTTTATTGTTAATTTGGGTTATAAAGACAGACTTGATAAAGCGTTTTTAGCTGCAAACGCTAATACTAATGAAACGCCAAGCAATGGAGATAGATACTTAAAAACAGAAACTGATAATAATTTGTTTAATCTCAGATATGAAACAAAACAAGTTGAGGAAGATTATTCAAATATTTTTAATCTTGGTTTTGAAATTGGTCACGCTTTTTATAATTCCAATAGACATCGAAAAGAAGACGAGCAGCTAGGTCAGAATTATCACGCTGATTTAAAAGCAAGAGCTTTTTATTTCCAAAACACAACATATTATAATGAATTAGATTTAGCCATGTCGCTAGGGGCAAGACATGAAAGATCTGAAACAGCCGCAAGGGACGAAGTGTATCGAACTGTTACGGGTTTTGTTAATTCTTGGGATGCAACTGATCATGACACTTATAATAATGATAGAAATAATACTGCTTTTAATATTGGAATAGAAAAAGGCGTAAATAAGAATTTGTCTATATATGGAAGTTATTCAGAGTCTTTTAGAATTCCAAATATTGATGAGCATATCAAGGCGACAACATCAGGAAATTTTCATTTAGAAGATCAAGAATCTGATGGAATAGAAATTGGCTTGTTGTATCAAAATGATCAAATAGATATTAATGCGAGTTATTATAACATGGATACAAAAAACGAAATTCAATATAATCAATCGGTCAATACAAATCTTGATCCTATTGAACGTCAAGGAATAAATATTGATTTAGATTACAAGATTGATGAAACGCAAAAAATAATGAGTTCATTTAATTATACGGAGGCTGAGTTCACATCTGGAACACTTACACCTGGATCAGGTGGCGCAGGTACCTGTAATTATGACAACACTACTTATTGCAGTAACTCATCTACATGGCAAAATTTAATGGGTGGTGGAACTTCATACAGTCTTGCGGGTAAATCAGTTCCTCTTGTATCACCAATAACTTATAGTATCAATTATGTGAATAAATTTCGTAGCGATATGACTTTTAATTTAGGGATTAAATATAATGATGAAAAGTATGTTTCTAATGACCAAGAAAATATCGAACCTAAAATACCAGATTATTATTTAATCAATACATCGCTAAGTTCAAATAAAGGGCCCTACGTCTATAAGATAGGTATAAATAATTTAACAAATGAAAAAATTTATGACTTTGCAATATCAAGTACTTTTCATGATGATAACCATTATGGTTTATCAAATGTATACCCTTTGCCAGAAAGGAATTTCTTTGTTGATTTTAAATATACATTTTAATTTATTAAATATATAAGGATGAAAATGAAAATAAATAAAAATTTACTTTTTGGTATTTCAATTATTTTAATTTTAGCTTTAAGCAGGTTGTTACCTCATCCACCAAATTTTACACCAATTCTTGCTATGGGATTTTTTGCAGGAGCTGTATTAGACAAAAAGATTTTTGCATATATTATTACATTATCTGCAATGGTACTGAGTGATTTATTTATTGGGTTTCATTCAAGCATATTTGTTGTCTATTTTGCTCTTAGTATTTGTGTATTATTTGGAACATTTTTTCAAAATAAGTTGAATATTTTGACTGGTGCTATTGGAATGAGTGGAGGCGTCCTATCTTTTTACTTGATAACTAATTTTGCGGTATGGTATGGCTCCGGAATGTACGCGTTAGATTTTAACGGTTTGATAACATGCTATATTATGGCCCTGCCATTTTTGCAGAATACCATATTATCAAGTGCAATTTATGGAATAGCTGCATTTGGAGCCTATCGTTTGGCTGAAAAACATATAAATTTTAGGCCAAAAAGCGCCTAAAAGTTTGTTGAAAACTCAATTTTAAGACATTATATGTTTTATAAATATTTTTAGGAGATTCTATGGACACCGCGTTTTCAAATGAAGATTTAAAGTTTCAAAGTGAAATAAGGGATTTTATTAAAACTAATTACCCACAAGAACTTAGAGACTCAATCAATTCAAAAAGAAAATTAGGCAAAGAACTCTCAAGAGAAGACCTTACTGCTTGGCATAAGATTTTAGGAAAGCACAATGGTTGGTCAGCGCCAAGTTGGCCTAAACAATATGGTGGCGCAGAATTTACCCCTACACAAAAATATATTTTCGAGCAAGAATGCGCAAAAGCTGAATGTCAATATATTATGCCATTTGGAATAAATATGGTTGGTCCAGTAATTTATACTTTTGGAAATGAAGAGCAAAAAGCGCAACACTTACCTGGAATTTTAAGTGGTGAAGTTTTTTGGTGTCAGGGATATTCTGAACCTGGTTCAGGTTCTGACTTAGCTTCACTTAAAACTAGCGCAGTAAAAGAGGGGGACTATTATATTGTAAATGGTCAAAAAACTTGGACTACTATGGCGCAGTATGCAGATTGGATATTCTGTTTAGTAAGAACAAACCCCGAAGCTGAAAAACCTCAACAAGGCATTTCATTTCTTTTGATTGATATGAAAACTCCTGGTGTAACCGTTAGACCAATCAAGCTTATGGATGGAACTCATGAGGTGAATGAAACTTGGTTTGATAATGTCAAAGTTCCAATAGAAAATTTAATTGGTCAAGAAAATATGGGTTGGACATATGCAAAATTTTTATTGGCTCATGAAAGATCAGGTATTGCCGGTGTTGCAAGATCAAAGAAAGCTATTGAAAGAATTAAGCAAATTGCAAGCTCTGAAATGTCATACGGCGAACCTTTAATACAAGATCCAGCATTTAAGGCAAAAATAGCAGCTGCAGAATTAGAGTTATCAGCACTTGAATACACTGAATTAAGAACGCTTGCAAAGGATTCTGCTGGCAAAGGTCCAGGGCCGGAATCATCTTTATTAAAGATTAAAGGAACAGACATTCAGCAAGCTGTTACTGAGTTGGCCATGGAAGCTGTTGGATATTATGCAAATCCTCACCTAGGCACAACTTTGAGTAATGAATATGTCGGTCCAGATTATGCTACGAACCTATCAGGAACATATTTTAACTTTCGTAAGGCATCCATTTATGGAGGATCTAACGAAATTCAAAGAAATATCATAGCTAAAATGGTCTTAGGACTTTAGTACCTTTTGACATATTTACTGTCATAACTTATAACGCTTTTTTATGAATTTTGATTACACCGAGGAACAGACCTTGCTCGACAACATGGTTACTTCTTTTGTAAGAGATAATTATGATTGGGACACTCGTTGCAATATAGTCAAATCAGAAGAGGGATGGAAAGAAGAGAATTGGAAACAATTTGCTGAACTTGGTCTTCTAGGCGTTCCATTTGATGAAGTTTATGGAGGGCTTGGTGGAAAATCTACAGATTTAATGATTGTTATGGAGCAATTTGGAAAAGGGCTGGTTGTTGAACCGTATCTACCAACTGTAATATTAGCTGGTGGATTGATATCAAAACTTGGTTCTGAGGAACAAAAGAATTCGATTATACCAGAAATAATTTCAGGCAATGTAAGATGTGCGTTTGCGTATGCCGAACCCCAAAGTAGATTCGATTTGAATGATGTAAAAACAACAGCCGTACTCAACGGAGATGACTATGTATTAAATGGTTTTAAGTCAGTGGTATTTGGAGCGGGTATGGCTTCACACTTAATAATCTCTGCAAGAACTGATGGCGACCAAAGATCTGAGTCTGGAATTTCATTATTTATTGTTGACACAAAGTCCGATGGATTAACACTCCAAAATTATCCAACAATTGATGAGTATAGAGCCTCTGAAGTCATTATAGAAAATTTAAAAGTTTCAAAAGATAATGTATTAGGAGAAGTTAATATGGCTTATGAAGCCATTGAGGAAATTGTTGATATCAGCACTATAGCTGCATGCTCTGAAGCAGTTGGTATCTTGCAAGTTTTAAAAGACTCTACAACTGAATATTGCAAAAACAGAAAACAATTCGGACAGTCAATTGCAAAAAATCAAGTTATACAACATCGTCTTGTGGATATGATGATTGAGTATGAACAGGCTAAGTCAATTCTTTACATGGCAGTTACAGCGGATTTAAGTAATTCAGATGAAAGAAAAAAAGCGGTGTCAGCAGCAAAAGCACGCATAGGTAAAGCCATAAAATTTGTAGGCGAAAGTGCTATTCAATTGCATGGCGGAATGGGCGTAGTTGATGAATATATGGTAAGTCACTATTTCAAAAGGGCGACAATGATCGGAGTATTATTTGGAAATACTGATTATCATATGAAAAGGTATATGACACTCACTCAATCAGGCATTTCATCATCTGATGAAGCAATTTCAGTTAGTGTTACTTAAATAAATTTTATTCAGCCAGTTTTTTAAATATGTGAGCAGTGTGCTCTGCACCTGTTTTAAGCGCCTTACCACCATCCATATTCGATGCTTCAGTCCACTTTTCAGCTAACACATCCGCATTAAGTTCATCGCCTTTAAGAGCAACACCATGTGAATGAACTATTTCTGCAGAAGCAAATACACCAGCACCGGCTGATATCATCGCACCATTCGGTGCATCTTCTGATGCCATAAACATGACTGCAGGTGAAACAGTTTCCGGTTTTAAACTATCGAAAACTGCATCTGGCATTCCTAAATTTTCTGTCATTCGTGTTGCCGCAACAGGAATTAGAGAATTTACTTTAATATTATATTTCATACCTTCAATTTTAAGAGTATTCATTAGTCCAACAACTCCCATTTTAGCTGCACCGTAATTTGATTGTCCAAAATTTCCAAATACACCAGATGACGAAGATGTCATGATTATTCTTCCATAATTTTGTTCTGTCATAATTGGCCAAACCGCTTTTGTACAATAAACAGAACCCATCATGTGAACGTTTACTACAAATTCGAAATCATCAAGTGTTACTTTTGCAAACGACTTGTCTCTTAGAACACCTGCATTATTTACTAAAATATCAACACGACCAAAGGCAGCCATTGTATCATCAACTAATTTCTTCACGCCTGCCTTGTCTGTTACACTTGATCCGTTAGAAATTGCCTCACCACCCATGGCTTTTATTTCATCAACTACTTTATCAGCAGCTTCACTTGATCCACCAGTACCATCAACAGAACCACCTAAGTCATTTACGACAACTTTAGCTCCTCTTTTCGCAAATTCTAATGCGTGACATCTTCCAAGTCCTCCACCTGCGCCTGTAACTATTGCAACTTTATCGTTAAAACTAATTGTCATGTATAACTCCTATTCGATTAATTCCGTTAATTGAGAAAAATTGTTTATAACTAAATCAGCATCATTGTAAATATTTTTATTATCAGTATATCCATAACCCACCAAAACAACTGGCATATTCGCATTGTGACCAGCATTTAAATCTGTAGCACTATCTCCAATCATTATTGACTCACTTTCATTTACATTTAATTTTTTACAAATTTCAATTAAAGGAAATGGATCAGGCTTGCTTTTGATAAAAGTGTCACCTCCAACGAGATAGTCAAAGTAATGCAAGACTCCAAGTTTTTCTAATAACATATTGCTGAGCTTTTCCATTTTATTTGTACAAACTGCCAACTTTAAATTTTTAGATTTTATGAGCTTTAATACTGTTTCAACATTTTCAAATAATACACTATCGTCATCAATATTGTGAGTATAGTGAAGTAGAAATATTTTTAACATCTCATTAACTTTATCATCATCATGAGGAATATTTTTGGTCACTGCTGTTCTTCGAATTAATTCACGAGCCCCATAACCAACTAGATTTCTTATTTCCTCCAATGTGACAAGCGGCTCATTCAGCTCTGATAGCATATAATTCAGTGAGTTCTTAAAATCTGGAGCTGTATCAACTAGGGTTCCATCTAGGTCAAATATGAAGAGTTTTTTATTTTTTAAATTCATTTTTTTGAGTAAATCTCTGAAATAAAATTTTACGATACAATTAATGGCATATTGGTTATTTTCCAAAAAAAATTCAATGAAAAATTTAGAAATAATAATACTTGCTGCTGGTAAAGGCACAAGAATGAAATCAAGCAAACCCAAAATACTTCATGAATTGGGCGGTAAGCAAATAATTGATTATGTGATCGATGCATCAACTAGATTGAAGCCAAAAAGAATTCACCTAGTTGTAAACAATCAAATTAAAAATAATTTTAAATATAATAACAATTTAAATATTGTAATTCAAAAAAAACAGGATGGCACTGGCGATGCAATAAAGTCTGCCGTAAAAAGTCTTGAAAAAGATTCAGTTACTCTAGTTCTTTATGGTGACGTTCCTCTTATAAAATATAAAACTATTCTTAATGTCTCAAAAATTAAAAGAAACAAAGTAAACTTATTATGTTTCAATAAAGAAGAAAAAAATAATTACGGTAAAGTTATATTAGGAACAGACGGTTTGGTCAGTCAGGTTGTTGAGCAAAAAGAGCTTAAGAAAAACGAAAATTACTACTTATGCAATTCAGGAATTTTTGCTATCGAGACAAAGCTATTAAGCTCTTTGTTACCTAAATTAAATAATAATAATAAGAAGAAAGAATTTTATTTAACTGATATATTTAATTTGGCATTTAAAAAAGGTGTAAAAGTCAATCCGATACAAACTGCAGAGACAGAAGTTATGGGTGTAAATGATAAAAATGATTTAGCGATGGCTGAAAAAGAAATCCAAAATGAATTGAGATCCAAACATCTTACTGCAGGCGTGACCATGAGAGACCCTGATACTGTATATTTATCGAAAGATACTAAAATTGGAAAAGACGTTACAATTCATCCATTTGTGATCATCGGCAAAAACGTCGTTATTGGTAACAATACTGAGATACACGCATTCACTCATATAGAAGATTGTAAAATTGGGAAAGAAGTTAGTATTGGACCTTATGCAAGAATAAGACCAGGCACAAAAATATCCGATAATGCTAAGGTTGGTAATTTTGTAGAGATCAAAAATTCAAAAATAGATAAGGGGTCAAAAGTTAATCACTTGTCATATATAGGTGACACAGAAATAGGTAAAAAAGTTAACGTGGGAGCTGGAACTATTACTTGCAATTACGATGGTGCCTCAAAATTTAAAACAGTTATCAAAGATAAAGCATTTATAGGCTCAAACTCATCTTTAGTAGCCCCGTTAATTGTAGGTAAGAATGCTTATGTTGGTTCTGGTTCAACTATAACTAAACATGTAGTTGAGAATAGTCTTGCGGTTGAAAGATCATCTCAAAAGACGGTAAAAAATTGGTCAAATAAAAAAGGGAAAAAGTAATGTGCGGTATCATTGGTATAGCTTCTAAAGAAAATGTGTCTTCGAACATTATAAATGCATTAAGGAAATTAGAATATCGTGGTTACGACTCTGCTGGTATTGCAATAAACACTGCCAAGAAGATCAATCAAAGAAAAGTAAAAGGCAAGCTTGATAATTTGATTTACGCTCTTCAGAAAGATCAATTTGATGGCAATACGGGAATAGGTCATACTCGTTGGGCTACTCATGGGGAACCTTCTGATAAAAATGCTCACCCCCATTCATCAACCTCGGTATCGCTTGTACATAATGGAATAATTGAAAATGCTGCGGAATTGAAAAAATTAAAGGAGGTTAAAGATTACCATTTTGAGTCTGACACTGACTCTGAAGTAATAACAGCATTATTAACGTTTTATCTAAAGGAGGGACTTAGCCATCTTGAGAGTGTTCAAAAGACAATTTCTTCTCTTGAGGGATCATATGCTCTAGCAATTATTTTTAGTGATAGTGAAGACACTATTTATGGCGCTAAGAACGGAAGTCCACTTGTTGCAGGTACAAACGGAGTTGGCAATTCAATAGGATCTGACTCAATTGCATTAAGTTCAGTTGCCAATAAAGTGTGTTACTTGGAAGACGGGGATATAACAGTATTAAACAAGGAAAGCATAGAAATTTATAACCTGGAGGGTGAAAGAGCTAATAGAGAATTTGTTGAATTAGGAATAAACGAGTCAGAAGTTTCGAAGGGTCCCTACAAACACTTTATGGAGAAAGAAATACACGAACACCCTCATGCAGTAGGTGAAACATTTCGACAATTTATAGATTACGATAAGGGTATAATCGCAATTTCAAATATTAATTTAAATTTTGATAAAATTTCAAAGATCTATCTGATTGCTTGCGGAACAGCTTATTATTCGTGTTTGGTGGGAAAATATTATTTTGAACAATATGCAAGGACACCAGTTGAATGCGATATGGCATCAGAGTTTCGTTATCGTGATCCAGTAATTGATCCAAATGCATTATGTATATTTGTCTCTCAATCTGGTGAAACCGCCGATACTAAAGCTGCATTAGATTATTGTAGAAAGCAAAAAATTCAGACGTTGAGTATTGTAAACGTTAAAAATAGCTCAATAGCAAGAGATAGTGATCATTGTATTTATACTAAGGCAGGAGCAGAAATAGGGGTTGCTTCAACAAAGGCGTTTACTGCTCAATTATCAGTACTATTATCTCTATCAATTCATTTAGCATCAGAAAAAAAATTCATATCTATTGAGGAAAATACAAAATTATGCAGGGAGATTATGCAAGCACCTCTATTGCTTGAACAAGCAATTGAAAGATCTTATTTACTTAAAGACACGGCAAAAGCAATTATAAATGCCAAGGGTGTAATGTATCTTGGCCGTGGTACTGCGTTTCCATTGGCACTGGAAGGAGCATTAAAGTTCAAAGAAATATCATATATTCACGCAGAGGGATATCCTGCAGGTGAAATGAAACATGGTCCGCTTGCACTAATAGAAAAAGATTTGCCAGTTGTGTGCATTGTTCCACCAGGTCCCCTTTTTCATAAATCAATATCAAACATACAAGAAGTTATTGCTCGTGGGGGTAAAATATTAATGATAACAGACGATGAAACATTGGAGTCAAACTCTGAAAATATTTGGGAAGTTTTTCGTTTACCAAAATGTCCCAAATCAATTGAAGCAATCGTTTATTCAGTTCCCATTCATATGCTTGCCTATTACACGGCAGTTGAGCTTGGCAATGATGTCGATCAGCCAAGAAATCTTGCTAAGTCTGTTACCGTGGAGTAATTCTGAAAGGGGGTATTAAATAGATAGAATGAAAATTAAATCTAAAGATTTTTCGTTTCGAAAAGGAGAAAGTAGAGATATCCCTCAATTAGAATCTTGCAGAATAAATAGTATTAAAAACTGTAAAATTTATTCTAAAAAACAAATAAATATTTGGATAAATTCAAAACCAAATTGGGAAGAACTAATTCCAAAAACAATAGTATCAGTTACAGAAAATCATATTTCAGGATTTGTAATTAGTGGCGATAAATTTCTTGATTATTTGTACGTGGAACCCAATTATCAAAGACATGGATTAGGGAATAAATTGGTTTCTTTAGTAGAAACAACAAATATGAAATGTGACTGTAATCCTTATTCAGAAAAAATACTGATTAAAAGAGGTTGGAAATTCCTTTCTGAAAATACTAAGGAAAAATCAGGTGAAAGGTTTAACAACAAGTGGTATAAATTTGAAAAAATCGAAAACCCCCCTATCAAAAAATAATCAATCACCGTAGAATAATTTATTGACACAAAAACTGACAGCATATTATCTTTGTTTAAATGTTGGCAAAGATAAGTATCCTTATTTGTTTATTTTTTTTTAATGCAATAAGTTTCATTCATGCATATGAAGTTTCACATGGTGTTTTGAGAACTCCTGACACACAATTTGAAAATTTAGAAGATTATCCATTTGATCCAAATTATATTGAGATTGATGGTTTAAGAATTCACTACCTCGATGAAGGACCAAAAGATAGTGATCCAATTTTCCTTCTTCATGGCTTACCAACTTGGAGCTATCTATTTCGAACAATGATACCGGTGTTAACTGACGCAGGTCATAGAGTTATTGTTCCTGACCTAGTAGGATTTGGAAAGTCAGATAAATTTATTTCTAAATATGACTATAGTTATGAGTTTCATATCAACACCATGAAGGCGTTGGTGGGGCAACTTGATTTAAGAGAAGCTACATTCTTCGGACAAGATTGGGGAGGCATGATTGGACTTAGGGTTGTAGCTGAGATGCCTGATCGTTTTGCAAGAATTGTTGTTTCAAATACAGGTATGGCTGCTAGAGATGGAATAACGGCATGGCTATTTGAAAATTTTGTAAAGTTTATGGTCTGGTGGAATGGAGCAGTCACTTTTGAGGAACTTAAAACAGCTGCTGATAAAGCACTAATGTTGGAAGAGCCATCACCGCTTGAAGGTATGAGAATGTTTTCAAAATGGATTGCACACTCGTATTACTCGGATGATATGGATGTATCAGGAATTATTTCTACCTTTGGGCGTTTAGAGCTATCTGATGAGCAGATCAGAGCTTATGAGGCTCCGTATCCTTCAGGTCAATACAAAGCAGGAGCTCATGTAATGGCTTATTTTATAACAACTCAATTATCCGAGAATGAGAAATACTGGAAAGATGTTTATGAAAAATGGGATAAACCTTTTCTTGTGGCGTTTGGAGGTAATGAACGAATAACAATAACTATGAAGGAAGATTTTTTGACTAGGATACCGAACCCAACTGTTGTTTCTTTGGAAGGAGTTGGACATTTCTGCCAAGAAGAGGCCGGTCCTGAACTAGCAAACTTAATAAATGATTTTATTCTAAAAAACTAGAAAATATAAAATTTATACCTATTATAAATCAAACTTTTATTTAAAATTATATATATGACAGTAACTTTAAGATCAGATGGAGATGTTTCAATCATTCAAATGGATGATGGAAAAGTTAATGTATTCTCTCCTGATATGATAAAAAATTTTAGTGAAATATTAGATCAAGTCCCAACTGACAAAGGGTCTGTTTTAATAGCAGGTCGAGAAGGGATGTTTTCTGCTGGATTTGATTTAAAAGTTATGATGTCAAGTCCAGAAAATGCAGCTGATATGGTTAAAAGTGGTTTTAACTTATTATTAAAAATTTTTACCTTTCCAAGACCGATTGTTGCGGCTTGCAGCGGACATGCAATCGCGCTTGGTGCTTTTTTACTTTGTAGTTGTGATCACCGTATAGGAATTAAAGGTGACTTTAAAATTGGAGCCAACGAATTACGAAATAATATGATTATTCCAACACCAATACTTGAACTTGCAAAATTTAAATTGACAAAACCGCACAAGCAGAGAGCACTATTAAATGCGGAAATGTATTCAATAGAAGATGCTATTGCTCCAGGTTATTTAGATGAAGTAACTGAACATGAAAAGTTAATGGAGCTTGCATTGGCTAAAGCAAAAGATTTGGCAACACTCGCTCATCCACAATATCAGCAAACCAAAAAACTCGACCAGGAAGATGTAGCAGCAAAAATAAGTGCTGGTATAGATACCTTAGGAGCAATAAACTAAGTAAAATCAATGTATTTTACTGAAACTCTAGTATTTTACTTTATTTAGTACTATAAAGCCCGCAAAACGAATATTTAAAAAATATGAAGAAATGGTCTGTTAACAGTTGGAGAAATTACGAGGCTAAGCATTTGCCAGAGTATCCAGATGTGAAGAAATTAGAAAAAACTGAGGATCAATTAAGATCTTACCCGCCGCTTGTTTTTGCAGGTGAAGCAAGAGATTTAAAAAGGAATCTTGCTAAAGTTTCAGAGGGTAAAGCATTTTTGCTGCAAGGTGGTGATTGTGCGGAAAGTTTTGATGATTTCAATGCAGATTATATAAGAGATACATTTAAAGTATTATTGCAAATGTCAGTCACATTAACTGCTGCAGGTAATTGCCCTGTCGTAAAAGTTGGAAGAATGGCAGGTCAGTTTGCAAAACCGCGAAGTGCACCAAAAGAAGAAATAGATGGCGTTGAGTTAGATAGTTATAAGGGCGACATTATAAATGATATGGATTTTACTGAAGATGCGAGAGTTCCTGATCCTGATCGCATGATTAGAGCATATACTCAATCAGCTGCTACACTTAATTTATTGAGAGCTTTTGCTAAAGGTGGATTCTCAGATTTAAATAAAGTTCATCAATGGAATATGGGATTTGTAGATGAAAGTTCTCAAGGAAAGAAATTTAGAGAACTAGCGAATAAAATCTCGGACACACTATCTTTTATGGAAGCAATTGGAATTTCTTCAAGAAACACAAAACGTCTAAGAAGCGTTGACTTCTTTACAAGTCACGAGGCTTTATTGCTTCCTTATGAAGAATGTCTGACGCGACTAGATAGTACATCAGGTGAGGTTTATGACACATCAGCCCACATGGTTTGGATTGGTGATCGAACCAGACAGCCTGACGGAGCACATGTAGAATTTTGCAGAGGGATTAAAAATCCAATTGGAATTAAATGTGGACCATCTTTAGATCCTGAGGAACTGAAAAAGCTTCTTGATATTTTGAACCCTGAGAATGAGGCTGGAAAAATTACATTAATTTGTCGATTTGGTTCTGAAACTATAAATGAAAAGTTACCTAAGCTTATACAACCGTTTTTAAATTCAGATCATAATTTAGTTTGGTCTTGTGATCCAATGCATGGCAACACCATGAAAGCTAATTCAGGCTTTAAAACGAGGCCATTTGAAAGTGTTCTTAAAGAAGTTGAGACATTTTTTGATATCCATCATCAAATGGGAACATACCCAGGTGGAGTTCATTTAGAAATGACAGGTCAAAATGTAACTGAATGTATTGGTGGCGCTCAAGCCATTAAGGATGAAGATCTTTCAGCTAGATATCATACCCACTGTGACCCAAGGCTGAATGCAAATCAAGCACTTGAACTTGCATTTTTAATATCTGACAAGCTCAGAGAGTCCCAAGAACCACATAATTCAAAAATTACGATTGCTAAGTAATTGCGACTAAATTATTTAGTTGTAAGATCAGTCAAATGACAGAAAAAACCTCCATATTAATTGTTCAGTCCAACCCACAAGTGGGAAATATTGACAAAAATAAGCAAATTGTGATTGATCATATTGAAAGCAACAAATCTGATCTCATAATTTTCTCTGAATTAATGCTTACAGGTTACCCGCCAGAAGATTTGGTTTTAAAACCAGCTTTTATGGAAAAAGTTAACAATGCAATTTCAGATATTTTGAATTCTTCTAAAAATAGTAATTCAACAATAATTATAGGCACTCCTTTTTTGGAAGAAGGCAAACTGTTCAATACAGCTCTTGTAATTAATAAGGGTAAGATCTTATATAAACATCATAAAATGGCTTTACCAAACTATGGGGTATTTGATGAAAAAAGAATTTTCTCAAATGGAGAGCAAGTCAGCATAATCGAATTTAATGGAATTAAATTGGGTCTATTTATTTGTGAGGACATATGGGTGAACGATACAATTGTTGCGATAGATAAAAATGAAATTGATTTGGCGGTATCATTAAATGCATCCCCATTTGATATAAATAAAATTGAGGAAAGAGAAAAAAAGGCACTCAGTTTTGCAAACTCTATTGATGCTCCTTTAATTTATGTAAATCAAGTTGGAGGTCAAGATGAGATTGTTTTTGACGGATCTTCCTTCGTATGTGATCCAAAAAAGGTAATTTCTAGATTTAAATACTGCGTTGAAGAAAGCAGGGAATATACATTCAACCTCAATACTAAGACTTTTGATATTGAAGAAGAGGCACCTCTCGTTAGTGACAAGCACGATATTGTCTATTCCAATCTTATGCTTGGGCTAAGAGACTATGTTGAAAAAAATAAATTTCCAGGAGTTGTAATTGGCATTTCAGGAGGCATAGACAGTGCATTTAGCGCGGTTGTCGCAACCGATGCATTAGGACATGAAAGAGTAAAAGGCATTTTAATGCCATCTCAGTTTACAAGCGAGGAAAGTAATGAGGATGCAAATCAGCTAGGTAAAAAATTAGGTATCGAGTTAATAAGTGTTTCTATAAAAGATATCGTAAATTCATACGATAGCACTCTTTCAAATTTATTCGCTGGTAAAGAAAAAGATATTACTGAAGAAAATATTCAATCAAGAACCAGAGGTGCAATATTGATGGCCTATTCAAACAAGTTTGGCCATATGGTAGTTACTAATGGCAATAAATCAGAAGTCTCAGTTGGATATTCAACTTTATACGGAGATATGTGTGGGGGTTTTTCAGTAGTTAAGGATATTTATAAATCTGATTTATATAAACTTTCCAAATGGAGAAATGAAAATCTTCCATCATTTTCAGCAATTAAAGCAAAGGAAGTTATTCCTAAAAATATTATAACAAAAGAGCCCACTGCTGAACTCAAAGAGGATCAGAAAGATAGTGACTCCCTTCCGCCCTATGATGTCTTGGATAAAATTTTGTACTTACTTGTTGAAAAAGAAAGTTCAATTAACGAGATTATTTCGAAAGGTTATGAGCCAAGCTTGGTTACAAAAGTTCAGAATTTGCTCTATAATTCTGAATATAAAAGACGACAAGCTGCTCCGGGTGTAAAAATTTCAGAGAGAAATTTTGGGTATGACAGACGATACCCAATAACAAATGCATTCAGAGATAAGGAAAAATAGATGACAACGATAACAAGATTTGCGCCTAGTCCAACAGGATTATTGCACTTGGGTAATATCAGAACAGCCCTCATAAATTGGTTGTATGCTAAAAATAGTGGTGGAAAATTTATTCTTCGAATTGATGATACCGATCAAGAGAGGTCAAAAGATGAATACATTTCTCAAATAAAATATGATTTGGAGTGGCTAGGAATAGACTATGACGAGACTTTTAATCAGTCTTCTAGATTTGAAAGATATAAAGAGCAATTCGATAAATTAAAATCTGATGGCAGGATATATGCTTGTTATGAAACTCCTGAAGAACTTGAGAGAAAAAGAAAGCTTCAGATGGCTGCCGGTGGAAAGCAAGTGTATGACCGTTCTGCATTAAAATTAACGGAGCAACAAATTAAAGATTATAAGAATGAAGGAAGAAAACCTCATTGGCGATTTCTTCTTCAAACAGAACGCATGAAATGGAATGATTTATTAAAGGGTGAAATTGATATTGATTTAACAAGCTTATCAGATCCTGTTTTATTTCGAGAAGATGGTGTTCCACTTTATACATTCAGTTCGGCTGTAGATGATGTTGATTACAACATTACCAATGTAATTAGAGGGGATGATCACACTAGTAATACCGCTGTGCAAATTGAAATCATAAATGCATTGGATGAAAATAAAATTTCATTTGCACATCATGCCCTTTTAAAGGCATCTACAGGAGACAAACTATCAAAAAGAGACAACGTAATATCAATCGATAGTTTCAGAAAAGATAATATTGAGCCCATCTCAATTCTCAGCTTACTAGCAACGATTGGAACTTCAAATTCAATTGAACTAAAGAGTGGGATAAAACAAATCATTGATGAATTTAAACTTGAGACAATTTCAACATCACCAGGACGTATTGAAATTGATGTCCTAAAGGCACTTAACAAAAAACAAGTCCAAAAATTTGATTATAAGGAAATTCAATCAAGACTTACTGAGATTGATGAAAATATTGATAAAAAGTTTTGGGACACCATAAAAGGCAATTTGGAAACTGTTGAAGAAATATCTTCTTGGACTGACATTGTGTTTAACAGTAAGCCTGCTGAATCTGATGATAAAGATTACATAAAATTAGCATTAGAGTTAATGCCAGCGGAACCGTGGGATGATGATACTTGGACCACATGGACGAATGCCATAAAAGAAAAAACAGGACGCAAAGGCAAAGAATTGTTTCTTCCATTGCGAGTAGCATTCACAGGACTGACACATGGTCCAGAAATGAAGCTTCTCATACAACTAATTGGTAGAGACAAAATTGTTGAGAGGATACAGACTTAAATGGACTTGATGCTTTACGATACATTTACCAATTCAAAAAAGAAGTTTGAACCAATTGATCCAAATAATGTGCGAATGTACGTTTGTGGGCCAACTGTTTACGATTACGCGCATATAGGCAATGCTCGACCAGTTATAGTGTTTGATATTTTATTTCGATTACTCCAAAAGATTTATGGTAGTGAAAATGTAACTTATGTAAGAAATATCACTGACGTTGATGATAAAATTATACACGCAGCAAATGATCAAAATGAAGACATTGGAATACTTACAGAAAAGACAATTAATTACTTTCATGACGATGCGAAATATATTGGTGCTTTAAAACCTACATTTGAGCCAAGAGCAACCGAACATATACCGGAGATGATCGAGTTGATTGAAAAACTCATATCAAAAGAGTTTGCATATATAGCGGATGGTAATGTTCTTTTTTCTTCAAATAAATTTAAAGAATATGGAAAACTCTCTGGCAAGAATTTAGATGAAATGGTTGCTGGTTCGCGTGTAGGTGTAGAAAGTTATAAAAAAGAAGAGTCTGATTTTGTATTATGGAAACCTTCAAAAGAAGATGAGCCCAGTTGGAAAAGTCCATGGGGCGATGGGAGACCTGGCTGGCACATTGAGTGTTCTGCAATGAGTGAAAAACTTTTAGGGGAAAATTTTGATATTCATGGAGGAGGCCAAGATTTAATATTTCCACATCATGAGAATGAAATTGCTCAAAGTGAGTGTGCAAATAATAACAAATTTGCAAATTATTGGGTTCACAATGGCTTTGTCACTGTTGAAGGTAATAAAATGTCAAAGTCTGATGGTAATTTTGTAACTGTAAACGAGTTAAAAGACAGTTTCCAAGGGGAAGTTATTAGGCTTACCATGATATCAACTCACTACAGACAACCTCTGAATTGGACCAATGATAACCTCAATGAAAGTAAAAAAACATTAGATAAATGGTACTCATTTTTGAGCAATTTTAATGATGACGAATTAAAAGATGTAAATAATGATAATGAAATTATGGAAACATTGTTGGATGATATGAATACACCTAAAGCTATCAGCGTGCTTCATCAAAAATTTAAAGACTGCCAATCAGGTGATAAAGGCTTAGTAAGCAATTTTTTATATTCAGCAAATATGCTTGGACTTTTAAACGAACAACCTTCTGAATGGCTTTCCTGGAAAAAGGAAAATTTAAATATTAATACCGCTCAAGTTGAGTTGCTTATTGCTCAAAGAAATGAGGCACGATCAAACAAGAACTTTGATGATGCTGATAGAATCCGAGATGAATTAGACAAAATGGGAGTCATCCTTGAAGATCAAGGTGGCGAAACAACTTGGAAAGTTAAGTAAGTGAAAGAAAAATTATACATATTTGATACGACTCTTAGAGACGGAGCTCAAACTTACGGTGTTGATTTTAATGTTGATGAAAAAAAACTTCTCGCAAAAAAATTAGATGAGCTTGGTGTTGACTATATTGAGGGTGGATGGCCAGGAGCAAACTCAACTGATACTAAGTTTTTTAATGAAGATTTAAAATTTAAAAACTCTATGTTTACCGCGTTTGGCATGACTAAAAAATCCGGTCGCAGCGCGGAAAATGATCCTGGTTTGGCTGCAATGATAAATATTAATGCGCCTTCAGCATGTGTTGTTGGAAAATCTTGGGATTTCCATGTTGATCTTGCGCTGGGAATTACTAATGAGGAAAATTTAGAAAATATTGGAGAGTCAGTAAAATTTTTAGCAAAAACAAAAAAAGAAGTACATTTCGATGCTGAACATTTTTTTGATGGTTACAAATCTAATCCAAATTATGCAATTGAATGTCTTAAAGTTGCAAAGTCAAATGGCGCACGGTGGCTTATTCTTTGTGATACGAATGGAGGAACTCTTCCGCATGAAGTTGAAGATATCGTATCAAAAGTTTCTAAAGAAATTTCAGGAGATCGTCTTGGAATTCATGCACATAATGACACAGGCAATGCAGTCGCCAATACTCTTGCAGCTGTAAGAGCAGGCGCAAGACAGGTTCAAGGCACGATAAATGGTTTAGGTGAAAGATGCGGAAATGCTAATCTAATTTCACTATTACCAACATTTGCTTTTAAAAATGAATTTGAAAACAAATTTGACTTATCAATTAATAGAGAACAACTTAATCTTTTAACTGAGCTTTCAAGGCTTCTTGATGAAATCTTAAACAGAGTCCCAAATCGAACAGCACCTTACGTTGGCTCTTCTGCTTTTGCACATAAGGGTGGATTACATGTTTCTGCGGTCAATAAAGATCCAAAGACTTACGAACACATCAATCCTGAACTTGTGGGCAATCAAAGGCAAATTATCATCTCTGAACAATCAGGAAAATCTAATATTTTATCAAAGTTAAAATCAGCAGGAATAGAAGTTAATGAAGACGATAAGACAATTCAAAAAATCTTAGATCGAGTAAAAGAAAGAGAATTTAATGGATACTCTTACGATGGTGCCGATGCTTCTTTTGAAATTCTTGTTAATAAAGTACTTGGCAAAATGCCAGAGTATTTTGAAGTAATTAGTTTTAATGTGAATGTACAAAATTCAGGTGAAGAGGGGCAGACCATGTCAGAAGCCTCTGTGAAATTAAAAATTGATAATGATGAAATAGTTGGCACTGGCAAAGGAGTTGGTCCAGTCAATGCATTGGATAATGCTCTTCGAAATAATTTTAAGACAAGCCGTTATGCTGAGTACATACACGATTTATCATTAATTGATTATAAGGTTCGAATTCTCAATACGGGCACCGATGCGATAACTAGAGTTTCAATTGAAAGTTCTGATGCAAATAAGAAAAGTTGGTACACAATAGGTGTTTCAGAAAATATTATTGAAGCATCTTTTAGAGCACTAATTGATAGTGTTGAATTTAAATTAATGAAAGAACAAGTTAAAGTTTAAATTCAAATGAATTTTGATAAAATTTCAATTATTCTTGTTGATACTCAATTACCTGAAAATGTCGGTCTTGTTGCACGCTCTATGTACAATTTTGGTTTCACTAATTTAAAACTGGTATCACCTAAACTCGAATGGCCATCAGAAAAAGCACTTGCTGTAGCTGTAGATGCTAAGAACATAGTTGAAAATATCAAAGTATATAGCTCTCTTCGAGAGGCGTTGAGTGACTCCAATTATTCAATTGGCTACACAGCACGTTTAAGAGATATGAGTAAACAATTTAGTGACAATTCTAAAATTATCAGTGAAATAAAAGAACAAAAAATTAATGATAGTATCTGTGTTGTTTTTGGTGGCGAAGCTTCAGGACTTACAAATGATCATTTGTCACTTATAACCAAATGTGTGACTATTGATACGCATGAAAATTTTTCATCTCTTAATTTATCTCATGCAGTCAATGTGTTTTGTTATTCATTATTTTCTCAAGTATTTAAAACGGAGCAGTTAGTTGATAAGAATTCTGAGCCTCAAGGAAGTCAGAATGATCTGATGTATTTTTTTGATCATTTAGAAGAAGAGCTTGAATCTAGAGGTTTTTTTCAACCTGAAGAAAAAATGCCAAAAATGAAGCAAAACCTAAGAAATATCTTTCATCGTGCTGATCTCACTGAACGTGAGATAGCAACACTTAGAGGGGTTGTGACAGTGCTTACAGAATATAGAAAAACTAAGGAAATTTAGCTTTCAGGTTTGACATTGGCGAGGAAACCAGTATAAACCACGGATCATCAAATATGACAAAAAGAGTTGCACAAAAACATAAAATAGATAGACGTCTGAGTGTTAACCTATGGGGCAGACCAAAAAGCCCATTCAACCTAAGAAAATACAGACCCGGACAGCATGGACAAAAGCATACAGGTAAATTGTCTGATTATGGTGTTCAGCTAAATGCTAAACAAAAGCTAAAAGGTTATTATGGAAACCTCAACGAAAGGCAATTCCGTAATTGTTATAAAGAGGCTATTAGACAAAAAGGTGACTCAGGTGAAAACTTAATTGCTATTTTAGAACGCAGACTTGATACTATTGTTTATCGATCAAAGTTTGTACCAACTGTATTTGCTGCTAGACAATTTATTAATCATGGGCATGTCAAAGTTAATGGAAAAAGAGTTAATATTGCAAGCTGTCTTCTTAAAGAAGGTGATGTTGTCGAAGTCAAAGATAAATCTAAAGAGATGGCATTAGTAGTTGAGTCAATGAAAAGCCAGGAAAGAGACATCCCAGGATACATTACAGTTGATGAAAAAAAATGTTCTTCAACTTTTGTAAGGACACCTCAGTTTGCTGAAGTTCCATATGCAACTCAAATGGATCCGAAACTAGTTATCGAGTATTATTCTCGATAATATTAAAATGAGTGCATCGCACTGGTTTTCCAAATCTTATACTGAAGCTAAGAAACGATTTCACGAATCTGTTAATCAACTAGAGTCACTGGGTCATCAAGTTCAACGTGATAGCTTATCATTAGATTTAGTAGGTCCTGATGGAGAGGATCTCACAATAGATATCGCAGTTCTTGGATCTTTAACAAGTAATAAATTATTGTTATATACTTCTGGTATACACGGCGTTGAGGGTTTTGCCGGTTCAGCTATACAACTTTCAGTCATTGATATGTTAAAAAATCAAAAGCTAATTGAGGATTATTGCATAATCTTCGTACATATCATTAATCCTTTTGGTATGGCTTGGCATCGAAGAGTCAATGAAAACAATGTAGATATGAATAGAAATTTTATTAACACGCATAGCGGTGAGCCCGATGGCTACAAAAAAATAGATAAATTTTTGAATCCAAACACAATACCAAAAAAATTTGAATTATCATTTTATATAGATGGAATAAAATTAATTTTGAAATATGGATTCACTAATTTCAAGCAATGGTTTGCTCAAGGTCAGTACACAAGGCCATCCAGCCTGCAGTATGGAGGTGATAAACTCCAAAAAGGTCCTAAATTATTAATTGATTGGTTAAGAAATAACTTAAAAGAAACTCAAATGATATTTGGTATCGATTTACACACTGGTCTTGGCAAGTCTGGTTACGATACTATTTTAATTTCAGACCAAATTGGTGAAGCTGATTATGAATTGTTGCAAAATTTATATGGAAGTCATATAGCACCGTTGGATCCAAATAAGGGGGTGGGCTATCACGTAACAGGCGACATTCACTCTGGAATTTCAGCTGAATTTCCATCTATTAAGTGGCTTACAATTACACAAGAATTTGGAACTTATGGACCTGTAACTGTTTTTAAAAATTTAAGAGCTGAAAATAGATGGACACAAAATAATAAACTCAATGATCCGCTGGATATTATGAAACATTGGAGTAGAAATAATTTATTACGTACATTTAATCCAGACAGTAGGAAATGGCATGAAAGTTTAATTGTGCGAGGAAAGATTGTATTTAATAGAGCAGTCGAATATCTTATTTCAATAGACTAATCGTGCGTAATACCTTTTGTATCAAAAACTGATGCTAACTCCCCACTTTTATGCATGTCTAAAATAATATCGCATCCTCCAATAAACTCTCCCTTAATATAAAGTTGTGGAATTGTAGGCCAGTTAGTGAAATCTTTAATACCTTGTCTTAGTTCGTCACTTTCCAAAATATTCACATCTTTATAATTTACGTTCATAAAAGAAAGAGTATTTACAACAGCATTCGAAAAACCGCACTGAGGCTGGTCCTTTGTCCCTTTCATAAAGAGAACTACATCGTTTTGATCAACAATGTTTTTTATTTCATTTTGCACATTATCAGTCATGATTGAAGAATTAACTGCTTTTTATAATTATTCAATAATAATTTTGAGCCCTTTAGGTCAAAATTCATTGAACCATTTTGTATGGTGGTCAATTAAGCTTGATAATTCAACCTCTCCGATTGAATTGATTGAGATAGATGTTCCTCCAATTTCTCCAATTCTTTCTATTTTGACAGCACTTTTGCTTGCGTCAACTTCTAGTTGTTCAAGTTTATTTTGTGAGACCTCAACCAGGTACCTAGCTTGATCCTCTCCAAAAAAGAATCCGTGAAGAAAATCTTTTGTTATATCAATTTTTATACCTTGCTTACCTGAGATGCACATTTCAGCAATTGCAACAAGAACACCACCTTCACCAACATCATGAACAGATTTTAGTAATTTCTTAGAAATGCAATCTAGAATGAATTTTCCATTTTTTAATTCATCATCCAAATTAATTGACGGGGTACCGCCGTCTTCTCTACTTTGTATGATTGAGAGATAATGACTATTGCCTAAATGATTGTTGCTTTCCCCAATGAGGTATAAAACATTACCCTCATTTTTAAGATCTATTGTCATTGTATTAGATAAATCTCTAATTAGTCCAACTCCACCAATAACAGGAGTAGGATAAATCCCTTCACCGTTAGTTTCATTATAGAGTGATACATTTCCTGAAATGACAGGGTAATTAAGCTTACTGCAAGCATCTCCCATGCCACGAATGCATTCTACAAATTGTCCCATGATTTCTGGCTTTTCAGGATTTCCAAAATTCATACAATCTGTAATTGCAATTGGCTCAGCTCCGGATGCAACAATATTACGCCAAGTTTCAACAACCGCATGCTTTCCTCCTTCATAGGAATTGTGTCTGCAGTAGGTGGGTGAACAGTCTGTACTGATCGCTATTCCTTTGTTGGTTCCATGCACTCTGACAACAGCTGCATCAGAACCAGGTCGTACAACTGTATCTGCCATAACCATGTGATCATATTGTTCCCATATCCATTTTCTGCTGCATAAATTTGGATGACTGATCATTTTTAATAAATCGTTTAGGATATCTTTATCTTCAAAATCCTTACTTTCGAAACTAATTAGGGGAGAAGGGTCATTGACAATATAATCTCGCTGATACTCTGGCGCATCCTCTACCAAAATATTAATTGGTATACTTGCCTGCTCTTCACCATTCATATGCAATATTAATTTTTTTGTATCTGTAACTTCACCAATCACTTCAAATTCAAGATCCCATTTTTTAAAAATGCTTCGGGCAAGTTCCTCTTTTTTGGGCTGAATAACCATTAGCATTCTTTCCTGACTTTCTGAAAGCATGAGCTCGTAGGCAGTCATGTTAGCCGCTCGCATAGGAACCTTAGATAAATTTATGTCAATCCCTACATTTCCTTTGGATGCCATCTCAATTGACGATGAAGTTAAGCCTGCAGCTCCCATATCTTGAATTGCTATAATTGCGTCCTCTTTCATGAGTTCTAGACAAGCCTCAAGTAATAGTTTTTCAGTAAAAGGATCGCCTACTTGGACAGTGGGTTTTTTTTCTTCAGAGTCATCATCAAATTCAGCTGATGCCATTGTTGCACCATGAATACCATCTCTACCTGTTTTTGAACCAACATACACTACTGGATTTCCTATTCCTGCAGCCGCTGAATAGAAAATTTTATCTTTTTTTGCGATACCAACTGTCATAGCATTAACCAATATATTACCGTTATACGATGGATGAAAATTTACTTCACCTCCAACAGTTGGAATTCCAATACAATTTCCGTAACCACCAATACCACCGACAACACCTGAGACTAAATGCTTTGTTTTTGGATGATTAGGATCTCCAAATCGAAGTGCATTCATGTTTGCTACAGGTCTTGCGCCCATAGTAAATACATCTCTCAAAATACCCCCAACACCAGTTGCAGCTCCTTGGTAAGGCTCTAGAAATGAAGGATGATTATGACTCTCCATTTTGAAAACCGCAACATCTCCATCGTCGATATCAATAACACCCGCGTTTTCACCTGGTCCTTGAATAACTCGTTCCCCTGAGGTTGGTAATTTTTTTAGCCAATATTTAGACGATTTATAGGAGCAATGTTCATTCCACATTGCACTAAATATTCCAAGTTCAGTAAGATTGGGTTCACGCCCAAGTCCCTCAACAATTTTTTCAAACTCGTCAAGTTTAAGACCGTGACTTTCTACAAGCGATTTTTCTGTATCAAAATGCCAATTGGATGAAGTCATTAACTTAGAAGACTTTCAAAAATATTTCTTCCATCATCACACCCATGAATGCTTTCAGCTGCTCTTTCGGGGTGGGGCATCATACCTAGTACATTTTTGCTTTTGTTGAACACCCCGGCAATATTATTTATTGATCCATTAGGATTTGAATGAGCATTGATATCTCCATTTTCGTCACAGTATTGGAAAGCAATTTGATCGTTATCTTCTATTTCTTTTATCTGATTACTGTTAGCAAAATAATTTCCCTCGTTGTGAGCTATTGGCATTTTCGAAATAGTGGATTTATTAGTAAATATGGTTTTCGTATTTGTTGGTTTAATTATTATGTCGCGACATATAAAACTTAAACTACTATTTCTCATTAGTGCACCTTGAAGAAGACCACTTTCAATTAGAATTTGAAATCCATTACAAATTCCCATTACCGGCACACCTTTATTTGCATTTTCAATCACACTTTTCATGATAGGTGACGTTGATGCCATCGCGCCACATCGTAAATAATCACCATAAGAAAACCCACCTGGAACAACAATCAAATCTGATTGATTTATTGTCGAGTCTTTATGCCAAACCATTTCAGGCGAAGAGCCAATAATATTTTGAATTGCAACAGCTACATCTCTGTCGCAGTTCGAACCAGGGAAAACAATTACATGTGTCTTCATTTAATTTTCAATTTCTACTGAGTAGTCTTCAATAACTAAGTTAGCCAATAGTTTCTCACACATATCATTACACTGCTTCTCAGCTTCCTCTTTGTTGTTACTGTTGATTTCAAGTTCTATGAATTTTCCCTGTCTGACATCATTAACGTTGTCGAATCCAAGAGATTTCAGTGAATTTGCAATAACTGAGCCTTGAGGATCAAGTACATCTTTTTTTAATGTGATATGAATTTTGGCTAGCATTAGACTTTAATGCACGATTCCTAATCTTGAGGCAACCTCCTCATATGCACTTAATAAACTGCCGAGGTTTCTTCTGAACACATCTTTATCAAGTTTCTTATTAGTTTTTTTATCCCATAATCGACAAGAATCAGGACTTATTTCATCAGCTAATACAATTTTTTTGGGGTTCGATGAGAGTCTACCGAATTCAATTTTGAAATCTACAAGTATGATATTCTTTTTAAAAAAAAGATTTCTTAAGTGCTTATTAATTTGAAGAGACATTTTATCTATTTTTTTCAGCTCAGAGTTTGTTGCCCAGCCAAAAGTGATAAGGTGGTCTCTTGAAATCATTGGGTCATCTAAACTGTCTTCTTTGTAATAATATTCTAGTAAAGGTTTT
>CACKBQ010000013.1 GCA_902598405.1 uncultured Pelagibacteraceae bacterium | reverse complement strand
CAAATAGAACAATATAATCAGATTAAAAATTCTAAAAGAGATGATTGGCAGGACACTTTAATTAAAGCAGAAAATTTGAAATCAAGGCAATCAACTTTAAAAGACGTGGAAGGTTATGATGATCCTGAGAAATGGACAAATATATTTAAAGAAAAATTTTACAATGATCTTGGTGAAATCAGTGAGAAAGTGGATCAAGCAAGTAATATTTCAGACGAAGCTAAGGCAAATTATGACAGAGCAAGTAATGAAGCAAAAAATGCAGCAACATTATCAATGGAATTAAGAGAAAAACTCAGACAAAAAGACGTTGAACAAAAACAAAGTGATTGGACATATGAATTTCAGAGATTGAATAAAACAATTAAGTCATCTCAGGAACAAATCGAAACATTGCAAAAAAGAAAAATAAAAACTGAGCAAGAGCTAGAGAAAATCTCTAATCGCCCAGAAGAAATTGCCCAGAGAAGAGGTCAATTGATTGAAACAAAAGGCTTTGCAGAGACAGAAAGACAGTTTGCAGCTGATCGTTTAGCTGAAGCTGATAATGAATTAAAAAAAATTGAGACTAATTTAAGAAAAGCCCAAAATGATCTCGCTAACATAAGAGAGTCTAAAGGAAGAACAGAAGCTACAAAAGAATTAGCTGAATCAAGATTAAAAGAATTAGAATACGAGTCAAAAGAGAAATTTAACTGTATTCCTAGTGAAATTGTAAATTCTCTCTCCATATCAGATGATCTTGAAACTATGAGAGCTAACCTCGAAAGAACTGAGATGAGACTTGATCGACTTAAGCAGCAGCGTGAAACAATGGGTGCTGTGAATCTAAGGGCAGATTTGGAAACAAAAGAAATAGATGAAGAACTTGAAAAAATGACCACTGAAAAAGAAGATTTAGAAAACGCAATCAAAAAAATGAGGGAGTCTATAGAAGATTTAAATAAAGAAGGTAGAACAAGATTGCTCGGAGCGTTTAAAACTGTAAACACACATTTCAAAGAAGTTTTTGTAAAATTATTTAACGGTGGGAAAGCGCACCTTGAACTGATAGACTCTGATGATCCACTTGAAGCAGGGCTTGAAATGATGGTAAGTCCACCAGGTAAAAAACTTCAATCAATGTCATTGTTATCTGGTGGGGAACAAGCACTAACAGCATTATCTCTAATCTTCGCTGTATTTTTAACAAATCCTTCGCCAATTTGTGTACTAGATGAGGTTGATGCGCCACTGGATGATGCAAACGTCGATAGATTTTGTGGTCTTTTAGATGACATTACTGAAAAAACGAATACCAAGTTCTTAATTATTACTCACCACGCGCTCACAATGTCGAGAATGGATAGATTGTTTGGAGTAACTATGGCTGAACGAGGCGTCAGTCAAATTGTCTCTGTAGATCTTAAAAAAGCGGAAGAGATTGGAGCTGTTGCCTAGTATATTGAAGATGAATAATGATGCTAATTCTCTTGAAAATAGAATAAAAAAAGCAAAAGAAGGCCAGTCTATTGAAGAAGCTAAAGCCCCCAAACCATTTGGTAAAATCATGAAAGTAGTGGTTGAAATTGTCGCAGCAATGGCTGTTGGACTAGGAATAGGTTTGCTAATTGACAATTATTTTAATACAAGACCCATCTTCACATTAATTTTCTTTCTCTTAGGTAGTGCAGCAGGAATTCTTAACGTTTTTAGGGTTGCAAAAAGTCTTCAAAATAACTAAAAAATATATCGATGGCCGCTGATAATCCTATAGATCCTATACACCAATTTGAAATATCAAAAATTGCAGATATCCAATTAGGTGGTATTGATATTTCATTTACAAACTCTTCTTTATTTATGGTATTTGCGCTCGCTGCAACAATGGCGCTATTTGTTATTGGTCTTTCTAAAAAATCAATCATTCCAAACAGAATGCAGATGTTATCAGAACTTTCCTATAACTTCATTGCGAACATGTTGCGAGACCAGGTAGGTGATCAAGGAAGGGCTTATTTTCCTTTCATATTTTCATTATTTATGTTTATTTTCTTTTGCAATTTTATCGGCCTAATACCGTATACGTTTACTGTAACAAGTCACTTAATTGTGACTTTCGCTTTTGCTGGTCTTATATTTGTTGCAGTCACAATAATCGGCTTTGTAAAGAATGGATTAGGATATTTAAGAATTTTTTATCCATCTGGTATTCCAATTTTTCTAGCGCCTCTTATTGTTCCAATTGAAATCATTTCATACTTATCAAAACCTATCAGTTTATCAGTTAGACTTTGTGCAAACATGCTGGCAGGTCACAGTATATTAAAAATATTTGCAGGATTTATTGTAATGCTTGGCTTTTTAGGATTTGCACCATTAGTTTTTTTGGTCGTGTTATATGCATTAGAAACTCTTATTGCAGCACTCCAGGCATATATTTTTACAATTTTAACATGTATATATCTTAATGATGCCCTTCATCCGGATCATTAATATTTACAACAACGAAAGGAAAAAAAATGGAAGTAGAAGCAGCTA
This sequence comes from uncultured Pelagibacteraceae bacterium, assembly GCA_902598405.1. Lineage (GTDB taxonomy): Bacteria > Pseudomonadota > Alphaproteobacteria > Pelagibacterales > AG-422-B15 > CACNXQ01. The sequence goes on along the minus strand of CACKBQ010000013.1, from coordinate 29,665 downwards.
AACTTATCGGCGCAGGATTGGCAACTATTGGAGTTGCAGGTTCAGGAGCTGGTATCGGAACAGTATTTGGGGCTTATGTCTCGGGTATATTTAGAAATCCTTCAGCAGCACCACAGGCGTTTGGGCAAGTTCTATTAGGATTTGCACTTGTTGAGGCGATTGCTTTATTTGCTCTTGTAATAGCTTTCTTAATTTTATTTGGATAAGAAAAGTGAAAATCTTATTAAAAGCTTTTCTATTAATTGCGCCAATTAATTTCGCATATGCTGCAGAGGGCCAGAAATCTGCTGGTCTTCCGCAGATGGATATTGCTACATTTCCATCTCAATTATTTTGGCTTGTAATTACGTTTTCACTTTTATACCTGTTTATGTGGAAATTTGTAATACCTAGGTTAGGTGCAACAATTGAAGAAAGAAGAGATAAGATTTCAAATGACATCAATGATGCTGATAATCTTAATACAGAAGCAACTGATATATTAAAAAAATATGATGAGCAATTGGCAAGTGCATCACAAGAGTCAAATGAGATTATTACTAATTCTAAAAAAGCAATGCTTGATCATTTAGAAATGCTTAAAAAAGAAAATGAAGAAAAAGTAAACTCCCTAATCTCAGAGTCTCAAGCAAAAATAAAAGCTCAAGAAGAAAAATCTAAGATTGAGATAAGAAATGCAACGTTAGATACCGTTAAAGCTATAGTATCAAGATATATTGAAAATATTCCTTCAGATGAGGAAATAAATAAGAAATTAAACTAATGCTAGGAAGTATTTAATGTCATCATTCTTTTCAGATCCATCGTCTTGGGTATTAGTAGCCTTTATAATATTTGTCATAATTGCGCTTGTAATCAAAGCGCCATCAATGATTGCGAAACTGCTTGATGGTGAAATTGATAAAATCAAATCTGAGTTAGATAATGCCCGAAAATTAAAAGAAGAAGCAAATTCTCTTCTAGCTGATTACGAGAGAAAGGTTCAGTCTGCTGATGAGGAAGCAAAGGCAATTATTGATCAAGCAAAGGAAATTGCAAAGAATCACGAAGAAGAGTCAAAGTTAAAAGCAGAAGAATTTATTAAAAGAGCCGAACAACAAGCCATAGAAAAGATATCAAGGGCTGAAAAAATGGCTATATCAAAAGTTAATGACGAGATTGTAAATAACTCAGTAAATATTGCTGAGAAAATTATCTCAGAAAACATCAACGACCAGAGTGCAGATAAGCTTGTAAAACAATCAATCGATCAAATAAGTAAACTTAAGGTATAATTTATTATTTATATCTCTCTTTCTAAGCTATAAATAAATTATGGCAGTCTATACGCACATATCTAGAGAAGAATTGGATCTTTTTACTGATCACTATAGTATTGAAAATGTTCTTGAATTTTCAGGTATAAAAGGTGGAACTTCTAATTCAAATTATTTACTAAAGACTCTAGAAAAAAATTACATACTTACAATTTTTGAAGAAAGAACAAATCAAGATAATCTTCAATTCTTTTTTGATCTAATGAATCATTTGAATAAAAACAATGTAAAGTGCCCTGAGGTAATACAAGATAAAAAAGGAAATTATTCGAACTCAATTCAAAATAAGAAGGCAGTAATCACATCGTTCTTAAAAGGTAGGTCAATAGATCAAATTAAACCAATACACTGTGCATCCTTAGGCTCCACTATCGCAAGAATGCATAAAGAATCAGCTAGACTTGAAATGACTAGAGAAAATGAGCTTGGATTTGTAAACCTCAACAGCTTAATTCAAGCTTTAAAAAATTTTGACGATAAAATAGACGCGCAAGTAATTGATTTAATCAATGAAGAATATACTTTCCTATCTGGAAACCTTGGTCATAGTTTACCATCAGGTATAATTCATGCAGATCTTTTTCCAGATAATATTTTTTTTGAAGGTAATGAAGTTACAGGGATAATAGATTTTTATTTTGCATGCACCGATTATTATGCTTACGAAATTGCTATCTGTCTAAATGCATGGTGCTTTGAACCAAATAATAACGAATTCAATCCAACAAAAGCAAAACATTTATTAAGCAGTTACAATCAGTTGCGAGAATTTTCAGAGGAAGAAAAAAAAGCTTTACCTCTTCTTACAAGAGCATCATCTCTAAGGTATCTACTAACTCGTTTAATCGACTACTATTCGCATGATGATAATGAGCTGATCCTTAAAAAGGACCCTAATGAGTATCTGACTAAACTTCAATTTCACCAATCCGTTAAAAAAGTAGGCGAATATGGCCTCTAAAAAGGTTGTTATGTACACCGATGGAGCTTGCTCAGGAAATCCGGGTAATGGAGGTTGGGGAGCTTACATTGAAATTGATGATAAAAAAATTGAATTAAGTGGATCTGAAAACAACACCACAAACAACAGAATGGAATTAAAAGCAGTCATTTATGCTCTAGATTATCTTAGTGAAAAAAGAGAAATAATAATTTTCACGGACTCAAAGTATGTTATGCAAGGTATTCAGGAATGGATAAAAAAGTGGAAAACCAATGATTGGAAGACCGCGCAAAAAAAAGATGTAAAAAATAAAGATCTTTGGGTTGAATTAGACAATCTGACCGATAAACATTCTATTAAATGGGAGTGGGTAAAAGGTCATTCAGGTGATTACGGAAATGAAATTGCTGATAAACTAGCCGTCGCCCAGATAAAAAGATAAGTTATAGTAAATTCAACATCTTATTTGCTCCACTTACATCAACTTTACCACCATCAACTTCGACAAAAAATTTTTCAATAATTCCATCATTAACAAGCAGTGAGCATCTTTTTGTCTTGATCGATGTTCCAAATGTATCGGGGTAGTCTGTACCTAATGATTTTGCAAACTCAGCCTTACTATCTGATAAAAATTTTATTTTTCCATTTGATCCAGACATTTCCTCCCATGCTGACATTGTAAATATGTCGTTAGTTGCAAAACATATAATTTCATCAACAGCTTTTTCTTTAATTTTGTCAGCATTCTCTATGAAGCCAGGTAAATGATTTCGAGCACATGTTGGTGTGAATGCACCTGGTACACCAAAGATTACTATTTTTTTCCCTTTGCAGAAGTCCAAAATCTTTAACGGTTGTGGACCTTTGTCCTTATCCATAAAAACTAAAGTTTCATTTGGTAATTCATTTCCAATTAAATCTAACATTTGACGACCATACTAAATTTATTCCTTAATACAAGATAAAAGCAAGTGGTCCTCCCACTTGCCATTGATTTTCAAATACTGTCTTACCAATCCTTCAATGCAAAAATTATTTTTTTCAAGTGTCTTTAAAGAACGCTCATTCCTTGGTAGGCACGCTGCCTCTACTCTATGTAAATTCAATTCATCAAAAATAAATTCTTTGATAAGCCTTATTGACTCACTCATTAAACCCTTACCCATCTTAGTTTCACAAATCCAATACCCAATTGAGCAAGATTGAACTACGCCTCTTTGAACATTATTTATATTAATTTCGCCAATCAGATTATTATTGTTTTTTTCAAATATCAGAAAGGAATATGCATTATCATCTAATGCGAGTTTTTCAAAATATCTTACTCTTTTTACAAATGAACTTCTTTCAAGTTCATTTGGTGACCATGTAGGTTCCCACGGTTTTAAATATTTTTTGTTTTTTTCTTTTAATGAAGACCATGATTTCCAATCTTTATAATCAGGAGGTCTTAGGATGATATTTTCACCTCTCCTCTCAAATGTTATCTTTTTGGGATAATAAGTTGTTAAAAATGACACTATCGTATCTGCTCCTTAATGAATTCTTTAATTCGAATTGTGTTATTTTTCATTTTATACATTTTTTCTTCAGCATCAAATAAGTAATTGTATTTACTCATTAAATCTAAACCTTCACCTATTGATTTTTCAACAACCTCAGAAAATTTTACAGGGTGAGCTGTAGCCAAAACAAAATTAAGCCTATTCATATCTTTTTCAAATCTCGATGCATCCAGTCCTGTTGCAGTGTGGGGGTCAATAACATATGAAAAATTATCTTTCACAGATTTGATTGTGTTTTGAACGATATCCATCGAAGAACTATTCGAGCTAAATACCTCTCGAACTTTTTCTAAATTTTCCTCAGATATTGATATTTTTCTACTTTCTTCAAAATTTTCCATTGATGCTTTTGTTTCAGTATTTGATTGATTAAGTATATCAAAAAGTAATCTTTCAAAATTGCTTGCTACCTGAATATCCATACTTGGACTTGATGTTTTTATGACTGTTTTAGACTCATATACTCCTGACTTCATAAATCTATTTAAAATGTCGTTTTCGTTAGTAGCCACTATTAATTTATTGATAGGTAATCCCATTTTATATGAAACATAACCAGCATAAATATCTCCGAAGTTACCAGTAGGAACAGAGAAATTAACTTTATTGGATGCTCTTTCTGTAAAATTAATGAATGTATAAAAGTAATATACTGATTGAATGATAATTCTTGCCCAATTAATTGAATTTACTGCTGATATATTATTATGCATACTATAATCTGTATCTTTCAAAATATCTTTAACAATTTTTTGACAGTCATCAAAAGTTCCTTCTACTTCACAAAGAAAAATATTTTCTTGATTAACAGTAGACATCTGTCTTCTCTGAAATTCTGAAATTCTACCCTTAGGAAATAAACAGAAAATATTTATATTTTTGCTTTTTTTTACAGCATTTATAGCAGCTGATCCTGTATCACCTGATGTTGCTACTATAAGATTTATTCTTTTCTTCTCTTTTTCTAAAAAATGATCAAAAAGAGGGATAAGTAATTGCATTGCGAAGTCTTTGAAGGCTAAAGTTGGGCCATTGAATAGCTCCACGATTATTTCGTTTGTATTAAGCTCCTTGAATGATACACAGCCACTTTCTGTAAAGTTATTTGAATACGCTTCTTTAATAATCCTCTTTAATTGATCGGACTCTATTTCGTCACCAATAAATGGAGACAAAATAATTTCTGTTAAGTCCTCATAACTTACATTTCGATTAATATCTTTATGATTTATATTTGGCCAATTTTCTGGAATAAATAGGCCTCCATCATTTGCTAAACCAGCAAATAAAACTTCTCTAAACCCAAAGTAATCGCTGCCCCTTGTGCTTCTATACCTCATTTTTTTGCACCTTTTGTCTAATATAGTAGATATACATTATCATAATTACAAAAGACAACAAAAACCAGGTGACAGCATACTGGAGATGATTATTTGTTATATTAGATGGCTCAAATTCAATCAGAACATTATCAGAATAGCTTTGGTCTATTAATTTAATCATATACTTACTAGAATTTAATTTATGATATTTATCCATTTCACTTGTATTGAGCAAATACCAGGTATTTGCAATTGTATCATTTTCTGGAATAAGTGGCTTTCGATCCTTCGAATAGATTAAAGCTCCTCTGATTTCTATCTCACTATTTTTGAAAACTTCATCTAATTCAAAATTATCTTTTGAGTCAAACGGTATCCAGCCAAGTATTACATAAATAAATTTTTTGCTAATCATTTCCATTGGCAAGACAATTTCGTAACCAGACTCTCCTTTAAGATTAAATTTATAAAAAAACATTTTTTTACCAGTTAATAGTTGTCCTTTTACCGAAGTATTCATGAATTCATATTGAGAGTTCTCGTCGTTTGACGGAAATTCATCTATCACAGAATTATAATTAGAATTAATTGACTCTATTAAATTATTTTTCCATTCGAGCCTTTGTGTTTGCCAAAAACAAAGCAAAAGAAGCAGGACAATTGTTGAAATGAATATTAAGTGGAAAAGAAGATTTTTAATCAATTAAAGTATTTATTAATATGAGCCCCAAACATAAATTGCTGCAAATAAAAATAACCAAACTACATCAACAAAATGCCAATACCAAGCAGCAGCCTCGAAACCAAAATGATGGTCAGATTTAAAATGGCCAGCAATCGATCTTCCAAGGCAAACAATTAAGAATATTGTTCCAATTAGAACATGAAAGCCATGAAAGCCAGTCGCCATATAAAAAGTTGCACCATAGATGTGCCCAGAAAATGAAAAATCAGCATGCATGTATTCATAAACCTGAAAACCAGTGAATACGACACCAAGTCCTACTGTGCACCATAGTCCCTGTATTAGCTCTTTTCTATTGCCTTCTAGCAATGCATGATGAGCCCAGGTAACTGTTGTTCCTGATAAAAGTAAGATTAACGTGTTGATTAGAGGTATATGCCATGGATCCATTAGATGAATATCTGGTGGAGGCCAAATAGCTCCTATTTGTTCTGTAGGGAATAAACTTGCGTTGAAGTATGCCCAAAACCAAGCAACAAAGAACATAACTTCTGACGCAATAAATAAAGTCATGCCGTATCTAAGGCCAATTTGAACAACTGGGGTGTGATGACCTTGATGTTCGCCCTCTATAATCACATCTCTAAACCACATGTATGAGACATAGATAACAATTGCTAAACCAATTATCATTGTCCACATGTCATCGGTCCTAAAATAAACAACCGCACCAACGCATGCGATTAAAGCTCCAATCGATGCAAGAAGAGGCCAAGGACTTGGATCAACTAAATGGTATTCATGTGTTCTTTTTGTATTTTCTGAACTCATATCTAATTATGTATCACTGTTTTCATAAAAGGTATAGGACAAAGTAACTTCTGATAAATCAGAAATGTATTTATCATTTTCAATTTCAGGATCTATAAAAAATGAAACTGGCATAATTTTAGTTTCGTTAGCCATGAGCTCCGTTTCTTGAAAACAAAAGCATTCAATTTTGTTAAAGTACTTGCCTGCCTCAGTTGGTGATACATTATAAACAGCTGTACCGCTTAGAGTTTGGTTTGTATTATTCTCTATCACATAATTAATCAGTTTATTTTCACCTATCTTTAATTGATGAATTCTTTGCTCTGGATAGAATTCCCAATCGAGTGTAGAACCAACATTAGAGTCTAATCTTACATTGATAGTTTTATCGATAGAATAAATGCTTTCAGAAGAATACACATTTGGAGTGCCCCCAAATCCTGTAACTTTACAAAAATAGTTGTATAGAGGAACTGAGGCATAGGCTAAAGCGATCATGGTGATAACTATTCCTATTAGTCCAATCGCAGTGATACTGTTGTTTGACCTGATAAAATTCATTTAAATAGTTCCCAACTTATAAACAGTGTAAGAGAAAAATAAAGCCACAAAGAAAACTAGTACGAGGGCAGTTATTATATTTCTTTTTTTTATTTTTTTATCCATTAGTAAATATTCCATAGTAAATTATCGATTAATAGAATTGAGAAAATATTAAACAGATAAATAATTGAAAAATAAAATAGCATTTGAGCTTTTCTCTCAAGCAAGCCATCTTTCAACCACGATCTTTTGAGATCAAATGCCAAATAAATGAAAAAAATACTTAGAGCTGTTGACGAAACTCCAAAGAATAAAGAATAGTATGAACTCATAATTAAAGTAAGTGGCAATAAGGTAATCGAATATGCGATAATTAAATTTATCGTTTTACGCTCACCAACAATCAGTGGCATCATTGGAATTCCAGCCTTTTTGTAATCATCAGATTTATAAAGTGCAAGAGCCCAGAAATGAGGAGGCGTCCATAGAAAAATTAACATGAAAAGAAGGCAAATCTCAGTTGAGATTCCTCCTGTCACAACTGCCCAACCGATCATCGGAGGAAAAGCTCCCGCTGCACCTCCTATCACAATATTTTGAGGTGTCCTCTTTTTAAGCCATATTGTGTAAACAAATATATAAAAACAAATTGTCATTAAAAGTAATCCTGCAGCCGCTAAATTTGAAACCAAGTAAAGCATTGATACGGCAATTATTGAGAGTGTTATGCCGTAGATGAGTGCCCCATTAGCGCTTATTTGGTTTGTTGGCAAAGCTCGATCTTTTGTTCTATTCATTAATTTGTCAGTATCTTTTTCATACCACATGTTTAGTGCTCCTGACGCGCCAGAACCAATTGAGATAGCAAGAATTGCGAGCAAACCTGTAGTAAAACCTAAACTTCCAGGTGCGATTATCATTCCTACAAAGCTTGTAAATATAGAAAGTGACATGACCCTTGGTTTAAGCAAGGAGATGTACAGAACTAGTTTTGTCGCAATAGAACCTAGCCCAAATTCCTGTTTGTTAGAAACTGAGGTAATATTTGCCATTGTAATTTCTACTTAACTTTTGGTAGCTCCTCAAACTGGTGGAATGGTGGAGGAGAAGGCAATGTCCACTCAAGTGTTGTGGCTCCCTCACCCCATGGGTTGTCAGCACAATCTCTAACTTTCATGAGAGCGTGCACTAACATCACAAAGAATACTGCCAAACCAAGGACTGATATGAATGAGCCAATTGAGGAAATATAATTCCACCCAGCGTAAGCATCAGGGTAGTCAACATATCGTCTTGGCATTCCCGCTAAACCTAAGAAGTGTTGTGGGAAGAATATTATATTCACTCCAATAAAAGTTAACCAAAAATGTAGCTTGCCCAAAAACTCTGAGTAGTTTCTGCCAAACATTTTACCGAACCAATAGTAGAAACCAGCAAATATTGCAAAAACAGCTCCCATAGAAAGAACGTAATGAAAATGTGCAACAACATAGTAAGTGTCGTGCAGCGAATGATCAATTCCTGCATTTGCAAGAACAACACCTGTCACACCACCTACAGTGAATAGGAAAATAAAGCCTATTGCCCATAACATTGGTGTTTTAAGATCTACTGAACCACCCCACATAGTAGCAATCCATGAGAAGACTTTAATTCCGGTAGGCACAGCAATCACCATCGTAGCAAACACATAATAAGCTTTTACATCTGCGTCCATGCCAACGGTGTACATATGATGGGCCCATACGATGAAACCTAGGAAACCAATAGATACCATTGCATAAGCCATTCCTAGATAGCCAAAGACTGGCTTCTTAGAAAATGTAGCTACAACGTGACTCACAATTCCAAAACCTGGTAGAATTAAGATATAAACCTCAGGGTGACCAAAGAACCAAAATAGGTGTTGAAAAAGTACTGGGTCCCCACCTTCAGCGGCACTAAAGAAAGTTGTCCCAAAATTTCTATCTGTAAGAAGCATTGTGATTGCACCGGCCAATACTGGTAATGAAAGTAGTAAAAGGACAGCTGTCACAAGAATTGACCACACAAATAAAGGCATTTTATGAAGAGTCATGCCAGGAGCCCTCATATTAAAAATTGTTGTTATAAAGTTAATTGCGCCAAGAATTGATGATGCTCCAGCGAGGTGTAATGAGAAGATTGCTAAATCCACCGCAGGGCCAGGCGAACCCAAGTTAGCAGACAATGGTGGATATATGGTCCATCCACCTCCAACGCCTGCGCCGCCCGATGTTCCCTCAACAAATAATGATGCGATAAGTAGTATTAATGATGCTGGCAATAACCAAAAAGAGATATTATTCATTCGTGGGAAAGCCATATCTGGAGCGCCAATCATAAGCGGCACAATCCAATTTCCAAAACCACCAATCATAGCTGGCATAACCATAAAGAAAATCATTAGTAAACCATGACTTGTAACTAGAACATTATATAAATTATGGTCACCCCCCAATATACCGTCTCCAGGATACATTAGCTCCATTCTCATCAGAACAGACATTCCAGTTCCTACTAAACCAGCTATAACTGCAAAAATTAAATAAAGAGTTCCAATATCTTTATGATTTGTTGAGTATAGGTATCTTCTCCAGCCAGTTGGGTGATGATCGTGACTGTCTACCTGATCTGCTGTAATATCTGCCATTTATACGTTTCTCCTCTAAATAAATATTTTATTTTTTAGCTATTTCAAATGTATCGTCACTGTAATTAATCTCTAGGGATGCATACTCAGATTTAGCAAATTCGATCCACTCTTCAAACTCTTTGTTTGAGACGACTTTTACATTAATTGGCATAAATGCATGTTTTGGACCACAAAGCTCCGAACATTGGCCATAATAAATTCCTTCTTTATTAGCCTTAAACCATGTTTCATTTAATCTTCCTGGTACAGCATCCATCTTGACACCAAATGCTGGAATTGTCCAAGCGTGCAGAACATCTGCTGAAGTTAACTGAAGCTTGACCACTTTATCTACTGGTACAACAATTTGAGTATCAGTCTCTAATAATCTTAACTTTGGATCTGATAGCTCATGATCAGCAAGCATGTTAGCATCAAAAGAGATATCATCGAAATCGGGATACTCGTAAGTCCAATACCATTGATTACCGATAGCCTTAATTGTTAAGTCTGCCTTTGGTATTGTTTCAGAAACGTAAAGTAATCTGAAAGATGGAATAGCAATAATAATTAACAATATTACTGGAATTACAGTCCACAATATTTCAATTGTTGTGTTATGTGTTGTCGTGGAAGCAACATGATTACGGCTGCTATTAAATCTGAACATGATATATAGCAAAAGACCAAGTACTAAAAGTGATATGCCTGTAATGATAGGCATTAAAATATAACTATGAAATGATATAATGTCAGACATTAAATCAGTTGCAGGCTGTTGAAAGCTTAGCTGCCAATTTTCGGAAATGCCTTCATTTGCTAGAGAAAAAGAGGGTATAAGAAGAAAAAATAATATCTTAATAATATTTTTCATAAAGAAGTTATTGATTTAAAGTTATGAGCTATTACGTAATATATACTGCTTAATTTGCATTAAACTACTCATTATTTCGCGACAGTTTGACGCAATTTTTGCTAGTTTTTAGGGTTTTTTTAATATATTTTATAATAGTATCTTTTATTCAGAATAATTCGAAATGATTAACAAAAAAATAGAGAATCAGTCCAATGACAGCCTCTTTTTCACTAGAAGCAATTTAGATAACTCAAAAGTTGATAAAATTGTTTCAGATGCTTTGCACAAAGCAGACGATGGAGAACTATTCATGGAATTCTGTGAAAGTGAGAGCTTTGTATACGATGATCAAAGATTAAAAAGTGCATCATTTGATACATCAAAGGGTTTTGGATTAAGAGCTATAGCTGGTGAAAGTTCAGGATACGCTCATTCATCTGATATTGATGAAAATGCACTAAAAAAAGCTAGTGAAACAGTAAATTTTATTACAAAAGACCATAATGCAAATTTCAACGCTAATTTCTCAAAAACCAATCGTAAACTTTACAATGAGATCAATCCAATTAATGAAACTGAATTCTCTGAAAAAGTAGAAACTCTAAAAAAAATTGATGAGTACGCGAGATCAAAAAATCCAAATGTTAAGCAAGTTTCGGCTTCTCTAAACGGTGAATGGCAGGCCGTGAGAATTTATAGACCTGGTGGAATTATGATTGAAGATCTTCGCCCTCTAGTAAGACTTTATGTATCCATCGTTCTCGAAAAGGATGGACGTCAGGAAAATGGCAGCAGAGGCTCAGGTGGCAGAGTAGATTACTCAACTTTCTTAAATTCCTCTCATTGGCAAAATCAGGTAGATGAAGCAATCAATCAAGCCGAGATAAATCTTACTTCCGTTGACACACCTGCAGGTGAAATGGATGTAGTTCTTGGACCAGGTTACCCGGGTGTACTGCTACATGAAGCAATTGGACATGGACTTGAGGGTGATTTTAATAGGAAAAAAACCTCTGCATTCTCTAACCTTATGGGAGAAAAAATTGCAGACGAGTCGGTGACGGTTGTTGACGACGGAACAATTGACTCTCGTCGAGGATCTCTAAGCGTTGATGATGAGGGTACACCAACTAATTGTACAACATTAATTGAAAATGGAATTTTAACTGGTTACATGCAGGACAGATTAAACTCAAAACTGATGGGCGTTAATCCTACAGGGAATGGCAGAAGAGAAAGTTATGCTCACTTACCCATGCCTCGTATGACAAATACATATATGTTGTCGGGTAATCGCCATCCGGAAGAAATTCTAAAATCAGTAAAGAATGGTCTATATGCTGTGGATTTCGGCGGTGGCCAGGTTGACATAACAAGTGGTAAGTTTGTATTCACTTGTACTGAAGCTTATAAAATAGAAAATGGTAAAGTTACAAACCCTGTAAAAGGTGCAACGCTTATTGGTAACGGTCCTGATGTGTTAAAAAGAGTTAAGATGGTTGGTAACGACTCAAAAATGGATACAGGTATTGGAACGTGCGGTAAAGACGGTCAAAGTGTTCCGGTTGGAGTAGGTCAGCCTACTATGTTGATAGAAAATCTTACTGTTGGAGGCACGGCTACAGCTTAGCTTACTTGTCTCTCTTGATCCTTCCAATACGGTTCCCTCAATACTTTTTTTAAAACTTTTCCACTAGCATTTCTTGGAACTTCATCGATAAAATCTACTGATTGAGGTTTTTTATAGCTTGCAATTCTGTCTTTACAGAAGCTTATCAAATCATCCTCGGTTACATTTGACCCTTCCTTTTTCACAATACACGCTTTAACTACCTCACCATATTTTTCGTCCGGAACACCAATAACCGCGGCATCAACAACATCAGGATGTGCAAATAAAGCTGCTTCAACTTCTGTTGAGTAAATATTCTCACCTCCAGACACAATCATGTCTTTTATTCTATCCTGTATAAATACAAATCCTTCTTCGTCCATTCGACCTGCATCACCTGTATGCATCCACCCACCTTTAAGCGCTTTCTCACTTTCCTCTTTTTTATTCCAATAACCTTTCATAATTTGAGGTCCCTTTGCGCAGATCTGACCTATTTCTCCAATTGGAAGAGGATTATCATTTTCATCTCTGATTTCAACTTGTGTATCAATTGCAGGTCTTCCACATGATTTTAATAGTTCAGGTTTTTCATTTAGCGCACGAATATGTTCTTCTGGAGTCATTAAACAAATAACAGCAACGGTCTCTGTCATTCCAAAACCTTGTCCAAATTTACACTTAAAAACATCCATTGCCTTTTTGAGAGTTTCTGGAGCGATTGGCGAGGCTCCATAATGTATCTGATCTAAATCACTGTATTCATAGTTCGCAACATTTGGTACTGATACTAAGCATGCTTGAATCATCGCGGGGACCAATACTGTATGCGTGATTTTTTCATTTGCCAAACAATCAACTACATCTTGCGGAATAAAATCCTCTTGAATAACTATTGTTCCACCTATTGCAATGCATCCACACATATTAATCATTGCTGCAGCATGATACATTGGCGCTACTAATAGAGTTCTTGAAGGCCTTGGTAAAGTTAAACTATTTAAATACTGCCTAATATTAGCAGCAACATTTCTCTGTAAAAGAACCGCGCCTTTTGGATGGCCTGTAGTACCACTTGTGTACATTTGATATACGTCATCATTTTCATGGATTTTTAAAGTTGGTTTTTCATTCGTACTATCTGAAAGCCAATCATAAAAATCCTGAAATTTTTCGATACTATTATCAAGCGATATAGAAATGTATTTTTTTACATTTTTTAACTCTGATGAAATCTGATTTATTCTATTCGAATATTCATTACCTTTGACTATTATAAGTTTGGCTTCAGAATCATTTATTATGTATGCCCACTCTTGGTCCGCTAAGCGATAGTTCAGTGGAACAGGTACAGCGCCAACTTTTGATGCTGCGTAATACATAATTGCCATTTCAGTACAATTTTTTGCAAGAAATGCAAATCTATCTCCAACTTCTAAACCCTCAGAAACTAATTTATTTGCTAATTGATTGCTTAATAAATTTGCTTCCTGATAAGAAAGTGAATTTCCTTCAAATTCAGAGAAAGGAAAATTAGGATTTTTTTTCGCTCCATTTTCTAAATACTCATGCAATAACATGAGAAAATCTTATATAATTATTTTTATTCTACAAGCTCAATTAAAGAACGTATCTTTGAGCTTTTCGCTTGCAAATAAAATAATTTGATCATCGTAGTGCGGAGAACCCATGTTCATTGTAGCGCTTCCAAATTGGTGAATGCTTTTTGATACCTGTTTTTTATTTTCACCCCATTTTACATAGATATAAAGGCCGTCTCCAGCAACAGCTTTTAGTATACCATCATCGCTTCGCGGGGCGTAAATTGCCCTTAAAACATCTGGCCCTCCTTGAATGTGCACTAAATTTGATCCTCTCTCCAAGAAATTAACATCACTCCATTTTACGCTTAATGTCCCAAAGTTTTTCTCAAACTCATCAACACAATTAATGAAGATTTCGATTGGATCAGGGCGTGGCTTTCTTGTTATTTCTGCCAACCATTCAGGAGACAAAATGCAAACACCGAAAGCTGCGTGTAAATTATTAGAATCAGTTCCTAGATCCCAATCTCTTAAAAATTCTTGAGCATTTTTTAATTTATTTTCGGAAAATTCATGATTGAAAATTTCTTTCATAAACTTGTATTGTCTTGAATTGTAAGAAAACTTATTATCGTGTTTGTATTTATCAAGTTCACCAAATGATATTGATTTATCAGGATCAAGAAGTTCGTAAGCTCTATATGCTCTATTCGTTGTTCGTGTTTGAAAACCCATAGTTGGATTGAAGTCAGATAAAGATAAGTTATCTTCCTTAGCTGTAACAAAAAAAGGATTTTGATTAGTACTAAATATATATCCAGAGCTTGGGTTTAAGATCTGAGGCACGCTTTCAAAAGGATGAAAATTGTTCCAAATTAAATCACTCTTATTTCCGGGCACCACTTGCTTCCAATTATAGTTTGGGTCTCTTACTGGCGATTTAACATTATGAACAAAAAAGATATTATCTTCTTTATCGGCGTAAACTAAATTTAAACTAGCTAGCTGTTCCATTCTTATAGCATCAAGCCATTCTTCAATATTTTTTGATTTATTCATTTTGAGCCATGCTGTTGAGTGGTTAACGTCATTCATTCCTACAAACCTTAGGGCATAGGCTTTATTATCATCTTTCAGAACAGGCCCATGTGCTGAATGGTACATTTGTATAGGATATGTAATACTGAAAGGACCAAACAGTTTAACTTTGAAATTTTGATCTATTTTGGTGAAATTAACCCATGCACCGTCTAGTTCATACTGATCATTATTCTCTGGGTTAAGTTTTAATTCATAAATATCAGATAAGTCTGGCTGATTAACTGTAGCTCCCCAACCGAGATTCTCATTAAAGCCAACATGCACAAATGGCGATCCTGGAAACGTACCACCCATAATATTTAAGCCTTCTCCACTTTTTATATGTATTTCATACCAAGCAACCGGACCTGTTAATGGTTGATGTGAATTAATGACAAGCATTGTCTCATTATCTTGTGATCTACTTTTGGAAATGGCAAATGCGTTTGAACCTGATGGTTTAAAGTATGTATTTATGCTTGCAACTATTGGATTATTGGATAATGCGTTCGAGTTCATTGTTACTTCGTCTTCTTTGCTATCCATTAAATTAATGAGTTCAGTAATTGAATGATCAATGCCATAAAATAACGGCATTCGAAATGTCATACCAGCAACCAAATCATATGCCGTAGCTGGATATAAAGATTGATCAACTAAGTTTGGGTTTTTTGCAGCATAATAATTAAGTCCATCTGCATAACCTTTTATATAATTAATCGTTTCCTCTGGAATTTCTGAGATCTTGTTTTTTACAGTTTCATGAACATTAAAAAACTTAATTAAAAAATCTAACTCTACTCCTTCAATTGCATCTAAGTTTTCCATTATGTCACCATCACCAGTAATCAGTGAATAAATAGCTGCAAATGTTTTCGAATTAAAATTTAAACTTGAGAGCTCCCCACGAGACATTTTAATCATCATCTCGACATGTTTTAAATCATCCTCTGCTTGTGCATAAGCAAATCCGAATGCTGCATCTTTATCAGTATCTCCATATACATGCGGCACTCCAAACTGGTCTCTTTTAATCTTGTAAGAGTAGTTTTTTTCTATTTCTAAAAAACTTGTTTGTGCAAAATTTCTAGTATTGTATTGATTGACGACTATGAGTGCCGAAACAAAAACTAGAGCTATTCCAAGAATTGAAAATAAAAATTTATTCAAAATTATGCAGCGGTTTTGTCTTTATAGCTCACATGCTGTGGTGGAAGGAATTCATTGCCAAGAATATGATCAGAAATTTTATCAGCTATCATAATTGTTGGTGCGTTTGTATTTCCACCTATTAGAGTTGGCATTACTGACGCATCGATCACTCTTAAATTTTCGACTCCTCTAACTCTTAATTTATCGTCTACAACCGCAAATTCATCACTGCCCATTTTACAGGTACCAACTGGATGGTAAATTGTTTCTGCGGCATTTCTTATAAATTCTTCTATTTCAGCATCCGTTTGAACATGAACGCCAGGGGTCATCTCTTTACCTCTGTATTCATCAAAAGCAGACTGATTCATAATTTCTCGAGACATTTTTACTCCCTTGATAAGTGTGTCTCTATCTTTTTGAGTAGCAAAATAATTAGGCTGAATAATAGGAGGAACTGTCGGATCAAGGGATTTTAGAGCAATGTAGCCTCTACTTTCTGGTCTAAGCATGCACACGTGATTACTGAACGCATGTGAGTCCGGTCTCGTCTTTCCATGATCTTTTAAAAGCGATCCAATAAAGTGCATTTGAATGTCTGGAAGGTCAAGCGTGTCATCTGTTTTTAAAAATGATACACCAGATAAGCCAATGTCATTCCCTGGACCTTTTTTAGTTATCATCCATTGGGCTAAGATTGCCGCCATTCTAAATACTGCAAGTCCGCCTGCTGTATATTTTGCTTCCGTTACTGGCTGAGTGCACTCGTAGTGGGATAATACATCTAAATGATCTTGTAAGTTTTCACCAACTCCCGGAAGATCAGCTACAACTTTTAAACCCCATTTTTTAATGTAATCCCCTTTACCTATTCCTGAAAGCTGCAATATTTGTGGAGAGTTAATAGCACCTCCACATACAATCACTTCCCTTTCAGCATAAGCCTTTATAACTTCTTTTCCTTTTAGATATTCTAGCCCAACGCATTTTGTGCCCTCGAATAATAGTTTGTTAGTTGTTGAATTGGTTGCAATCGTTAAATTTTTTCTTTCTTTAATAGGATTTAAAAATGAAAAACTCGTACTAGCTCTATAGCCTTTTGAAATCGTTTGAGGACATGGTCCAAAACCCTCATTATCATATTGATTGATGTCTTCAATGTATTTGTAGCCTGCCTCTTTACCAGCATTTAAAAAACAACGATGTAGAGGATTATTTTCAAACACTGGATTTTGAACACTTAGCTCTCCATCACTTCCATGAAATTCTGATGATCCATTTTCATTTTTTTCAGCTCTTTTAAAATAAGGCAACACTTCCTCATAGGACCATCCTTCATTGCCAAGTTGCCTCCATATATCATAATCCCGTGAGTGGCCTCTTACATATAACATGCCATTAATATTACTTGAACCACCCAGGCCTTTACCTCGAGGAAAGAAAAGTTTTCTATTATTTAGATGTGGCTGTCCTTCTGTCCAATATCCATAATTATAAAATTTACCAGCTCCTTCACCAGAAATTAGCTCAAGCACGCCTGCCGGCATTTTGACAAATGGATGCCATGTAGTTCCACCTGCTTCGATTAAAAGAACCTTTGTATCAGGATCTTTAGATAGTCTATTTGCTAAAACGCAACCAGCTGAACCTGCTCCAGCGATTATATAGTCAAAAGTGTTCATTCAATATTGTCTTCTTTTAAATTATCTCTAAATTTTTTCATATTTTCAACATAGTGAAAAGCACTAAGTTCAATTATCTTTTTTTCCATGTCTGTCAATTCTCTTTTAACAGTGCCAGGCGAGCCAACTATTAGGCAATTATCGGGAAATTCTTTTCCTTCAGTTATTAGAGAATTAGCGCCAACTAAACAATTATTTCCTATTTTTGCCTTATTTAAAACAGTAGAACCCATCCCTATAAGAGAATTATTTCCTACAGAACAGCTGTGCAAAATAACTTTATGACCCACAGTTACATTATCTCCAATTAACAGGGGCATGCCATCATCTGTATGACAAACTGAATTATCTTGAATGTTTGAATTTTCTCCAACAATTATGGGGTCATTGTCACCCCTTAAAACAGCCCCAAACCACACGCTTGCATTCTTTTTTAGTGTAATGTTACCAATAACGGCAGCGTTAGGGGCAACCCAGAAATCAGCATTACCTCTATTTATTTTTTTGTCTCCAAGTGAATAGATCATATCTTGTTATTTAATTAAGTAAGAAATATAGTAATGATAACTAGATATTTAACCAATAGGAAGAAAATTATGGTTGCACTCGAAACGCCAGTCTGTGATTTTGGATGGAAAGCTCCTGAATTTAATCTTATTGGTATTGATAATGAATTCTACTCATTTCAAGATATCAGAGGCCCAAAAGGAACTTTAGTGATGTTCATCTGCAATCATTGTCCATATGTGAAGTCGGTGATACATCGAATTGTTGAGGACGTTACTTTGCTTAAAGAAAAAGGTATTGGGGTAATAGCGATAATGTCTAATGATGTTAATGATCCAAAGTATGGAGCGGAAGACTCCTTTGATAATATGAAATTATTTTCTGAGAGAAATAATTTTGTGTTTCCATATGTTTATGATGAAACTCAAAGTGTAGGCAGAAAATATAATGCAGTGTGCACTCCTGATTTTTTTGGATTTAATGCGAATGATGAACTTCAGTATCGAGGTCGACTTGAGGAGTCAAAAATGGAAATCATTCCAGATGCTAGAAAAGAACTTTTAGAAGCAATGATGCAAGTTTCAGAGACAGGTTCAGGACCGCAAGATCAGATTCCAAGTATAGGATGTTCAATAAAATGGAAAGAATAAAGCAGTTACAGTGATTATTATCACTACTCAGTGTTTTGCTCCGAAAATTGGTGGCATTGAATCATTGATGACTGGAATGGCTGATGCCATGGCCAAAAATGGAGAGGAAGTATTAGTATTAGCTGATGGAAAAGAAGTTAAAGATGATCAGAATCATTATTATAAAATAAAAAGATTTTCTGGCTGGAAACCCATCAGACGACTTAGAAAAGCAAATTACCTTGAAAAAATATGCAAAAATAAAAAAGTAAGTGCAATTTATGCAGACTCTTGGAAAAGTGTTGAATACGTAAATAAAAAACAAAAAAAAATTTTAGTTCTTGCTCATGGAACAGAAATTCCTAAGCAGTATTGGACAAAAATGCTTGATATGCTGAGATTTAAAAAGAATAGAATTAAAAATTCTTACAGAGAGGTTTTTAAAATAATAGCTAATTCTTCGTATACTAAAGATTTAATGCAAGCTTCACTTAGTTTAAATCCTAGGGACATTCAAATTATTCATCCAGGCATTGACGTATATAACGATTTTATTTCTGACGAAGATAGAAGAAATGTAACTAATATAATTGGTGATAGTTCGCCAGTAATTACTACACTTGCAAGAGTTGAAGAGCGAAAAGGGCATAAATATATTCTAGATGCCCTGAGTGAAATTAAAAATAAATTTCCTAAAATTGTATACTTAATTGCAGGAAAAGGACCTTATTTAGAAGAAATTAAAAAATACACTACCAAATTGAAACTAGATGATAATGTAAAATTTTTAGGTTGGATAACTGAACCAGAAAAATCATTAATTTTAAAAAACTCAGATCTATTTGTAATGACTCCTACAGAAGTTGGTGAGTCTGTTGAAGGTTTTGGAATGGCATATATTGATGCTTCTTTTCATGGCTTAGCATCTGTTGGAAGTAATAGTGGTGGCATAGCAGACGCGATTGTAAATAATGAAACTGGTTTAGTATGTGATGCTGGTAACCAAGAAATGATTACTGAGAAAATTTTGCTTTTACTAGAAAATGAACAACTTAGAAATCAACTAGGAAAAAATGGAAAAAAAAGAGCAACGGAAAATTACTCGTGGATAAAAAAAGTAGAAGAGTATTTAATGGCTGCCAATTAAATAAATACATTTAAATGGTAGCGGGAGAGGGATTTGAACCCCCGACCTAAGGATTATGATTCCTCCGCTCTAACCAACTGAGCTACCCCGCCAAAGTTGTGCAATAATATACATTATTACTAATTTGTCGAATGTATCCATCCACCTCCCAGAAGTCTCGTACCTATTTCATCATTGCAATAAAAAACACAGGCCTGACCTGGTGATACAGCCGACTCAGGAGATGCTAAAGAAATAGTTGCTTCATTTCCTTCGTGAATTTTTATTTTTGCACTTAGTAATTTTCCAGTCGACCGAACTCTCACATATAGATCATTTGGAAAATTATTCGAAATTAAGTTTACGTTTTTAACATTTATAGTTGTGGAACTAATATTTTCTTTATTTGCAACAATGACTCTATTCTTATCTTTATCAATCTTTTTTACATAAAGTGGCTTGTCTTGTGAAACTCCTAAGCCTCTTCTTTGTCCAATTGTAAAATTTTGAATGCCATCATGTTTATTAAGAACATTACCATCAACATCTACGACTTCGCCTTCATTGCTTTCTAAATTCTTATTAATAAATTTTTTATAATCGCCGTCGGGTATAAAACAGATATCTTGACTATCACTTTTATTGTATACATGTAAGTCAAGTTTAAAAGCTAAATCTCTAATTTCATCTTTTTTATAATCACCCAGAGGAAATTCAATAAGATCTAAATCATCTTTTTTCATCGTAAACAAAAAATAGGACTGATCGCGGTCTTTATCTTGAGGAATGTATAATCGCCACTCATTATCAATTTTTACTTTTTTAATATAGTGTCCGGTCACCAGAGATTTTGCATTAATTTCTCTAGCAAAAGATAGCAGGTCTAAAAATTTTACTTTTTCATTACAGTTAATACAAGGTATAGGGGTTCTACCTGATTTATACTCATCAATAAAAGGTTCTATCACATTTTTTTTAAAAATTTCCTCATAATCAAAAACGTAATGTGGAATAGTTATGGTATTAGCTATTTTTTTTGCATCCATAATATCCGCGCCCGAACAACATGTTTTAGAATTTGTCACTTTTTTTTCATCGTATAATCTTAGAGTGACACCTATCACATCTTCATAATCCTTATTCATGAGTGCCGCAGCTACTGAAGAATCAACGCCACCTGACATAGCTACTACGATAGGATTACTTCCTTTAATATGTTTAACGTTATTTTCCATATGTTTTAATAATTTTGCTCTGGTATGTATAATATATTTGTCTTATTGTCTATTTTGCAAGTTTTACTCCTTATATGAACATAACACCTGAAAAACTAGATGAATTGATTAAGATTGTTCATCTCGCTGGTGCTGAAATCATTAAAATCTATAAAAAAAAGGTAATAAAAAAATACAAGTCAGATAACACACCGGTTACAAATGCAGATATTAAGGCGAATGATATAATTTGTAAGGGGTTAAAGAGGCATTTCCCTAATATTTCAATTATATCTGAAGAGCAATTTAAAAAAGGTAAAGCCGCCCAAAGATTCTGGTTAGTAGACCCGTTAGATGGAACAAAAGAATTTTTAAAAGGTAACGGCGAATTTACGGTAAATATTGGCCTTATTGAAAATAAAAAACCAATATTTGGTATTATTTATATGCCTACTAAAAATAAGCTTTATTTCACAAAAAATAAAAATTCTTATTTTTCGAAATTAACTAAAAATGGGCGGGTTAGTAACATAAAAAAAATCAAAGTAAAAAAAAGAAATAAAAATATAGTCATTTTAAGTAGATCTCATTCACTTGATAAGAGTGAAGTAGCAAAAGCAAAAAAAATGATTTTTAAGAGATTCAACGCTAATAAAATAATTCATTCAGGAAGTTCAATAAAGCTATGTTATATCGCACATGGTTTAGCAAATGTATACCCTCGGTTTGGAACAACAATGGAATGGGATACGGCCGCTGGAGATGCTATATTAAGATTTGCGGGTGGCAGAATAAGAACATTAGATCGCAAAATTTTGCGTTATGGTAAGCGTAATTTTAGAAACTCTTCTTTTATTGCTCGCAGCTAATTAAAACTTATTGGATTACCAAATACTGTCTTATTAATTTTATTTTTCCAAAATGCTACTTTACCATTTATTATTGTTCCAATAGGCCAACCTTTAAGTTTCATGCCATTGAAAGGTGTCCATCCACACTTTGTTTTCATATCTTTATTCAAAACTTTTTTAGTTTTATTCATATCAACAATTGTTAGATCTGCGTCATAACCAACTTTAATTAACCCCTTATTTTTAATCTTAAATATTTTTTTAGGGTTAAAACTTGTTAACTTTACCACTTCATTGAGTGAAATTGTCTTTTTTGTAACCTCATTTAACAGAATGGGAAGAAGAGTTTGAACTCCTGGCATTCCTGATGGACTATTTGGATATATTTTATTTTTTTCGGATTTTAAATGAGGAGCGTGATCTGACCCAACAATATCAATTTGGCCTTTTTTTAGAGTTTTTCTAAGAACATTTCTGTGCCTTGTTCCCCTAATAGGTGGATTCATTTGAGCGTATGTACCAAGTTTTTTATAACAATCTGGTGATGCCAATATTAGGTGCTGAGGTGTCACTTCAAATGAGACATATTTTCTGTTTCTAAGAAGTAATTTTATTTCTTCCGCAGTAGTTATATGAAGTACATGTATTTTTTTCTTACTTCTATAAGCTGATCTGATCAGCTTTCTTGTTGAACTTAAAGCTGTGTCAACATTTCGCCATACTTGATGACTTAACGGCATCCCTTTTTTAGCGTATTTTTTTCTAGTAATTAGCATATCCTCATTTTCAGAATGAAATGAGATCATTTTATTTGTTGATCTCATAATTTTCTCTATATCATTATGGTTTGAGACAAGCAATGTACCTGTAGAGGAGCCAACAAAAACTTTTACGCCACAGCAACCCTTAACTTTCTCAACTTTCTTAATTTCTTTAATGTTATCTTTCTCAGCTCCAAAATAAAAAGCGTAATTGCAATGCATTCTCTTTTTTGCAGTTTGCAATTTCTTCAAAAAAAGCTTTTTTGTCGTGATGCTTGGTTTGTTGTTAGGCATATCAAAAACTGAAGTGATCCCTCCTGCAACAGCAGCTAAGCTCCCCGTTTTGAGATTTTCTTTTTTCGTATTGCCCGGTTCTCTAAAATGAACTTGTGTATCAAAAGCACCCGGTAGAACGTGTAAACCTCTTGCATCAATATTCTTTTTTGATTTAAGATTAGTTAGTTTACCAATTTTAAATATTTTTCCATTTTTAATGGCAACATCAGCGAACCTCTCATTGTTATGAGTTACAATCTTTCCATTTCTTATTATAAGATCAATCATGAAATATTTTCTTTTATGCTATTTAATACTTTTTCAACAGATAAATTTTTGAGTCCATGATCCAGCATATCATTATTTGATTTAATCACAGTATGATTTCCCCATGGTCCATACACCAGGTCGTTTGTAGGTCCAAAAAGGGCGAAAGTTTTACACCCCGCTGATGCTGATAGATGCATTAACCCACTATCACTGCCAATAAAAAAATCACATTTTTCAAATATTGGCACCATATGTCTAAGATTACCCCTGTCAAACAAATTTATGATTTTAAGTTTTGGTGAACTTAAGAAATCGTCAAATTCTTTTTTATTTCGAATATCATTCGAAATACCAGTTAAAATTATTGTATAACTTTCAAAAAATTCATTTTCAAGCAAAGACTTGTATTTTTTTATCGACCAATCTTTTTTTGACCAGTTTGAATAAGGCGCAACAGCAATCAGTCGTTCACTATTAGAAATTTTTACTAAGCTTTTTGAGCTAACTTCAGCATCATACCAGACTTTTGGAACTAATTCTTCATCAGCATTTAAGAATTTTTTAAACTGTACGATTTTATGAAAATTGTTATTTCCTCTGAATATTTTTCTAGTCCTTGAGTTTAAGAAATAAGATGTAATTGATGATCTTAAATCAATAACAAGATCCCACCTTTTAAAAAAAGAGAATCTAATTATATCTAACCAATGCAAACCGTATCTTTTTTTATTAACAACTAGAATTTTAGATAGTCTTGGCATATTGACGTATATGTCTTTAGCAAATGGACTTGTTATTACGGAAAAATTACAGTCATCATATCTATGCAAATAGAAATTTATTATTGAAGTGGAAAGAATGGTATCCCCTATTCTTGTAGGTCCTATAAAAAGGATTTTCATCTTATTTTGTACCTTTTACCATATGGTGCCGTCGGAGAGACTCGAACTCTCACGAACTACGTTCACTGATCCCTCAAACCAGCCTGTCTACCAATTCCAGCACGACGGCAGATTTCCAAGTTTTTTCTATAATTGTTGATATGTTGAAATATATACATTTAACTATAATTGTAATATTAAATTATATTAAAAAATAAGTATGTTGAACGAAAATTTGCAATATCCATCAGATTTTAATTCTGAAGTGAAAGATGCAACAGCTCATCTATACAAAGGTGTAGAAAAAATTATACCTGAGGTTGAGTGGCCATTTCATGCACCGCTTATACATGAAATAAATAAATTGAAAAAAGAAAAAAATATTGCAATTTTAACTCACAATTACCAGACGCCTGAAATCTTTCACTGCGTATCTGACATCGTTGGTGACTCATTAAAATTGGCTTATGAGGCAAGAGACTCTGAAGCAGATACAATAATAGTTTGTGGCGTTCATTTTATGGCTGAAACAGCAAAAATACTTAGCCCAGACAAAAATGTTTTAATTCCAGATACTCGCGCAGGATGTTCTTTATCGGAGTCGATAACCGCGGAAGACATAAGATTATTAAAGCAAAAATATCCTGGCGTACCAGTTGTTACATATGTAAACACATCAGCCGATGTAAAAGCAGAAACAGATGTGTGCTGTACATCCGGAAATGCAAAACATGTAGTAGAATCTTTAGGTGTTGATAAAGTTATATTTCTACCTGACGAATACCTTGCAAAAAATATTGCAGCTCAAACAGATGTGAAAATTATTTCTTGGAAAGGGCGATGTGAGGTTCATGAGAGATTTACTGCCGATGAAATAATGGCATATAAAAAACAACATAAAGATATTGTTGTATTAGCTCATCCCGAATGTTCTCCTGAAGTAATTGCAGTAAGTGACTTCGCTGGCTCAACGGCTGGAATGAGTAATTATGTTAAAGACAATCAACCTGGAAAGGTAATTATGGTTACGGAATGCTCAATGAGTGACAATGTTGCCATAGAGAATCCTAATGTCGAATTTATCAGACCTTGCAATTTATGTCCGCATATGAAAAGAATTTCTCTAAAGAAGATTTATGACGCAATACGATTTAACCAGTATCAAATTCAAGTTGATAAGGTAATTATTGATAAAGCTCGTCTTTCAATTGATCGTATGCTTGAAATTGGCAGAAGCAGCTAATGTCTGATGCTATTTATAGCCCTGATGTTGTAATAGTGGGTGGAGGTGTGGCCGGTTTAACTGTTGCACTCAACTTAGCGCCAAGAAGAGTCTGTGTAATTACTAAAAGTTCACTTGGAATAAATACTTCAAGCAGTTGGGCTCAAGGAGGTATTGCTGCGGCAGTTTCAAAAGATGACAGCAATGAAAGTCATATTAATGATACTTTGACTACAGCAAAAGGCTTGGCGAATATTGATGCGATTAAAGAAGTTGTAAATAATGCAAAGGGAATCATTGATGATTTAGAGGGATACGGAGTTAATTTTGATAAAAATGAAGATGGTTCATTCAACTTAGGGCTAGAAGGTGCCCATAGCTTTAATAGAATCATTAGGTCAAAAGGTGATAGTTCTGGTCTTGAAATTATGCGCGGCTTAATTGAAAAAGTAAAAAAAAGTGATCACATTACAGTTTTAGAAAATGTTTCGATTGATCGGATTATGACAGACAACAATACTATTTACGGAGTAATTGGAAGATTTACTGATAATAATGTTCCTGAAAGTAATGTAATTATTCAAAGTTCTCATGTAGTTTTAGCGACAGGTGGTTTAGGAGGTATTTTTGCAAATACAACCAACCCACGAAGTTCATATGGAGAGGGCGTTGCGTTGGCATCACATGCTGGTGCAACACTTACTGACATGGAGTTTGTACAATTTCACCCCACGGGTCTTGATTTTGGCTTAGACCCTACTCCTTTGGCTACTGAGGCGATTAGAGGTGAAGGGGCTTACCTTGTAAATCAAGATGAAGAAAGGTTTATGTTTGGTATTCATCCTGATAATGAGTTGGCACCACGAGACCTTATTGCTCAAAGTATATTCTCACAAATTGAAAAAGGAAATTCAGTTTTTTTAGATTGTAGGCATATGGGTAGTAATTTTAATACTCGTTTTCCTCAAGTTTCATCCTATTGTGAAAATGCAGACTTGGATCCTGAAAGAGACCTGCTGCCAATAATTCCTGTCGCTCATTATCATATCGGTGGAGTAAAAACTGATCTGAAAGGACAGACTTCTGTTGAAGGGCTCTGGTGCTGCGGAGAGGTTGCTGCAACTGGTATTCATGGAGCAAACCGCCTTGCATCAAATTCACTGTTAGAGTCTCTTGTATTTGCTAAGATTGTTGCAAATGAAATAAATAAAAAGAATATAAAAAAGGATATTCATATTAGCTCTAAATTTATAAAAATTTTTAAAGAGAAAACTAAAAATAAAATAAGAGCTAAAAAATATATATGGCAATTAAGGTCTTCAATGATGAGAAATTTAGGAATTGTTAGAAATAAAGATTCTATTATTAGAGGTCTAAATGATGTACTAAAAATTGAGAGAGAGTCAAAAGGCCTATCAGCTAAACTTAATGATATGATTTTGGTTAGCAAATTTATTATTATAGGCGCTTATTTAAGAAGAGAAAGTCGAGGTTGTCATTTAAGATCTGATTACCAAGATACTGATAAAGATTTTATTAAGCATTTTGATATTAAATATTCAGAAATAGATGGTTATATCAAAACTATCTTGGACTCTACTATATCAATAGTTGATGAAAAACTTGTTAGCTAAAAAAGATATTAAGGAAAAAATCAAAATTGCTTTGAAAGAAGATTTTGGTATATATGGCGATATAACCTCAAAAGTTTTAATTTCCAAAAAAACTAAGATTAAAGCATCTATAGTCGCAAAAGAGAATGCGATTGTCTGTGGAACTGAGTTTGCTGTTCAAACATTTAAAGCAATCAATAGTAAAATTAAAATAAAAGTTCTAAAAAAAGATGGAAGTAAAGTAGTTAAAGGAAATAAAATCATTGACGTTAATGGTGATGCACAAAGTATATTAATTGCAGAGAGAACAGCTCTAAACTTTTTAGGGTTCATGTCTGGCATTGCAACAAAAACAAGAAAATTTGTTGATATTGCAGCACCTTATGGAGTTAAAATTTATTCAACTAGAAAAACAATTGCTGGGGTGAGACAGATACAAAAATATGCTCTTACGATTGGTGGTGCGCATGTAAACAGGGCTTCTTTGTCAGATTTTTATTTCATAAAAGATAACCATCTTGGAAATAAAGAAGGATTGGTTGAGAATATAAAAAAAATTAAAAAATCAAAATTAAAAAAGAAAATTACAGTAGAAATTGACACAATTAAACAACTGAAAAAAATTTTAAATCAGGAAATAGATATTGTACTTCTCGATAATATGACTGAGAAACAAATTTCTCAGTGCTTAAAAATTGTTAAAAAAAGGTTTCTTTGTGAGGCATCTGGAAATATTAACTTAAAAAATATTAAGTCTTATGCGAAAACAAAAATTGATAGAATTTCAATCGGACAACTCACCCATAGTATTGAAAACGTTGATTTTGGACTTGAAATCTAAATGTACAGTCGTCCAATAGTTAAAAACAGCTTTAAAGTTCCTACAGAGTTGGTAACCGAAAATTTTATTTTAAGACCACTAACAATAAAGTATGTCGATAAAGACTATGAGGCAGTGATGAAAAGTGTAGATCATCTATATAAACTAATGGACGATAGTGAATGGCCAAAAGGAATGACATTAAATGAAAATCTTGCTGATTTGGGATGGCATGAAGTGGAGTTTTCTCTTAGACATTCTTTCGCTTACACAGTTCTATCAAAAAAAGAAGAGAATGATGTAATCGGTTGTTGCTATATTTATCCCTCCGATAACCCTGAGTACGAGGTACAAGCATACTATTGGATAAGACAAGATTTACTTGATAGCGGCTTAGAGGATGAATTAGGAAAAACATTTAAGGAATGGTTAGAAAAATCTTGGCCATTTGGCAAAATAGAATTTCCGAGAAGAGATATATAGTTAATTAAAAACTTTTTTATATTCAAGGTTTAAGTCTTGAGATGAAACTCTTTTTTGTGACATTGTATCTCTATCTCTTATAGTCACCGTATCATTTTCGATTGTTTCAAAATCTACTGTTATGCAAATAGGTGTACCAATCTCATCATGACGTCTATAACCTTTTCCAATATTACCAGAGTTTTCTAAAATGACCCTTCCCATACCTAGTGCTTGAAGATCATTCTTAATCTTGCTTGCTTTATTGACTAAATCCTCATTATTTCTTTTAAGAGGAATTACGGCCGCTTTAATTGGAGACAAATGAGGTTTCAAACTTAACACAATTCTTTTATTTCCATTTTCTAGATCCTCCTCCTTGTAAGCTTCATTGAGTAGAGCAAATACACCTCGATCAACGCCAGCGGAGGGTTCTATAACATACGGGATGTACCATTCTTTACTTTCTAAATTTTGAATACTCAATTTCGTTGTTGATTGGTTGTTTTTCATTACATCTGCGGATATTTTAAAGTCATTTTGATTTTTAGTGTGAGAGCCAAGATCAAAATCAGTTCTGTTTGCTATACCTTCTAACTCTTCAAGTCCATGTGGAAATTCGTACATAAGATCTACAGTAGCTTTTGAATAGTGAGATAAATCAGCATCTTCAACATCTAGCTTTTTTAATCTTTTTTCAGATATGCCTTGATCAATCCACCATGAATACCTCTTGTCTACCCAATATTTATGCCACTCATCATCTTTACCAGGTTCAACAAAAAATTCTAATTCCATTTGTTCAAACTCTCTAACTCTGAATATAAATTTGCCTGGAGTGACTTCATTTCTAAATGCTTTACCTATCTGCGCGATTCCAAAAGGAATAGTCTTACTTGTTGAGTCCAATATATTTTTAAAATTTGTAAAAATTTGCTGTGCGGTTTCAGGTCTTAGGTAAGCATAATTACTGCCATCATCTACAGGACCAACTGTGGTTTTAAACATAAGATTAAATGGTCGAGGTTCAGTTAGATCGTTAGACCCACATGCTGGACATTTCCCATCCGTAGCCTGGTCAGATCTAAATCT
Organism: uncultured Pelagibacteraceae bacterium; assembly: GCA_902598405.1. Lineage (GTDB taxonomy): Bacteria > Pseudomonadota > Alphaproteobacteria > Pelagibacterales > AG-422-B15 > CACNXQ01. The sequence goes on along the minus strand of CACKBQ010000013.1, from coordinate 172 downwards.
ATTTTTGCAATTTCTACAGTCGACTAAAGGATCAGAGAAAGTATCTTCATGGCCTGAATATTTTAATACGTGTCTACTTGTTAAAATAGATGCATCAAGTCCTTCAACATCATCTCGATCATAGATCATCGATTTCCACCACGAGGATTTAAGGTTATTTTTTAATTCTACT
>CACKBQ010000012.1 GCA_902598405.1 uncultured Pelagibacteraceae bacterium | reverse complement strand
TTACACCCAATAGCGTTGTTTGTAATGAGACAAGCCAAAACAGAATTAAAAAATTAAATCCTCAAACTGAAATTTGTTTTATTGATGATACATCGCACATGCTCCCACTTGAAAAAACTGAGGATGTTGCAAGTGAAATTAATAATTTTCTCGCCTAACTAAATCTGTTCTTAACAAAACAAATAAGGTATGTTTAGCCAATGGAAAATTTTGCAAATTTAGTGTCATCTGTATGGAACCAAGGAGTTTTTGGTATCGATCTGAACAATATTTTAGTCGCAATAGTAATACTCCTAATATTTACAATTTTAAGATCAGTTTTTTCAAAAATTGTGATTGGTAGATTAAAGGTTGTTGTAAAAAAATCTAAGACTAAGATTGACGATACGATGCTTGAGGCCTTTGACGGCCCTCTCAGATTTTTTCCTTTAGTAATTGGCGTATATATAAGCACTCAATATTTAAATTTAAATACAACTCTTGAACTATTTGCTGCAAATTTAAATCGTTCACTCATCACAATTCAAATATTTTGGTTTTTATACAAAATTATTGATCCTATTTCATCATTTGTTCACAAATTGGGAGAATTGCTAACAAATGATCTTATCGATTGGGGGGTAAGAATTCTAAAATTCTTCATATTTGTAATTGGAGCAGCAGCAGTTTTAGAAATATGGGGAATAAAGGTTGGACCAATTCTTGCTGGACTTGGACTTCTCAGTGTGGCTGTGGCTTTGGGTGCCCAAGATTTATTTAAAAATCTGATATCAGGTATTTTAATTTTATTAGAGAAACGATTTCAAAATGGAGATTGGATTAAAGTTGAAAACATTGTTGAAGGGGTGGTAGAAAAAATAGGTTTTCGGTCCACATTAGTTAGAAGATTTGACTCTTCACCCGTTATGGTTCCAAATTTTAATTTTGCTGAAAATGCCGTCACAAATTTCAGCAATATGAAAAGTAGGCGTATATATTGGAATATCGGCTTAGAATATAGAACAACACGCGACCAATTGCGGAAAATTAGAGATGAAATAGATAGCTACATTACAAACGATGGTAATTTTGTTAAATCTTCTGAACAGCCATTGTTTGTAAGAATTGAAAAGTTTTCAGATAGTTCAATAGATTTGTTAATTTACTGTTTTGCAACAACTACAAATTGGGGGGAATGGTTAGAGATCAAGGAAAAATTAGCTTTAGAAATAAAAGAAATTGTTGAAAAAAATGGCGCTGGCTTCGCTTTTCCTTCTCAATCAATTTATATCGAAAAAAATTAAAAAGACTCGCCTTCAAAAAGCTTCTGGATGTTCAATTTATCATCTTGAAAATATTGTTTTTTAGCTTTTTCTGATGCGGTTTCTTTTTTATCGATTACTTCAAATAAATAATCTAAGTGAACGGTTTCATCATCTCCGTATAAATTTTTCTTACCTCGCCTCTTAAGTCCCCCAAATGAGATATTCAGTAGTTTCTCTGCTAATTCCCAACCAGTTTTGTTCTTATATGAGGAATTGAGTCCATTTGATAAGACATGACTCCTAAATTCAATTAAATCGTCATATTTAAATTCACTAATCATTTTGAACGCTTCTTCTAATGCATCTTCTTGATATAAAATGCCTGTCCAAAAAGCTGGTAAAGCGCAGAGTGTATTATAACTTCCTGCATCAGCGCCTCTCATCTCAATAAAAGTTTTTAACCTTACTTCAGTAAAGATAGTAGAGATATGATTTATCCAATCTTCAATTAAAATATCATCAGGCGCAAATTGATTATTTTTTCCATCCAAAAGATCTTGGAATGTATACTTTGTACAATTGTGGTAATAATTATTTCTAATGATTGAATATACAGGAACCTGCAAGGCATAATCAACGTATTCCTCAAAGCTCAAAGTTTTTTCAGTCAAAAACTTTGGAATACCAGTCCTGTTTGGATCAGTTTTTGTCCAAACATATCCTCTGTAAGTTTCAAAGCCAGAAAGCTTTGAATTTTTAAATGGTGAGTTTGAAAATAAGCCTGTCACAATTGGCTGAATGAATGCAGATACATTAATTTTTCTTTGCATATCACTTTCTGATATGTAATCGAAATTAGCCTGAACTGTTGCTGATTGATACATCATTTCTAGACCTAATTCAGAGATTGATTTCATATAAGGAGTCATAATCTCTGAATATCTTTTCTTTGGAACCATTGGCACATCTTTTAACTCACCAATTGGGAAGAAGCCCAGTCCTAAGAAACCAATTTTATATTTTTCTTCTAGTTTTTTTGTGAAAGCGAGATGATTATTTATTTCCTTACAAGTGTCGTGGATTGTTTTTAGAGGTGCTCCTGATAATTCAAATTGACCGCCGGGTTCAAGAGTTATACTTGCCCTATCTTTATTGAGTGCAATAATATTTTCGTTCTCTATTACCGGTCTCCAACCATCCTGAATAAAGTCTTCAAAAATTGAGTTAATACTTACATCGCCGCTATAGGGAACTAAACTTAGATCACTTTTGTGGTAAATAAATTTTTCATGCTCCGTACCTATTTTAATTTCAGAGGTATTCTTAATACCGTTTTCAAAATATTTTATTAGATCACTCTTGCTAAGCATTATAAATTTTGTCCATAATAATTGAAGTAGCGGTAATTGCAGCAGTTTCTGATTTTAAAATATTTGGTCCAAGTGTAACGCCAATAGATTTTTCCTTTGATTTCAAACTTTCATACTCTTTAGCTGAAAAATCTCCTTCAGGTCCTATGATTATACCAACAGTATCGTTTTTGGTCAGTTTTATATTGTTTATATTTTCCTTATTGTTATCGAGCGAGCAATATAAATAATCTGTTAGAGAGTTGTCATTAATCATTGAAGCAAATGATATAGGTTTATTAATTTCTGGTATTTTATTTCGATTAGACTGTTCACACGCTTCAGTAGCAATTAGATTCAGTCTTTCAAAATTGATATTCTTCATATTAGTTCTATCCATAATTACTGGTTGAAAAATTGAAATTCCAATTTCTGAGCACTTTTGTATCATGATTTCTAAAGGTGTCCGTTTTATTGGGGAAAAAAATAGAGTTATATTATGATTTTCACTTTTGATTTTTTCATGATCAATTATTTCTAATTCACATGTTTTTTTTGTAATATCAATGACTCTAGTCAAAAAAAGTAGTTCACGGTTGAAAACGGAAACATAATCATTTTTTTTTGTTCTCAGGACACTCTTCAAGTAGTGTATCTGGTCAGCATCAAGAATGATTTGATCATTTGAACTTATTTTTTTATCTACAAAAATTCTGTTTTTAATTTTTTTCATATATATATTGGTTATATCATTATTTATTTTATAAAGATAAGTTGAAAAAATATTCACAATTATTGCGTCTAGAGCAGCCTGTTGGTTTTTTTCTACTAATGCTGCCGTGTTTTTGGGGCGTGCTTGCTGCCTCAAATTCCTACCAGCACTTATGGAGCAATATTTACTTATTTTTTATATTTGCAATCGGATCAATTGTTATGAGATCGGCTGGATGTATTATTAATGATTTTTTTGATAAAGATCTAGACAAACATGTATCAAGAACATCTCAAAGACCACTCGCTAGTGGTACAATTTCTTCTTTTGAAGCTTTCATAATTTTTTCAATACTCAATTTAATTGGTCTCACCATATTGCTATCTCTAAATTTACTCGCCATTATTATTGGTTTAATTTCTTTTGTGTTGTTTATTTTTTATCCTTTAATGAAAAGAATAACTTATTGGCCGCAGCTTTTCTTAGGAGTCACATTTAACATCGGCTGTTTGATCGGATATACCGCTGTTGAAAATCAATTAAATACTCAAATTATGTTATTGTATCTTGCTGGAATTTTTTGGACTTTGGGCTATGACACAATATATGCACACCAGGATCGAGAGGATGACTTAAATATCGGAATAAAATCTACTGCAATTTTGTTTGGTGATAATACGAAGCAGTGGATCATCATTTTCTATAGTTTAATGGCATTGTGTTTGATTTTATTCGGACTATTGCATGATCAAAATATCTACTTTTTTATTTCACTGATTCTTGTTGTTGCTCATTTGTTTTACCAAATAAAAAGACTAGATGTAGATGATAAAAGCAAATGTTTAAGAATTTTTAAAAGTAATCAATACTTAGGATTGATAGTTGCTCTAACCCTATTTATAGGTATTTTATAATTATGAATTTTGAAGAAACAGCTCAAAATATTATAGATTTAACTCTCAAAGCAGGAGCATCTGATTGTGACGTTGTGCTTGCTAAGTCTCATGGTAAGTCAATTAGTTGTAGATTTCAGAAAATAGAGGATCTAGATGAGTCTAACGAAAAAACAATCGGTATTAGAGCATTAGTTGACCATCGCCAGGCATTTGTTTCATCTTCGGACATTGAGACTGATAATGTTGATAAACTTGTTACAAAATGTGTTGAAATGGCAAAATTAGCACCAATTGATGATACTGCTGTACTTGGAGATAGTTCTATGTTTGAACATGATGCACCAGATCTAGATTTATTCGAGAAAGAAGAAGTAAATACCGAAACATTAATTGAAGCTGTTAAAGAGTGTGAAGATGCTGCTTTGTCAGTCAAAGGAATTACAAACTCTGAAGGTGCTGGTGCTTCTTCTTCTAAAGGAGAGTTCTTTCTTGCAACAAGTAATGGCTTCCAAGGGGGATATCAATCTTCAAGCAGTTCTGTATCTTGTTCAGTTCTTGCAGGGCAGGGCCAAGACATGGAAAGGGATTACGAATATGCTGTGAAAAGACATATAAGTGATTTACCAAGTGCAAAGGAGATTGGTTTAACGGCTGCAGAAAAAACTCTCAAGAGACTTAATGCAAAAAAAATCAGTTCAACAAAATTGCCTGTTGTTTTTGACAAAAGAATTAGTAATGATCTACTTGGTTATCTAGCAAGTTCAATATCGGGAACGTCAATTGCTAGGGGAACAAGTTTTTTAAAAGATAGTTTGGGAAAACAAATATTTAATAAAGATGTCACAATTATTGATGATCCTGCAATTAATAGGGGGCTTGGATCTAAGCCATTTGATGGTGAAGGTGTAAAAGTTGAGAAAAGAGAATTAGTTTCAAACGGTAAACTCAATACCTGGATTTTAAATACATCAACTGCAAAAAAATTAGGGCTGAAGACTACTGGAAATGCATCAAGATCAGTTGGTTCTCCCCCTGGTGTATCTACATCTAATTTATATATGACAAATGGTTTAAAAAGTTATGATGATATTTTGTCATCAATTAATTATGGATTTTATGCGACTGAATTAATCGGTATGGGAGTAAACTTAGTCACGGGTGATTATAGCATGGGAGCAAGTGGGATGCTTATTGAAAAAGGTGAGATCACACACGCAGTAAGTGAAGTAACTATCGCCTCAAATTTAAAAGAAATTTTCATGAATTTATCAGCCGCAAACGATCTAGAGTTTAAATACCGTACCAATGCTCCAACAGTACTTATTGAGAGTATGACCCTAGCAGGAAAGTAAGAATTTAAGCCATTTATCAATATTTAGATTTAAATTTTTGATAATAGTATTATGAATACCTCTTCATGACTGGAACACAAATACTTAAGAGGTTATTCAGGGATAGCATCAAACCGTATTCATTAAGGTTGTTTAGTTCGCTTTTTTTTATGGTTATCATTGCACTTTGTACAGGTGCGACAGCTTGGTTACTTGATCCTGCAATTGATAAAATCTTTTTAGATAAAGACGAGTCCATGCTGCTTTTAATCCCAATCGCAATTATTTTAACTTTATTAATCAAAAGTATTGCAACATTTATTCAAATTGTCTTGCTAAATGGAGTTGCACAAAATGTAATTGCGGATACGCAAATCAAATTATTTAAAAAAATAATTAATGCTGATCTTGCTTGGTTGCACAAAGTTCATTCAGCAAAGATTATTTCTAACTTCTTGTATGATGTTACTTTACTTCAAGATTCTGTAAGCAGTAGTTTAGCTAATGGTGTAAAAGATGTTTTAACTTTAATTTGCTTGCTTGGCGTCATGTATTATCAAGATTGGCAACTCGCAACTATTTCAATTATTGCATTTCCACTAGTTGGCATTCTTACAAGACGCTTAGGTAAAAGAATTAAAAAGGCATCAACTGAAAGTCAAGAAGAGACTGGCACATTAGCATCAATATTATCTGAAAATTTAGATGGCACCCGAATTGTTAAAGCTTACCAACAAGAAGATGAGGAAATTGAAAAACTCAGTAAATCAGTATTTAGAAGAATGACAAAAATATTAAAAGGTGCTAATGCTCGAGGTGCAGCTTCCCCTTTTGCTGAGTTTTTGGCAGGTTTTGGAATTGCTGGAGCATTGTATTATGCTGGTTTGAGGGGTCTGCAAGGTGAACTGGCGCTAAATGAATTTGTATCTTTCCTCGGTGCAATGATGCTAGCGTTCCAACCTCTAAGACGTATCGCTCAAATAAATGCAACTCTCCAAGAGGGATTTGCGGCAGCAATAAGAGTATTTGGTCTACTTGATCAGAAAAGTCTTATTAATGAAGTACAAAATGCTCCTAATTTGTCAATTGATAAATCAGATATAACTTTTGAGGACGTTACATTATCTTATGAAGAACAAATAAATTCAGCCTTGAAGGGCATAAACCTACGAATACCTCATGGCAAAACTACTGCTTTAGTTGGTCCAAGTGGTTCAGGTAAATCCTCTATATTAAACTTGATACCAAGATTTTATGATCCGGATAAAGGTAATGTTAAAATAGATAATCAAGATATTAAGGAATTAACAATCTCATCAGTAAGATCCTCATTGGCTTTGGTAAGCCAGGAGCCAGTTCTATTTGACATGTCAATATATGACAATATATTATATGGCAAACCCGAGGCCTCTAGAGAAGAAGTAATTGATGCAGCGAAAGCTGCAGCGGCACATGAATTTATATCAGAACTTCCAAGGCAATATGAAACTATAGTCGGCGAAAAAGGCTATAGTCTCTCAGGTGGTCAAAAACAAAGAATATCTATTGCAAGAGCCTTTCTTAAAAATGCACCAATTCTTTTACTTGATGAAGCAACATCAAGTCTGGACACAGAGTCTGAACATCTTGTTCAAAATGCTATAAGTGTTCTTATGAAAGACAGAACAACTCTTGTAATCGCCCATAGACTCAGCACCATTATAAATTCAGATCAAATTATTGTTTTGGACTCAGGTAGTGTTGTAGAAATAGGCACCCATGAAGAATTATTAAAAAAGAATGGAGTTTATAAGAAACTCTATGAACGTGAATTTTAAAAACTAATGATTAAATACATTGCTGGATTTAAACTGACTCAAAAACTAATATCCCTACTTGGATCAATGTATGTATTATTTGTATATAAAACATCCACAATAGATTTAAAGAATCGAAAAAATATTGAGTCATTATTTAAAAAAAATGAGTCATTTATTTATGCATTTTGGCATGATCAGCTTTTAATGTGCCCTCTTACATGGCAAAGTGAGTTTGAAATAAAAGTATTAATCTCTAAACATAGAGACGGCGATATAATTGCTAAGCTCATATCAAACCTTGGATTTAAAGCTATTAGAGGTTCAACTCATAAAGCCGGAAAAACTAAGAACAAAGGAGGGCTTTTATCGGCACGCCAAATGATAAAATCGTTGAAAAAAGGTATCTCAATTGGTATTTCACCTGACGGGCCAAAAGGACCACGTCACAAGGTCAGTGACGGTATCTTGAGTATCTCTCGACTTAGCAATGCGTCAATTCTTCCTGTAGGGATAGGTTTTAAAAAAAAATGGGTACTAAATACTTGGGATAAATTTATTATACCAAAGCCATTTAACCAAATAACAATTATTTGGGGCGAACCGCTTCCAGCTTTAAAAAACGAAAAAAGTATCAATCAGATTAAGAGTAAATTAGAGAGTAAAATGTATAATTTAACAAAAAGAGCAAATAGAAATAGTAAATAATGCTACCTTATTACATTTATAAGTTAATTACCAAATTCATAAGACCATTTATAGCTTTTTATATTCTTATTAGAATTTCAAAAGGCAAAGAGGACAGATCACGAATAGCAGAAAGATATGGAACAAGTGATGTTGAGAGAAAAAAAGGTAGAGTTATATGGTTCCATGCTGCTAGTATTGGTGAGAGCTTATCAATATTACCTTTATTAAGTAAATTAAACTCTGATAAATCTATTGATCAAATAATTCTTACGACAGGCACTCTTACTTCAGCAAATATTCTTAAAAGTAAATTATCAAAAAAAATTATTCATCAATATATTCCATTTGATATTCCATCTTATGTAAATAAATTTCTTAATCACTGGAACCCATCTCTAGCTGTATTTGTCGAGTCAGAGATATGGCCTAACTTTTTAACTGAGTTAAAAAAAAGAAATATTAATTCTTTAATTGTTAACGGAAGAATGACTATTAAAAGTTTTAAGAGATGGTCAATGCTAAGTGGACTGTCAAAAAGACTTTTTTCTAATTTTTCTGCATGCTGTACACAAAATAGTGATAGTGCTTTTTTTTATGAAAAATTAGGCATTAAAAATACCACCAATACAGGAAATCTTAAATTTGCTTATAAACCTGATGAAATAATATCAGATGAATTAAAAAAACTAAGGTCCCTCACAAAAAAACGAAAAATATTTCTTGCAGCTAGTACACATCCTGGAGAGGAAGAAATAATTAAAAATATTACACTTAATTTAAAAAAAACGGTTAAAGGTCTTCTGACAATTATTGTGCCAAGACACATAACTAGAAGATCGTTTTTTTCTTCATCTAAAGGACTTGGCTTATCAATCAGATCAAAGAAACAAAAAATCAATGATCGAACGTATTTATATCTTGCTGATACTATTGGAGAATTAAACATATTTTACAGTTTAGCAAACATCGTTTTTATTGGTGGTAGTTTAGTGCCACATGGAGGACAAAATCCCATAGAAGCTGCTTATTTAGGTAAAAAAATATACCATGGCAAAAATATTGATAATTTCATAGATGTTTACGACGTTCTTAATCAATTAAAATTTACTCAACAGGTGGAAAATGAACGCCAGCTGGAACATTACGTTAAAGAGGCATTAGCTAAACCAAAATCTATAAATAAGGATATTAACATAAATAGACTAAAAAAAGAGGGTGATGATACAGTAAGTAAAGTACTGAAAGTTATTTACCAATATTTATAATTGAACATGGAAAAAATAATATTGAATATATGGTATTCCAACAAGATTTTTTATAGGTTGGTCTCGTGCGTACTTTTTCCAGTATCTTTATTATACATTTTAATTTTTTATTTATTCAGAATATTTAAAACTGAGCTCAAAATTGGTGTTCCAATTTTATGTGTTGGTAATATAAACGTAGGTGGCACTGGAAAGACCTCAACTCTTTTAGAAATTATTAAGTATCTTAAAAATAAAGAAAAAAATATTTGTGTATTATTAAAAGGATATGGAGGTAAAAAACATACATTTAAAAAAGTATCACCAAATGACTCTGCAACTTTGGTGGGCGATGAGGCAATGCTTTTTTCAAATCATGTGCCCACTTATATTTCAACAAATCGAATGTTAGCTGTAAATAAAATTTTGAATGATATCAGCCCTGATTTTATTTTACTTGATGACGGTTTCCAAGATAAGTCTCTTTTTAAAGATAAAAATATTTTGATGGTTAATGGGGAGCGTGGTTTTGGAAACAGGCTATGTTTACCGGCCGGACCATTAAGAGAATTGATCAAGCCCGCATTAAAAAGAGCTCAATTTTTAATCATTGTCGGTAATGATAAAACAAAAATAAAAAGTATATATAATGATATAAAAATTGATACTCTCACCGCTTCTATTGAACCATTATATATCGACAAAAATAAAAAATATTTGGCTTTTAGTGGTATTGGTAACAATCAAAGCTTCTTTGATACCCTCATCAATAATAATTGTACTGTACCTAAAACAGTTGAATTTCCAGATCATCATTTTTTTACAGAAGATGAACTAAACCATCTAAAAAAAATGGCTTCAGATAATAACCTTTACCTCATTACTACTGAAAAAGATTTTGTAAGAATTCCTGAAGAAAAAAGAAAAGGAATTGAATGTTTAAAAGTGAAGATGAAATTATCTAATATGGACAAATTCATGCACAAACTGGTTAATTGATACGTATGAAGATTTTTATAAAAAAGTATATTAGATATCCATCTGAATTTATTCTATTTGCTATATTCTATTTTATATTCAAATTACTACCTCTTTCTGTAGCAAGAAAACTAGGTGTAAGCATAACAACAAGCTTAGGCCCATTATTTTCTATCAACAAATTAGTTAAAAAAAATTTAAGAATTGCTTTTAAGGATCAAGATGAAAAATGGATTAAATCAACCGCAGAAAAAGTATGGGAAAATTTGGGGTATACGGTTGCTGAATATTCACATCTCAAAAAAATATTAAAAGATAAAATTAATGTAATTGAAAATGATCATTATAGAGAAGCCTTCTCAGGTAGCGAGAGATCAATTATCATATCAGCTCATAATTCAAATTGGGAAATACCAGGAATGTCGATAAGAAAGACAATGCATCAAACATCCGCGATTGTTAGAGAACCTAACAATCCTCTAATAAATTATGTTTTAAAGAATCTTAGAGATAAATATAGCCTTAGATGTTTGAGTAAAAACAGAATAGGTACAAAACAATTGCTTAATAATTTTAAAAATGGTGAGTCAATTGCTCTGTTAGCTGACCTTCAATTATCGTCAGGTATTAATCTTAATTTCTTTGGAAAGAAGATGAAGTTTTCTTCTCTACCCGCTCAACTTGCCCTAAAATCTAGGTGTAAAATATTTTTAGGATGGCCAATAAGAAAGAATGATGGAAAATATGAATTTGAAATTCATCAATCAATACATGCCAGCGATTATGAAGATACTTCAGATAACGTTGAGAAAATATCAGAGATAATTATTGCTTATTATGAAAGTATGATTAAGAAATACCCAGAACAATATTTCTGGTTCCATAATAGGTGGAAACTGGACTGATTTTTGTTTAATTTTCTATTAATAATAGTGGATCAACGTAAGTATTAAAAACCATCACACCCCAATGTAGATGTGGTCCGGTTGACCTGCCTGTTGATCCAACTTTGCCTATTATATCTTTTTTGCTAACTTTTTGGTTCACTTCAACATTTACGGAAGACAAATGGGCATAAATAGATTTTACTCCATGACCATGATCAATGATTATAGTGCCTCCGGTATAATATAAATCGCTCTCAGCGTGAATGACTATTCCTTCATTACAAGGCATTACTGGTGTTCCTTCATCAGCAGCAATGTCAATACCTCTATGTGGGCTTTTTGCTTTACCATTAAGAATTCTCTGGCTGCCAAAAACTCCACTGATAATTCCATTAGTAGGTTGAATAAATTCTTCCTTAAAATATGTCAGATCCATGTCTAATTTCTTCGCTTCTTTTATTACTTCATTTTCAGAAATAATTCGCTTTATGATATCATCGTCAAGAGGTGTAACCATCTGTTCAGGTAGACCATCAATTCTTTGAATATCATAATCTTTTTTTTCGATAGATATTTGGTGGATTAAGAAGATTCCATCACTGTTGCTGTACGTAACATTTATTGGCTCTATCTGCTCTCGAGATATTGGGAAAACATAGTATCCATCATGACTGATTTTAATCGGCTCTCCATCAACAAAGATTTCATTTGCTTTATTGTTTTGACCTATAACAAGACTTCCTTGTGGAAAACTTTTAGAAAGTTCAGATGAAAACGCACATACGTTGAAATAAAATAAGAGAAGAAAAACTCTATTTATTAAGACCATTAAGTTCTTTATATCTGTTTAATGCCACTTCAGGTGATGCATAGACTTCTTGAAGCTCTACGTTCCAATATTTAAGATTTTCAAGTGTAATCTTTTCTCCAGTTATTGAACATTCCACAAAATCACCAGGTGTCTTAACTTGGAAATGACCATGATTAAGAACAATTTTAGCTTTTGTACCAACATTATTCATCTTTAATTTCCTTCACTTCAGCAGAAATTTTTGCAAAGCTTGTTTCAATAATTATATCTGTATCGTGTTCCATATCTTTTTTTGACTTTATAACTTTATTTTTTAAGTTTTTTGTAACAGAATAACCTCGATTTAAGACTGACTTATAGCTCATACTTTCTAATAACTTTTCATTATAATTAATTTGATTGCGCATATTTTCTAAAAATAAGTTTGTAGAGCTATTTAATTTATCAAATTTTGAAATCAGTTTTTGTTGAAAATTATTTACTTGTTCCTGTAAAATACGATAGTTTAGCGACTGAGTAATTTCTTTAAATTCTGATGTTAGGCTTTTTATAAATAATTTTAAAGAGACTGGCAACTTATCACTTATATTTTTAAATGAACTTAATTTATTTTCTAAATTGCTGTTAATTGAGTCACGAAGGTCTTTTTGAAAGTCTTTTAAATTGATTAAAAGCTCATCTTTATTAGGTGTACACAACTCTGCTGCTGCCGTTGGAGTAGGCGCTCTAAGATCGGACACAAAATCAATAAGTGTCGTATCTGTTTCATGTCCAACGGCTGACAAAACAGGTATTTCACTAGCGAATACTGCTCTTACGACAATTTCCTCATTAAATGCCCAGAGATCTTCTATGCTTCCTCCGCCACGGGCAACAATAATTAAGTCTGGAACTTTTAATTCGCTATCTTTTAGCGAATTGTTAAATCCATTTAAAGCATCTGCTATTAAATGCGCAGCATCATCTCCTTGTACAGGAACTGGCCAAAGAATAACATCACATGGAAATCTATCTTCAAGTCTATGAATAATATCTTTTATAACTGCTCCTGTAGGTGATGTAATAATACCAATTGTTTCAGGATATAATGGAAGAGGCTTTTTGTGGTCTTGATCAAAAATACCCTCTGACATTAATTTTTTCTTTCTTTGTTCAAGCAATGCCATTAGTGCACCCTCTCCCGCTGGTACAATTGAATCTATAATAATTGAATAGTCTGATCTTCCAGGGTATCTATTAGAATACCCAGTTGTAAGTCTACCAGAGCAAATTACTTCAAGGCCTTCATCTGGCATAAAGCTTAGTCTTGTGACAGTGCTTCTCCATGCAATCGCTTTTATAATTGCATTTTCATCTTTAAGATTAAGATATACATGGCCTGATGCTGGTTTGCTTAAACCAGATACTTCTCCACGAACTTTCACATAGCCAAAGTTATCCTCAAGGGTCTCTTTAATAGAGGCTGAAATTTCAGTAACTGTATATTCTTTGATGTTCTCTCTTACCATTTAATTTAAATATTAATGTGCTAATATAACAAGAAAATCAAAAATATACTTTATGAAAATTTTAGTGATTGGCAGTGGGGCTCGTGAGCATGCGTTATGTTATTTAATATCTAAGAGCTCTCTGGTTTCATCTATTTATGCAATACCTGGAAACTATGGAATAAGTCAACTTGCTGAATGTGAACAAATTGATTTAACAGATTTTGAGAAAATATATGACTTCTGTAAAAGTAGAATGATAGAATTAGTAATTGTCGGACCTGAAGTACCATTGGTTGCAGGGATTGTTGATTTTTTTAGAGAGACAGAAATAAAAATCTTTGGACCTGATAAGTATGCATCGCAGTTAGAAGGATCTAAAGGCTTTATGAAAGACCTTTGTAAACAAAATAAGATACCAACAGCTGATTATGCTCGATTTGATAATAAAGAAGAAGCTATAAACTATTTAAGTACACAGCCTTTACCTATTGTAATTAAAGCTGATGGTCTAGCGGCCGGGAAAGGCGTTACTGTTGCGGACACAAAGAAAATGGCAGAACAAGCAATAAATGAAATTTTTGATGAGAAGTTTGGGGCAAATATGGATGTAGTTATTGAAGAATTTATGGACGGTGAAGAAGCAAGTTATTTTGTTTGTTGTGATGGTGAAGATTTTGTTTCATTAGAAAGTGCCCAAGATCATAAAAGAATAGGTGAAAATGATACAGGGCCTAACACCGGAGGAATGGGGGCATATTCACCTGCGCCAATTTTTACACCTAAAATAAAGGAACAAGTAGATAGGGAAATTATTACACCCACTTTAAAAGCCCTTAAAAAAAATGGACATCCTTATAAAGGTATTCTCTATGCTGGATTAATGATTAAAGATGGTTATGCCCGATTGGTTGAATATAATATTAGATTTGGTGATCCAGAGTGTCAGGTATTAATGCTTAGAATGAAAAATGATTTAATTAAATTAATTCTTAATTGCTTGGAGGGCAGTTTAAGTAAAACTAAATTGGAATGGGAAGATGATAATAGTGCTACAGTGGTTGTGGCAGCAAAAGGTTATCCAGGTGACTATAAAAAAAATACAAAAATTATTGGCTATGAAAATTTTGAGAGTAGTGATCTATTTCAAGTATTCCACGCAGGAACAAAACATGATGGAAATAACCTTCTAGCTCACGGAGGCAGAGTTCTTTCCGTAACAGCAAAAAATAAAAATCTAAGAGATGCTCTTAATATGATTTATGCTTACATCGGTCAGCTGGATTGGGCGGATGGTTATTACAGAAGAGATATAGGAAAAAAGGCAATTAAATGACTACTCGTGATCAAATATTTTCTGGTACTAAGGAGGTTGATGAAAAGTTAGTTTTTAATAGTGGTAATCTCAATGATTACTTAAAAAAAGTAATTGGAAGTGATTTTGATATTGTAAGTATAAAGCAATTTAAAGGGGGGCAATCCAATCCTACTTATTTGATTGAGGATAAAACAAAAAACTATGTGTTAAGGCGTAAACCACCTGGTAAATTACTAAAATCTGCACATGCGGTAGATAGAGAATATAAAGTCATTACTGCACTTGGCAAGACTGATGTGCCAGTTCCAGAAACTTATTGTTTTTGTGAAGATGAAAACGTCATTGGAACACAATTTTTTTTAATGGATCATGTTGATGGAAACATATACTGGGAACTTTTATTGCCAGACTCAGATAACAATCAACGCCGTGAAATTTACCTATCCATGAATGATACGATTGCAAAACTTCATAACGTTGATTTTCAAAAAATTGGGCTAAGTGATTATGGAAAACACGAAAATTACATGGCAAGACAAATTCATCGTTGGACCAAACAGTATAAAGACTCTGAAACACAAAAAATCAATGAAATGGATAGTTTAATAGAATGGTTGCCAATAAATATTCCTGAAGATAATGAAACTACAATTGTACATGGAGACTTTCGTCTTGATAATATGATATTTGATAAACAAAATAATAAAGTTATGGCTATACTGGATTGGGAGCTATCTACACTCGGCAATCCTATAGCAGATTTTACTTATCACATGATGTCATGGCGACTGCCTGCTGCAGCGAAGGGTCTCGGAATGATGGGATCAAACTTAGAAGAGCTTAATATTCCCTCTGAACATGAGTACGCTGAAATGTATTACAAAAAAACAGGCAGGAATAAAATTGAAAACTGGGATTTTTATATGGCATATAACATTTTCCGCCTGGCTGGAATTGCGCAAGGAATTGTTGGAAGAGTTAGAGATGGGACAGCCTCAAGTTCGGAGGCTAAAAACTATGAGAGCTTTGTTCCAATATTAGGAAAATTAGGATGGAATATTGTGGAAGAGGCAGCAAAATAATTAATATGATAGAGCTGGATATAAATTTTGTAAGAGAACAATTCCCTGTTTTTCAAAACCCTAAAACTTCAAACTTTGCATTTTTTGAGAATGCTGGTGGCACATACGTGCCAAAACAGGTTATTGAAAAGTTAAATGATTTTATGACGACTAAAAAAGTACAACCGTATGGCGACTTTGGTCCGTCGATTGAAGCAGGTAATGAAATGGATAATAGCATAAGCAAAATTGCTGAACTCCTAAATATCAATAATGATGAATTTATGATTGGACCATCTACAACTATGAATATGTTTTTACTATCTAATGCTGTGAGATCGTGGCTTAATAATGGGGATGAAATCATAGTCACAAATCAAGATCATGAGGCAAATATTGGTGCATGGAGGAAATTATCAGAACACGGTATCAAAATAAATGAATGGAAGTTTAACCCTGACTCTGCTGAACTAGAATTGGACGAATTAAAAAATCTCATAACAGAGAAAACAAAATTTATTTGTGTCTGTCATACATCTAATGTTGTTGCGTCAATTAATAATCTAAAAGATATCATTACATTGGCGCATCAGAATAATATCAAAGTTGTTGGAGACGGTGTAGCTTACATGGCACATGATATTGCGGATTTAAAAGATCTTGATATAGATTTCTATGGTTTTAGCCTATACAAAACTTATGGACCACATTTAGCACTATTATATGGTAAGAGAGATTTATTACTTGAAACAAAAAATCTTAATCATGAATTCTTGGAAGGAAGTGTTCCGTATACTCTTAATCCAGGTGGTCCTAATCATGAGGAACTTGGATGTTTGTCAGGTATAACTGACTACTACGAAACTTTATATGATCATCATTTTAGCGAAAATAATTTAGATCTTCACCGCAAAGGTAAAAAAGTTTTTGAATTAGTATCTAAACATGAAGAGGTATTAATGAAAGAACTGATTGATTTCCTCAAGACAAAAAAAAATATAAGAATGATTGGCAAACAAACACATGCTAGATGTGATCGTATGCCAACTGTATCATTCACTGTTAAAGATAAAAGCTCATTGCATGTAGCCCAGGAGGCTGGAAGAAATAATATTGGCATTAGAAATGGTGAATTTTATGCCTGGAGATGCTTGCAGGGTTTGGGAATTGAGCCAGATGATGGGGTAGTTAGAGTCTCTATGGTTCATTACAATAGCATAGAAGAGGTAAGAAAATTAATAGGATTTTTGGATAAAACTATTTAGAGTTTTTTATATTTTTTTCTCGCTCTTTCCGCTGTCTTATTGACTCTTTCATCGAAATATCTTCCAGATTGTGGTACTCATCCCAATAGCGATCAAATTCGTGTGACTTAACGTATCTTCCGTAATTATCTTTCTGGTAGGTTTTCTTCTTTTTTATCAAAATTATAAGTATTTTTTTAATTCATTTCTTGCAATAGAAAGTCTATGCACTTCGTCTGGTCCATCCGCTAATCGCAGAGTTCTCATTCCTGCGTAAGCTTGTGCTAGGTGTGGGTCTGTTGTTACTCCAGCTCCTCCAAACGCTTGAATTGCATCATCAATAATTTTTAATGCCATATTTGGTGCAGCTACTTTAATCATGGCTATTTCATTTTTTGCAACTTTGTTTCCTACCTCATCCATCATAGTTGCGGCTTTTAATGTTAGTAGTCTAGTCATCTCAATATTAATTCTAGCATCAGCAATTCTCTCTTGCCAAACAGAGTGCCTTACCACTTCTTTGCCAAAGGCCTTTCTGCTCATTAGTCTTTTACACATTGCTTCAAGTGCAACTTCAGCAAGACCTATAGTTCTCATACAATGGTGAATTCGTCCAGGTCCCAACCTACCCTGTGCAATTTCAAATCCTCTACCTTCGCCTAAAAGCATATTTTCTGGAGGAACTTTGACGTCTTTAAATTCAACCTCAGCATGTCCATGAGGGGCGTCGTCAAAACCAAAAACAGGCAAATGTCTCTTTATTTTGATACCTGGTGTGTCCTTATCAACCAGTATCATGGATTGTTGCTTATGTCTGTCAGGATTATCTGGATCTGTTTTTCCCATGAAGATAAAAAATTGGCACCTTGGATCCATTGCACCAGAAGTCCACCATTTTGTTCCATTAAGGACATATTGATTTCCTTCTTTTTTTATTTCACTTTCAATATTTGTTGCATCTGATGAAGCGACTGCAGGCTCTGTCATGGCAAAAGCAGAGCGTATCTCACCATCTAATAATGGCTTTAAATACTTTTCTTTTTGTTCATCTGTTCCATATCGAACTAAAACTTCCATATTACCGGTATCAGGAGCAGAACAATTGAAAACTTCCGCAGACCACATTGCTCTCCCCATGATTTCACACATTGGTGCATACTCTGCGTTTGTAAGGCCATGCCCATAGTCACTTTCAGGTAAAAATAAATTCCAAAGGTCTTCTTTTTTTGCTTCCTTTTTAAGATCTTCAATCACCGGTACCACCTGCCATCTGTCAGCTCCAAAATTTTCGATCTGACTATGATACGTTTCGTTGTTTGGATAAACATGCTTATCCATAAAATTATTCAATCTATCCGTAGTTTCTTTTGCTTTTGGTGATATGTTCATTATCTTTTACCTTTAAAAAAATTATCTATTAAGTTTTCGCAGTCAGTTTTTGAAATATTATCATAAATTTCTGGCAAATGATTACAATTTTTTGATATAAAAAAATTTAAGTTACCATTTATCGAGCCATATTTTAAATCATCTGCACCATAATACAACCTCTTAAGCTTAGCTTTTGATATAGCGCTGGCACACATAATACATGGCTCTAAAGTCACGTAAATATTACAATCAACCAATCGATCAGAGTTAATCATTTCACACGCCTTTCTTATAGCGTTTAGTTCAGCATGGCCTACTGGGTCTTTTCTGCTAACCACTGAATTATGGGACCGGGCTAAAACTTTATCTTCCTTATTAGTGATAACGCATCCAATTGGTATTTCTCCAATTTTTAAGCCTTTTTTTGCCTCCTCAATTGCCATTGCCATGAATTTATTTTGTGTCATAAATATTTAATTAATATAAGCAATCCTAATTCATGCCTACTTTGAGACAACAAAAATTAGTAAGAATTAATAAATTATTAGCACAGTCAACTAACTTTTCGAGAAGAGAAATAGATAAACTCATCGATGAGCAAAGAGTTGTTGTTGATAACGAATTGGTGACAAAACAAGGAGTTCAAATAAGTATCAACAGTATTGTAAAAATAGACAATAAACCTATTAACCTAATATCTGATCAGCAATTAAATGACATATATATTTTCAACAAACCAAGGGGATGCTTAGTAACAAAATCAGACCCAAAAAATCGTAAAACTATTTATGAATACATACCTAAAAAAAACCATAATTTAATTTCAATTGGACGACTTGATTATAATTCAGAGGGGCTGTTACTATTGACTAACAGCGGTAGCTTTAAAAGAAAGATGGAATTACCCAAAAATAATTTTGAAAGGGTTTATAAGGTAAAAATACAAGGCTTTATTGATAATAAATTTATTAATACCTTATTAAGGGGTTATACGTATAAAAAAGTTAAATATAAACCTATAAAAGCATCATTCATTAGCAAAACAAATACTTACTCATGGATAAAAATGACATTAACTGAAGGTAAAAATAAAGAAATTAGAAATATTTTTGATTCTTTGAATATTACAGTAACAAGATTAATTAGAATAACTTATGGGGAATTTAAGCTTGGTAGTTTGAAAAAAGGGGAAATAAAAAAAGTTACTTAAAATGAGAATTATTAGCGGAGAAAGAAAAGGTCATTCAATATTTAGCTTTAAAAGTAAAGATGTAAGACCACTTTCAGACAAAAATAGGGAAACCATTTTTAATCTTTTAACGCACGGAAAAGAATTGGTAAAAATTAACTTTAGTCTTGAAGAAGCAAAAGTAATTGATCTTTTCGCTGGCACCGGATCATTTAGCTTTGAAGCATTGTCACGTGGTGCTAGACACGCAACTATGGTAGAGAACAATCAACAAATGATAGATATAATTTTTAAAAGTGCAAACAAGCTAGGATATTTAGAAAAGATTGCTGTTATTTCTGAAAATGCTTGTTCATTTGAAGAGTATTCTGAATCTACAAAGTTCAACCTTGCTTATATAGATCCACCGTATGGAAAAAATCTTGGACTCAGAGCTATTAAAAATATTATTAAAAAAAACTTACTAGAAAAAGACAGTATCATCATCTTAGAGGAAGAAAAAAAATCTAAACATTTTGAACTGTCAGAAGTATTACTTTTACGTGAAAAAGAACTAGGTAATTCAAAATTTAGTTTTTTTAAATTAATTTAAATAACCTTTTTGAAGTTCAACTGCATCTTGAGTAAAGGGGTCAACTTCTAATAATTCAGCAAGATAGATAACCCTTAACATTTCTGATCCAAAAAAATAGCCAATCTTACTCATATCTTTATCTTTAAAAATATATTTATTAGTATTCCCATTTATCTTTGATAAAGATTTACTCATGGCATCAAGATGATTTGAAAGTGTGATATTAATCAAATTCATTTTTGAGTATTCCATACCCATAATTTCAAAAAAAATATTTTTGGGTCCATCTAGATATAACTGTAAAAGACTGTGCTGGTCTTTTGGCATTTCAGATACTACAGGTAATACACCTTTTGCGTTTTTACCTAATGACTCCGCATATAATTGTTTACGCCAATTACCAATTTCAATAAGCTCGTCACCATAAATCAAATAAGCAAATATATTATTTCCATTTTTGATTCTTTTAAAATCTTCCTCAGCCATGTTCTTTATTTGGTCTTTATCTTTTAATGCTCTTCTTCCTCCATTAAAAAACTCAGTGAACAGACCTCTATTAAAGTAAAAACTTGGGATAAGGCTATTGTTACTAAAAATTGAAAATCTACCTCCAATTTCGTTGTTTAGTTCAATAGTTTTTATTGATTTTTGTATGGATAAGTCTCTTAGTGGAGAAGATGCATTTTCTGTAAACGAATAAAAATTTTTTGAAAAATCAATATTTCCGTCTAGTTTTTTGATCATATATTCAAAGATGGTTAGTATTTCTGATGTTTGTCCAGATTTTGATACGAAAATGAAACCAGTCTCATCTAGTTGAGTATTGTCTAACAATTCGTTAATCTTAACAGAATTTAAATGATCAACATAATGGACACGTTTTTCATTTAAAAAATGATTAATTGCTTTTGATCCCTGAGAAGAGCCGCCTATACCGACTACTAAAATTTTATTAAAGCTTTGATCCAGTATCCCTAACGATTCGGAATATGAGTTTTCAAGCTTATCAAAATCAAGAAATGGATAATTCATCATCGCACTTCCTGACCAGCTGTTACGGTTGCTTGATCTATTTGCCTTTCAAACTCTCTCAATCTTTTATAAACACTTGCGAGTTCAATAATTGTTGGCCAGGCTTTAAGAAGATATTGCATTGACCCCTCAACTCTACCAAATGCCCTGATTATTTGTTGCATTACACCAAGAGTAACTACCCCGGCAACAATTGCAGGGGCTAAAAATACATAAGCTGATAAAACATTTGCCTGTAAAAATGCAATACGACCAATATCGAAATATAGATATCTTATATAACTTAAAAAATGAATTTGCCTTACATCATCAAATAATTCCTCAAGGGTTTTTGGTCTTACTGTTTCATCATCTTCAGCAATTACTAACATTTTTCTGTATGCCGCTTCTTGTTTTTGTAAATCGTATTCAATACCAACAAGCCTTAAAATTAAACCAAGTCCAATTAAAAATAATGTTCCTCCAATCGACCATAATAATGCACCAACGACTAGACCATACTCCCATTCACCAAAGAAGAATATTGGAATTCCAATACTCAAGCCAAACAGTATTGGCATAAATTCTACCAGGATCATTAAAGCTTCAATCAAACTTGTACCAAGAGACTCCATAATTCTTGAAAACTTTATGGTATCCTCTTGAACTCTTTGTGACGCACCCTCAATCTTACGCGCCTTATCATAGACAGAGTGATACCACTCAACCATGGCAGTTCTCCATCTAAATAAAAAGTGATTAGTAAAATAACTTACAAGGACTGCAACTGCTACATACATTCCCGCTAGTGTTATAAAGGATAATAAACTTGCCCAATATTCTTCAATTGTAATGGCGTAAGGAGCAGACAATGCTTCCTGTATCATGTCGTAAAACTCACCAAACCATTCATTAATTTTTACATCAATTTGAACCTGAACCCACAGAGATGATAAGATAATAGCTGAACCGATGTATGCCCATAAAAACCATTTTGGATCTCTAAAAAACTTAAACATTTATAGAATAATTAATTTGAATATGAGTTAAGTAAGTCATCCACCCTGTTAAGAAGATCATTCAAATCTTCGTTTTCATCAAAACTAGGAGCATCATCATACATTGTTTCATCAATTATTTCTGGCTTAAGCTGATCTTCTTCAGGAAGTGTTGTAATTTCGTCTGTGTTTGATATTCCTTCCAAAAACTCTTCCTCGCTTAAACCAATATTATCAGTTGTATCTAAAATACTATCGTCATTTGTTACAACGTCTAATTTATTACTTTCAACAAGTGAATCTTCAATTACCTCATTAATAGGATCCTCAGGTAAAGTTGAATTATTTATATTTTGATCCTCGTTTCCAAAATTATTATCAATAAATTCGTCTAAGGATGATGTATCAGCATTACTAGGCACGCTGGTGGATGAGTCTTGTGTAATGATATCTTGAATATCTGCAGCTGACTCACCTGTAGGCGCGGCCTCCTCTACTTCCTCTTCACCAACAACTGGTGGGGTTAGTTCAAAATCAGGAGGTATCTCTAGTGCTTTTTGCTTTAATGATGTGTAATCTCTGACTGTATTGTTAGTACAAGCAGCAAAAATTAATATAAAAAATATAATTAAATAGTTACGTATCATTTTTAACGGTTTTATCATTTTCTTTTTTTGAGAACAACTCAAGTAAAATAATCAAAATACAGCCAAGGGTGATACTTATATCAGCTATATTGAATACATACCAATGATAATTGTTATAATGTAAATCTATAAAGTCTAATACGGCAGAATATTGATATCTGTCGAGTAAGTTACCCAACGCTCCACCTATAATTAAACTAAATCCATAATAATAAATTTTTTTATTAATACTTATTGCATAAAAAAATACTGCTATAGCAATTATTGCCATAACAAACATATAAATATAATTAACCATCGAAATTTCATTTTGAAATATTCCAAATGCAAAGCCCTTATTCCATATCAAATGAAAATTAAGATATTTATTTATTGATGTTAAATATTGTGAACTGAGATTTGATACGTCAATGTTATAAACATTGATTACATAAAACTTTGAGAGTTGATCAGCTGCAAAAATAACCAGTATTAAAAATATAAATCTTCCAATGGTTTGTATCATTTACTAAGCACTTCTTGACATCTATAGCAAACGTTATCTTTTAAATTAGAAAAATATTTCCAACAGCGCTCACATTTTTCACCATCAGATTTACTTACATGCACTCCGATGTTTTTATCTAGTTCAGATATAAAGCTGTCACTTGAGGGCTTTTCATTTACAATTTCTAATTCACTAATAATTGAAATATTTTCTAATACTTTTTGGTCAATCTTTTCGATTTCATCTTTAGATATGTAAAGTTTAACAGAGGCTTCAAGGCTGGATCCAAGAACTTTTTCTTTTCTCTTCACTTCGATTGCTCCGTTAATGACCTTTCTTAATTTTTTATACACTGCCCATTTAGTTGATAAGTTTTTATTTATTAAAGTATCATTTAATTTTGGAAAATCTTTTTCATGTATGCTGTTTTCAAATCCAAACCGACTTTGCCAGGCTTCTTCAGTGGTAAAACAGAGTATTGGTGCAAGCAAACTTAATAAATCATGAAATAAAATATCTAGAACAGTGCGAGTAGATTTTCTTACTTTGTTATTTTTTGAGTCACAATAAAGAGTATCTTTTCTTACATCAAAATAGAAAGATGATAAGTCATTTGTACAAAAATTAAATATCGCAGAAAAAACTTTTTGATACTCAAATATTTTATAGTTTGAGATAACTTCTTTTTTTAAACTCTCTAATTCTGATAAAATATATAAATCTAATTCATCAAGTTCATCCACAGATACTTTCTCGTCTTGATCAAAATCTGATAAATTACCTAAAATAAAACGAAGTGTATTGCGAAGTCTTCTATAGCTATCAATGTTGCTTTTTATGATTTCAGGCCCGATCTTTAAATCCTCAGAGTAATCACTGCTTGCTACCCAGAGCCTTAGTATGTCAGCGCCTGATTTTTCAATGACCTCTGCTGGCGAGACAGTATTGGATGATGATTTACTCATCTTTAGGCCATCTTCATGAAGTATAAATCCATGAGTTAAAACAGACTCATAAGGCGCAACTCCTCTTGTGCCACAAGACTCTAAAAGCGATGAATGAAACCAACCTCTGTGTTGATCTGTCCCTTCAAGATAAATAGATGCCGGCCAGATTTGATCATTTTTTCCATCTAAAACAAATGCATGTGTACAGCCTGAGTCAAACCATACATCTAAAATATCATTAACTTTTTTATATTCTTCCGGATTATAATTTGAACCTAATAATTCTTCTTTTGAATATTTAAACCACGCATCTGACCCTTCTTTTTCATAAAGTTTAATAATTTTTTCATTTATTTCTTTATCAACCAGCGGCTTTCCTGTTTTAATATTGTAAAAGATAGATAAAGGTACGCCCCATGCCCGTTGTCTTGACACTACCCAATCAGGTCTTTCTTCAATCATTGAATAAATTCTATTTTTTCCCTGTTTTGGATACCATTTAACCTTTTCAATTTCGTTCAACGCTTTTTCTCTCAATTGATTTTTTTCCATACTGATGAACCATTGTGGAGTATTTCTAAAGATGACAGGAGCTTTTGATCTCCATGAATGAGGGTAGCTATGACGCAATGAACCCTTGCCTGCTAAATTTTCATGCTTTTTTAGCTCAATGATAACTGCTACGTTTGCATCAGCATCTGATCCATCTTCATTAAAAATTTTTTTACCATTAAATAATGGTACGTGAGGAAAGTATTCACCATTTTCATCTACTGTATCAGGAACTTCGATACCATTTGTAATACCCAAATTATAGTCATCAGCTCCATGGCCAGGTGCTATGTGAACGAAACCCGTGCCTTGCTCCAAAGTAACAAAATCAGCATCAAAAATTCTCACCTCAAAATCATAACCAGATTTTTTAAAAGGGTGATTACAAATAATTTTGTCTAAGTTTTTTACTTCTGATATTTTTTTTAATTCTCTAATTTTGCATTGAACTTTTACATTATCTAAAAGTTCATCTGCAATTATAATTTTATCTCCAACTTGTAAAGTACTGTGTTCTTCTAAACTTACTACTTCAAACATTGAATACGTTATTGATTTACTGTAAGCAATTGCTCTGTTTCCTGGAATTGTCCATGGAGTTGTTGTCCATATAATTACGGATGCATCTTGACAATTTGAATCTGAACTCTCTTTTACTGGGAACTTTACGCAGATAGTTGTTGATTTATGTTCTTTATATTCAATCTCAGCTTCAGCTAATGCAGTCTTTTCAACAGTTGACCACATAACAGGCTTTGACCCACGATATAAACTTTCGTTCTCAAGAAACTTAAAAAATTCTCTTACAATTATAGACTCTGCCTCATATGACATTGTAGTATAGGGAGAGTACCAATCTCCATTTATTCCTAAGCGAATAAATTCTTCTCTTTGTATATCAATCCATTTTTCAGCAAATTCTCTACATTCTTTTCTAAATTTTATAATATCGACATCATCTTTATTCTTTCCCTGTTCTCTATATTGCTCTTCTATTTTCCACTCAATTGGCAAGCCATGACAATCCCAGCCAGGAATGTAAGAACTATCATTTCCAAGCATTTGTTGTGATCTTACAACAAAGTCTTTTAGTATTTTATTCAGGGCGTGCCCCATGTGTAAATGACCATTGGCGTAAGGGGGGCCATCATGTAATACGAATTTTTTTCTACTTTTTGATTTTTCCCTTAATTTTTCATAAATATTATCCTTTGACCAGCCATCTAGAATTTTTGGCTCTTGCTCGGGTAGGCCAGCACGCATCGCAAAGGATGTCTTTGGTAAAAATAGAGTTTCACTAAAATCTATTTTATCATTTTTAGTGTTCATTTTACTTAATTTAGAATTTTTTGTGCTTTAGATATATCTGATTTTAGTTGTTTTTTTAAGGCCTCTACTCCTGAAAATTTCTTTTCATGCCTTATAAATTCAACAAAATCGACTTTTAGCAAAGAATTATAAATATTCAATTTAAATCTAAATAGATGAACTTCCAAAATTTCAGAATTCTTATGAAATGTTGGTCTGATACCAAAATTCGCAATTCCTTTAAGAGTTCTTTTCTTTGAATTTTTAAGGAATGAAGCTTCAATAGCATATACTCCATATTTTGGTGCCACGTATTCATTTATATTTAGATTAGCAGTTGGAACGCCAATTTTTCTGCCTCGTTGATCTCCTTTTATAACTTTTGACGTTATACTAAAATTGTTTCCCAAAAAATTTTTTGCCAATTTTACATTGCCACTTGAAATAAGTTTTCTAATATTTGTAGACGAATATATTTTCATCTTTGTTTTATTAAAAAGATGATTTGGTGTTTTTAATAATTTCACTGGGTTTACGTAAAATTGATTTTTTTTTCCGAAATTTAGAAGAAACTTATAGTCGCCTGATCGTTTATTACCAAACTTAAAATTTTTACCAACTAAAATATATTTCATTGATATTCCTCTAAGTAATATTTTTTTACAAAAGTCATTAGGTGTCATAGAGGATATTCTTTTATTAAATTTTATTATTATTGCATAATCGATACCGTAAGATTTTAAGATTTCGAGACGTTCGTTTAACTCTGTTAATAAGAAACTTTCAATATTTTTGTTAAAATATTTCCGTGGATGCGGATCAAAAAGTAACACACCTATTTTTGTTTTTTGTTTATTTGCAATTTTTTTTGCCGAATTAATTATTGATTGGTGCCCTTTATGAACTCCATCAAGATTTCCAATAATTAATACAGAATTCTTTGTATAATTTAATGTTATTCTATTTAAACTTTTAAAAACTTTCATTTTTTAATTAATTTAAAAATTCAGTATATATTAGAGTTTCGCAAGTTTCAGGTAAATTAGCTTTTGATATTCTCACTAAATCGTCATCATTTGCAATTTCAGTTTTATGAATACCATTTTTTATAAATAAAAAATCTAAATCCGATTTGTGTGCCCCTAAGCAATCTGTTTTAAGGCTATCGCCTATAGCTAATATTTCTTTTTTAATTGTTGTATCTTTGGACAATAAATCATTCATTACAAAATCATATATTTCTGGATAAGGTTTTCCGTAGTAAGTTACTTTACCTCCTAGTTTTTCGTAATATTTTCCAAGAGCCCCTGCACAATATATGCGTGCCTGACCTCGGTAGACTATTTCATCTGGATTAACACATACTATTTCTAAATTTTGTTTAAGAAAATCCTCAAAAATATTTTTATAGTCCTCTGGGCGCTCATCGTTGTCATTATATAAGCCTGTGCAGACAACAAATTCTGAGGACTCTATGTCATTAGTTTTTTGAATATTTATATTTTCTAATAAGTCATAATCTTTTTCTGGTCCCAAATGATAATATGATTGGCCATGAACTTTAGAATTTATGTACTGTGTACCTGTATCGCCTGAAGTATAAATTTTTTTAAATAATTCAGGATTAAGATTAAGTTTACTTATTAATCCATTTCTTACTACTGCCTCAGGTCTCGGAGCATTAGAAATCAAATAAACATCAATATTATGTTCTTTCATTACCTCAAGATAGGATTTTGCATCAGAGAATACTTCAACACCATTATGAATAACGCCCCAAAGATCACAAAGTATGATTCTATATGAAAGTGAAAATTCAGTAGCGCTTACGATTTTTTTAATTTCCATTATTATATTGAAATTATCCTATAAATTTATAATCTTCTTATAAATTATTATGATATTTAATTAAATGACACTTTTTAACTTAAAAGATAAAAATGCTATAATCACAGGATCTTCGAGAGGAATAGGCAAAGCTATAGCCTACAGAATGGCAGAGCATGGTGCAAAAGTCATTATCACAAGTCGAAAGCTTGATGCATGTGAAGCAGTCGCTAAAGAGATAAATGATACATTTGGAGAGGGACATGCAACGGCAATTTCATGTAATATTTCGGACAAAGAGCAATTAAAAAATCTTTACAAAAAATCGTTAGACTTCTGTGGCAATATTTCCACTCTTGTGTGTAATGCTGCAATCAATCCATATTTTGGACCATCAAATAATATACCTGACGAGGCGTTTGAAAAAATAATGAAGTCAAACGTGCAAAGTAACTTTTGGCTCTGTAATGAGGTGCTCCCAGATATGATCAAAATGAAAAATGGTTCAATTATAATTATTTCCTCTATCGCAGGTTTGCGCGGCAACAGCATGTTGGGTGCTTATGCTATATCAAAAGCTGCGGATTCCCAGTTGGCAAGAAATATATCAGTGGAATATGGCAGAGATAATATTCGTGCAAATTGTATCTCACCTGGTTTAATAAAAACTGATTTTGCCAGAGCTTTATGGGAGAATGAGAGTATTTTAAAATCTATGACTGCCAAAGCAGCCTTAAAAAGGATAGGAATGCCTGACGAAATTGCAGGCGCTGCAGTATATTTGGCTTCTGAAGCTGGATCTTTTATGACTGGTCAAAACATCGTAATTGATGGCGGTGAGTCAGAACAATAGCAAATTATTGAAAATACTCGTTTTTTAGCTAATTCCAATAAAATCGAAATATTTTCCACCCCTTGACACATTTGCCCTAGATCACTATATGCCTAGGTAATTAAGCTTTGAGCAAACATATTTAGGAGATTAAAACATGAATTTTAGACCTTTACACGATCGTGTACTCGTTAGAAGACTGGATACTGAAGAGAAAACAGCAGGCGGTATTATCATACCAGATACTGCTCAGGAAAAACCTCAAGAAGGCCAAATTGTAGCCGTCGGAAATGGAACTAAAAGTGAAGATGGTAAAGTAACACCGCTTGATCTGAAGGTTGGCGATATCGTTCTTTTTGGTAAGTGGTCTGGAACAGAAGTAAAGGTTGATGGTGAAGAACTCTGTATTATGAAAGAGTCAGACATCATGGGCGTTATAGATACAAAATCTAAATCAAAAAAGAAAAAATAAATATTAACTAAGGAGAAAAAAAATGGCGGGTAAAGATATTCATTTTGGCACAGAGGCTAGAAATAAAATGCTCAAAGGTGTCAATGTATTAGCAGATGCAGTGGCTGTTACTTTAGGCCCAAAAGGTAGAAACGTAGTTATGGACAAATCTTTTGGTGCACCGAAAAGTACAAAGGACGGTGTTTCTGTTGCTAAAGAAGTTGAGCTCAAAGACAAGTTTGAAAATATGGGTGCTCAAATGGTACGAGAAGCTGCAAGTAAAACCAATGATGTTGCAGGTGATGGTACGACAACTGCAACCGTACTTACAAGAGCAATTGTCACTGAAGGTTTAAAATTTGTTGCCGCTGGTATGAATCCTATGGATTTAAGAAGAGGTGTTGATTCTGCAATTGAAGCTGCAAGCGATGCAATTAAAGACTCCTCTAAAAAAGTTAAAACAAGCGCGGAAGTTGCTCAGGTTGGCTCTATTTCAGCAAATGGCGAAGCAGAGGTCGGTGATATGATTGCTAAAGCAATGGACAAAGTTGGTAACGAAGGCGTCATTACTGTTGAAGAAGCAAAAGGTTTAGAAACTGAATTAGATGTCGTTGAAGGTATGCAGTTTGATAGAGGTTATCTATCTCCATACTTTGTAACTAATGCGGAAAAAATGACTGCTGATTTAGAAAATGCGTATATTCTTTTGCATGAGAAAAAACTAACAAATTTACAGCCAATGCTTCCTCTTCTAGAAGCTGTAGTGCAAGCAGGAAGACCACTTTTAATTATTGCAGAGGATGTAGAGGGCGAAGCTCTAGCTACATTAGTTGTTAATAAATTAAGAGGCGGTTTGAAGATTGCTGCTGTTAAAGCACCTGGTTTCGGTGATAGAAGAAAAGCAATGATGGAAGACATTTCAATTTTAACTGGCGGTCAAGTCATCTCTGAAGACCTTGGAATTAAATTAGAAAATGTAACTGTTAATGACCTTGGCACTGCAAAAAGAATTAGCATTGACAAGGAAAATACAACAATTGTTAACGGTGCTGGTACAAAAGCTGACATTCAAGGCAGATGTTCTCAGATCAGAAAACAAATTGAAGAGACTACATCTGATTATGACAGAGAAAAACTTCAAGAGCGTCTAGCTAAACTTGCTGGCGGTGTAGCTGTCATCAAAGTTGGCGGTGCAACCGAGGTTGAAGTTAAAGAGAGAAAAGACAGAGTTGACGATGCATTAAATGCAACCAGAGCTGCTGTTGAAGAAGGTATCGTAGCCGGTGGTGGACTTGCATTGATAAAAGCTGCAAGTGCTCTTGATAAAGTTAAAACAGCAAATGCCGACCAAAAAGCAGGCGTTGATATTGTGCGTCGTGCTTTAGAAACACCAATTAGAACTATTGCAAATAACGCTGGTGTTGATGGTTCGGTAATTGTTGGAAAAATTAAAGAAGGTAAATCTGCTTCAGAAGGTTATGATGCGCAAACCGATAAGTTTGTGGACATGTTTAAAGCAGGAATTATCGACCCTACTAAAGTTGTAAGAACTAGCTTACAAAATGCAGCATCGATAGCTGGTGTTTTAATCACTACCGAAGCAATGGTAGCTGATGCACCTGAAGACAAAGCTGCAGCGGCTCCTGCAATGCCTGACATGGGTGGAATGGGTGGCATGGGCGGCATGATGTAAGTTGAGCTCATTAAAGCTAATCTAAAAAAACCCGGCCTAGCCGGGTTTTTTTATGAAATCCTATCTATAAAATAATTGAGTGTATTTTCTAAATTTTTATTCCACTCAGCTACATTTGAAGTAAAAATGTTTGCAGACGACTCTAGTATAAGTCCATCATCAAGTACTCTTAGATTATTAGCTCTTAATGTTTCTCCTGATGATGTGATGTCAGTAATTATTTCTGCAAAGCCATTGAATGGAGCGCTCTCGGTTGATCCATCACTTTCTACAGTCCTATAATCAACAACCCCACAATTTGAAAAATATTCATTTGTTAAATTCTTATACTTTGTTGCAACTCTTAGTCTTTTAGAGAATTTAGTTCTGTGCAAATGACAGATTTCTTCTAAGTCGGCCATTGTCATTACGTCAATCCATATTTCTGGTATAGCAACAACTAAATTTGCTTTACCAAAATTTAACTTAAGTTTTTTTGAAACCTTCTGGTTATAATTAATTATTTTTTCTTGTACTAAATCGTCACCAGTTAAACCAACATGAATGGATCCTTCATCAAGTCGATTTGTAATTTCTTTAGCACTTAAGAAATAAACAATTGCATTATCAAGACCCTCTATTGCTGCAATATACTCTCTATCATTTTCAAGATTACTAAAAATTATTTTTTTTTCTTCAAACAAAGACTCCATGTCTGTTCTCAATCTACCTTTACTTGGCAATGCAATCCGAAGTTTATTTTGTATATTCATTCCTAAATCAGCTCAATTATATTGTTATTATTAGTTGCAAATCCTACTGCTGATAAGTTCGATTTAGAGCCTAAATCTATAAGCAATTTATCATACCGCCCTCCACTAATTAATTCACTTTGATTATCAGGATTATAAATTTCAAACATCATGCCGTCATAGAATTCAATTGAATGACCAAAGTCATTATCAAAATAATATTTTTCTATATTACTTTTTTCTGATACAGCATTCACAAAATTCTCCATTTCCTCTACTTCACTCTCAAACGAAGAAACATTATTTGATTTAGTAAATTCGCGAAGCAGTGATGGAAATTCCGAAAGGTTACAACTTAATTTTAAAAAATTATTTATTAAATCAACAATTTTTTTTCCATCTTTCTGACTTATTACATTAAGGCTTTTTAATTGAAATCGATCAACTATTTCCTCAACAGTTCGAGCACCTAATCCTCGAGCATTTTGTTTATTAATTAAATCTGTCAAGCTTTTGTCAGATACGTCATCTATATTAAATTTTTCTTGAAGCATGCTATGCTTTTTTTCATTATCATACCCTACACCTTCACCTAACCTATCAAGTAAACTCCCGAAATATTTTCTTCTAAAAAAATGTCTTACTAATCTCTGTTTCCATCTAATTGGCAGCTCCAATTTGTTGATAAACTGATTAAATAATTTAATGCTACCAATTTTAATTTTATAGTTATCAATATTTAATTGACACATTGTATCTTCAGCTGTCTTTAAAATGTACGCATCCATCTCATGTATATTATTTAAATTTTTTTCAGAAAAAATGATCTCAATACCAGACTGATTTAATTCAATGGAATTATTTGATAACTCATTGGATGATCTGAATACAGGACCGCTGTAACATAACTTTGACTCACTGGATTTATTATTACTTTCAATAAAATTTTGACATGTTGGTACAGTCATGTCTGGTCTCAAACATTTTTCTTTTCCTGAAGTATCAGTAAACGAATACATCTTTCTTCTAATTTCTTCACCTGAAGTTTCAAAAAATATATCCGCATCAAACAGCAATGGAAGTTCAATATAATTAAATCCAGACTTAATAAAATAATTCTTTAAATTGATATTTAATTCTTGAAGTGACATTTTATTTTAATTCAAAATTTCATTTAATGCTGTCATCAGGTCAGAGCGATTAATTGTTTGTTGTCCAGCTTTTGCCTCTTTCCATTTGTCTCTATCGACAATATCTTTTGAAACCTCTTTACCTTTATTTAAATCCTTAATTGATATTTCACCCTTTTTTAACTCTTCATCACCAGCAATGATCACAATATCCGCACCTTTGCGATCGCAATACTTTAATTGTTTTCCAAGATTTTTAGATCCAAATGATATTTCACATGCAATACCTTCATTTCTAATTTCTTTAGCCATTGAAATATAATCCGGCATATTTTGATTATCTAAATTTGCAATTACCACTAATGGATTTTTCTTATTATCTAAAAGGTCTAATTGATTTAACGCTACAATTAATCTATCAACACCTATAGATATACCAGTAGCTGGAACATCCTCTTTCCCAAATCTTGAAATAAGTCTGTCATATCTTCCACCGCCAGCAACTGATCCAAATACAATTTTTTCGCCTTTCTCATTTTTAATATCAACAAGAAGCTCTGCTTCAAAAATCATTCCAGTGTAATAGTCGAGACCGCGAACAACTGATGAGTCAAAACGAATTGGATAATCTGGGAAATTTTTTATATAGGAGTTGAATTCTTCCATCTGGGCGTTTGATTGGTTTGAATTGGTTATAAAAGAAATAATTTTATCAGCATCTGTCTCGCTTAAGCCCACGCCCTCCATGAAGTCACCAGATACATCTTTTCTTCCTTTTTGAAGCAACTCATTAACGCCCTCTATACCTAATCGATCTTTTTTATCTACTGCTCTAAGAATTTTTGGTAAATCGTCCTCTTTAACATCTAAGTTCGAAAAAAGTTCTGTCCAAATTTCCCGATTTGAAAATTTTATTTCAAATTGTGACGTATTTAGGCCAAGCTCAATTAAAATATCACATACCATTACACACAGCTCTGCATCAATTAGTGTTGAATCAACTCCCACTACGTCAGCATCAAACTGAAAAAATTCTCTGTATCTACCTGGTCCTGGTTTTTCATTTCTCCAAACTAGTCCTGATTGATAACGTTTAAATGGCTTAACGAGGTCTTGATAATTTTGAGCTACGTATCTTGCTAAGGGGGCCGTTAAGTCATATCTCAGTGATAGCCATTTCTCATCATCGTCTTGAAATGAAAATACACCTCCACTAGGCCTGTCTACATCAGGAAGAAACTTACCAATGCTCTCAGTATATTCAATTGTGGATGTATCTAATTCAATAAATCCATACTTTAGACATTCCTTCTCTATTATCTTAGAAACTTTTTTTCTAAGATTTAAAATTTCAATGTCACTGTCTTTAAAACCCTTCGGCAAAATTGCCTTTGGATTATTTTTAATTTTACTCATTTTACTCCCACTGTAAGTAAGATACTACAAAGTGTGTTTATTTAATATAAAAAGGGGTTATTGCCCGCTGATTGTTTTTTTCAGCGAACTTAGATATGATAGTGATGATGTTTAAATTTAAACATGAAGCTGAAATGCCTTATTTATTAATAAAAGTCAAATAATTTTAAATTTTTCTTAAAGTTTATAATAATTGCACTATTTTTATCGAAAGTAGTTATGGAAAATGATAGCAAATTAACAGTCACGTATGCCGCCTTAGGTCACTTACTAATGCATATGTTTGCTGCATTCTATTTTGTTATAGTTCTAGCAATTGAAGACGACTGGAAGCTTAGCTACGATGAATTACTAAATCTTTGGTTTTTAGGATCTTTACTTGTGGGTTTGGGAGCCCTTCCTGCTGGATGGATCAGTGACAGATGGAGTCGTTCTGGAATGATTGCAATTATGTTCATTGGCTTGGGAATTAGTTCATTATTATGTGGCTTGAGCGGAAATAAAGTTTCTTTATTTATCAGTTTATCATTGCTTGGATTGTTTTGCGCTATCTATCACCCCGCTGGAATTTCATGGGTTGTTAACACTTCAAAGGAAACTGGTAAAGCGCTTGGCTTTAATAATATTTTTGGGGGAGTAGGTATTGGATTAGGTGCCTTTTTTGCGGGTGTATTAATTGAACAATTTAATTGGCAAGCTGCCTTTATGCTGCCAGGATTGATCTCATTAGTAGTTGGACTAAGTCTAACCTATCATCTTAAATCAGGAAAAATATCATTAAAGAATATATCTTCAGAGCAGTTTAAAGATAATCCTGAAAAAAATCAGATGCTAAAAATTGCAATTATTATGCTGTTAAGTATTACATGTTTGAGCTTTGTTTATCAAATTCTTCAGACAAGTCTTCCAAAGGCAATTGATATCAGACTTACTGATAGTCTTGATTTATCTACTTCAGATATCGGCTATATAGTTGCCGGGATATATATTGTAAGTGGTTTAATGAATTATGTTGGAGGTATTTTAACAGATAAATATTCTGAAAAGCTGATTTATTCAATTGGAATAGTTGGCCAAGGACTCCTCTTGCTCTTAATTGTGAGTCTTTCAAATTACTGGTTAATTGCAATAAGTCTTGCAATTGTTGCTTTTAATTCGAGTATACTGCCTGCAGAAAATTTATTACTTGCAAAATTTTCACCTGAAAAATATCAAAGCCTAGTCTACGGTATTAAATTTATTGTATCATTTACAGTTGGTCCTATTGCACTGATCATGATTTCGAGAAGCTATGATTTAACGGGTGAATTTGGTGTACTCTACTTAGCTTTTGGGTTTGTGATGATAATTATGTTTCTGATTGTATTAACTCTACCTGTAAAAAAAGTAATTACTGGTACAGCTGGGTAGATTCGAACTACCGACCTCCTGAACCACAACCAGGCGCTCTAACCAACTGAGCTACAGCTGCATAAGTGGTGGCTCGAGGTGGAATTGAACCACCGACACAAGGATTTTCAGTCCTTTGCTCTACCAACTGAGCTATCGAGCCATTTAATTAGTGATCCTAGTCTTTTATTCTATAACATTAATTCGTGCAAAGAAAATATTCTGAATACAGTTAATCCAGAAAAACCTTTAATCTACTGATTAATTGGTCAACATTATCAAATGAATTCATCTCATGGGAATTAATTATTAATTTAAATTCATCCTTCTCATTAATAAAAACACATGGTAGCTCTGTTTTCTCATCAACAAAATCAAGTTCTTTTAGATGATCAATATAGTAAAATCGGCTATGTGCATTTATATTGTTAAGAAATTCTTTCCACTTTATTTCTTTACCTAAATTATTGTATGTAATTGAGCATAAATTGCAGTCATAAGTTTTTGGCGATATTATTTTATGCGCCCAATCTATAAAGGCATTTCCGATACCACTTTTTGCATTATAAATAAAAATTAATTCAATCATTTATATCCAGCTGAAATAAGGAGGTTTTTGACTTCAAATAAGGGTAAACCGACTACATTTGAGTAAGATCCATTTAGGGATTTGATAAAAGACTCTGCCATCCCTTGAATTTTATATGACCCTGCAACACCTTGCCAGTCATTAGTTTTCATATAATCTTCTATATCTTGACCGCTTAATACTTTAAAACTAACAACTGTCGTAACGGTTTTTTTAAATATTCTATTTTCTAGATTTCTTATACAAATGGAAGTGCTGACTCTATGTCTTTTTCCCGATAGTCGAAGTAAGTTTTTATAAGCAATATTTTCGTCATCTGTTTTATCTATGAGTTTTCTACCAGTATAGGCAATCGTATCAGCAGTTAAAATTACTGAGTCTTTATACTTATTTTGAAAATGTTTTAGTTTCTCATGTGCTATACGTTTACAATATTGAAGAGGTAGCTCATTACTTTTAATGGACTCATCTATATTTGGGGAAACGATCTCGCTTGGATTAATGTTAAGTTTTGCCAATAACTCAAGTCTTCGTGGAGATGCGCTGCCTAGAATTAGCTTCAAAATAATCTCAAACTACTTATATCGAAATATTATTCTGCCTTTGGTTAGATCGTAAGGTGTAACCTGAACAAGAACCTCGTCCCCGGCAAGTACTCTGATTCTATTTTTTCTCATTCTTCCTGCTGTATGTGCTAATACTTCATGGCCATTTTCTAACTCTACTTTAAACATTGCGTTGGGAAGTAAATCTGTAACCTTACCCTTGAACTCTAGTATTTCTTCTTTTGACATAAATTATTTTTTTGTAAGCCTATATTCTATTGATCTTGAATGCCCGTCAAGACCTTCATTATCTGCGATTTTAATAGCACTATCTCCAACTTGTTCAATACCTTCTTTTGAAAATTCAACAAGTGATATTTTCTTGAGAAAATCAAAAACAGATAGTCCAGAAGAAAATTTAGCACTTCTAGAAGTGGGAAGTACATGGCTTGGACCTGCTAAATAGTCTCCAAGTGCCTCAGGTGTGTTACGGCCCATAAAAACTGCTCCAGCATTTTTTATTCTTTTAAGAATATCTTCCGGGTTATCAACTAATAATTCCAAGTGTTCTGGTGCTAATTTATTAGATAATAAAACAGCTTCTTCAAGATTTTGAGTGATAATTATCTTTCCATTATTTTCCCAGCTTGAAGCCGCTATATCCTTTCGTGGAAGGGAATCTATCTGGTTCTCTACTTCTTTATTTACAGCATCTCCTAATTTCTGATCGGTTGTTAAAAGTATACTTTGTGCGCTTTGGTCATGTTCAGCTTGTGCAATGAGGTCGGCTGCAACAATTTTTGGATCATTTTTTTCATCGGCAATAATGACTACCTCTGATGGGCCGGCAAACATATCGATGCCTATGAAACCTGAAACTTGTCTTTTTGCTTCAGCAACATAAATATTGCCTGGTCCAACAATTTTATTAACAGATTTTATGGTCTTGGTTCCATATGCCAGAGCAGCAACAGCCTGGGCACCTCCTATACAGTATATTTTTTTTATTCCACAAATTTTTGCGGCATATAACACTGAAGAACTTATAGCGGTATTAGTCATTGGTGTAACCATGGTGATATCTTCAACACCGGCTACAACCGCTGGTATTGTGTTCATAATTACTGTACTTGGATAACTAGCAGTACCACCTGGGACATAAATACCCACTGACTCAACTGGACGCCAAACATATCCTAACTTTGAGTTAAGATTGTCTTCATAAACTAAATCATTTGGTAATTGCTTTTCATGATAAGTGCGAACACGATCCATTGATACTTTAAGCGCATCACAAAGATCAC